>CAIXMB010000094.1 GCA_903920435.1 uncultured Actinomycetes bacterium
GCGCGCGCTCGTGGGGCTCGCGGTGCTCGCGGTCGCCGCGGCCCTCATCGTCTCCCCGCCGCGATCGACGCTCGCGTCGTGGGGAGACGCCGAGCGCGCCACGGGCAGCTTCGACGCGCTGACGGTGCCGCCGCCCGCGCTCGGCCCGACGTGCACGCTCGCCCCCGGAGCGCTCGGTCTCAACCCCGTCGTCACGATCACCTGGACGCTGCCCGCCGGCTACGCGTTCGGCGACGTGCGCTACGGCTACTACAACGTGACGGGGCTCGAGGTCGTCACGGGCGGGCTGCTGGGCTCGGTGACGACGACCGGCGGGCCCACCTACACGACGAAGTTCGGCTCGGGCCTGCTCAGCGGGCTGCTCGGCGGCAGCAAGTCGGTGGGCATGCTCATCGTGCACCCGAGCGGATGGATGTCGAAGTGGGCCACGGTCACCGCGAGCATGGGGCTGGCGGGCTCGAACCCCACCTGCACGGTCAACCCGGTCGTCTAGCGGTGCGGCTAGATCAGCGCTGCGGATTGGCGCGCGATCTCGAGCTCCTCGTTCGTCGGCACCACGAGCACCGCAACGCGCGAGCCGACGGATGACACCACCCGCGCCTCGGGCGACCGCGTCGCGTTGAGCGACTCGTCGAGCTCGATGCCGAGCCACTGCATGCCCGCGAGCGCCGCCGCCCTCGTCACCGGACTGTTCTCCCCCACACCCGCCGTGAACACGATCGCGTCGGCGCCGCCGAGCAGCGCCAGGTACGCGCCGAGGTAGTGGCGCAGCCGGTGGTGGTACACGTCGAGGGCGAGCCGCGCGGGCTCGTCGCCGCCCGCCGCGGCCTCCTGCACGTCGCGCATGTCGCCCGTGCCACTCAGGCCGAGCAGTCCGCTACGCCGGTTGAGCAGGGTGTCGAGCTCGTCGAGCGTCGAGCCGGACCGGCCGAGGTGGAAGATCACCCCCGCGTCGAGGTCGCCCGAGCGCGTGCCCATGACCAGCCCCTCGAGCGGCGTGAGCCCCATCGAGGTCTCGACCGAGCGGCCGGAGTCGATTGCCGCGACCGAGGCGCCGTTGCCCAGGTGGAACACGATGAGCTTGGCGTCGTTACGACCGAGCAGCTCGGCCGCCACACGCGAGACGTACTGGTACGAGGTGCCGTGGAATCCGTACCGCCGGATGCCGTGCTCGCGTGCCACGTCGGCGTCGATCGCGTACGTGTACGCCTCGGGGGCGAGGGTCTGGTGGAACGCGGTGTCGAACACCGCGACGTTGGGCACGCCCGGGAACGCCGCGCGGGCCGCACGGATTCCCGCGAGGTTGGCGGGGTTGTGCAGCGGCGCGAGCGCGGAGAGCCGCTCGATCGCCGCCTCGACCTCGTCGGTCACCAGGGTCGCCGCCGTGAACACGGCACCGCCGTGCACGACGCGGTGGCCGATGACATCCGGATGCTCGTTGCCGAGCTCGGCGAGGATGCCGACCATCGCCTCGGCGTGGTCGGTGACGCGCTCGACGATCCCCCCGCGGGACTGCCCGGACACGAGGTCGAGGAGCGTCCACTTGATCGACGACGAGCCCGAATTGACGACGAAGGCCGTGGTCACGACTTCTGCGCCTGGATCGCGGTGATCGCCACGGTGTTCACGATGTCGCGCACGAGCGCTCCGCGCGAGAGGTCGTTGACCGGCTTCCGCAGCCCCTGCAGCACGGGCCCGATGGCGACGGCCCCCGAGCTGCGCTGCACGGCCTTGTAGGTGTTGTTGCCGGTGTTGAGGTCGGGGAAGATGAACACCGTCGCGCGGCCAGCGACCTGCGACTCGGGCATCTTCGCCTTGGCGACCGCCGCGTCTGCCGCGGCGTCGTACTGGATCGGCCCCTCGACGAGCAGATCGGGGCGGCGCTCGCGCACGAGGGCCGTCGCCGCCCGCACCTTGTCGACGTCGGCGCCCGACCCGGACTCTCCGGTCGAGTACGACAGCATGGCGATGCGGGGCTCGATGCCGAACTGCTCGCTCGTGGCGGCAGCCGAGATGGCGATGTCGGCGAGCTGCTCTGCCGTGGGATCCGGCACTATCGCGCAGTCGCCGTAGACGAGCACGCGGTCGGCGAGCGCCATGAAGAACACCGACGAGACGATGGTGACGCCCTCGACGGTCTTGATGAACTGCAGCGCAGGCGTGATGGTGTGCGCGGTGGTGTGCGCGGCCCCCGAGACCATGCCGTCGGCGAGGCCGAGGTGCACCATCATGGTGCCGAAGTACGAGACGTCGGTGACGATGTCGCGGGCGTCCTCGACGGTCACGCCCTTGTGGGCGCGCAGCTTGGCGTACTCCTGGGCGAACCGCTCACGCAGCTCCGGATCGGTCGGGGAGGTGACCATCGCCGCCGCGATGTCGACACCGAGACCGGCGGCCCGCGAGCGGATGTCGCTCTCGTCACCGAGGATCGTGAGCTCGACCACGCCGCGGCTCAGGAGGGTGCCAGCCGCCTGCAGGATGCGGTCGTCGCTGCCCTCGGGCAGCACGATGCGCTTGAGGTCGGCCCGCGCGCGCTCGAGCAACCCGTACTCGAACATGAGGGGGGTGACGACGTCGCTCTCGCCGGCGCCGAGCGCGCTCGAGAGCACGTCGGCATCGACGTGCTGCTCGAACAGCGCGAGCGCGGTGTCGACCTTGCGCTGCGAGGTCGCAGTGAGCCGCCCGCGTGTCTGCGCGATGCGCTGCGCGGTCGGGTAGGTGCCGAGGTCGGTGGCCACGATGGGCAGGCTCGCGTCGAGGCCCTCGATGAGCCGGTCGATCACCGGCGAGAGCGCGAACCCGCCGTTGAGCACGATGCCGGCGAGCGACGGGAAGGTCGCGGAGGAGTGGGCGGTGAGCGCCGCGAGCAGCATCTCGCTGCGGTCTCCGGGGATGACGACGAGCCCGCCCTCCATGAGCCGGGGCAGCACGTTCTCCATCGACATCGCCGCGATGACCACGCCGAGCGCCTCGCGGGCGAGCAGCGCCGGGTCGCCCTTGAGCAGGGTGCCGTCGACGGCGTGCATCACCGCCTCGACGGTGGGGGCGACGAGGTACGGGTCTTCCGGGATCGCCCAGGTCGGCACGTGGGTGGCGGCACCGACCGTGTCGATGATGGCGTCGAGCTGCTCGGGGTCAGCGCGGTTGACGACGACGGCGAGCAGGGTGGCGTGCGCGGTCGTGAGCTCGGGCAGGCTGAGCTCGGCGACCTGGCGCAGCTCGTCCGGGGTGCGGGGGCGCGTCTCATCCGTCTCGCGGCCGGTGAGCACGAGCAGCACCGGCGCCCCGAGGTTGGCGGCGATGCGCGCGTTGTAGGCGAGCTCGGTGGGGGTGGCGACGTCGGTGTAGTCCGAGCCGACGATCACGACGGTGTCGCACTGGCGCTCGACTGCCTTGAACCTGTCGACGATGCGCGAGAGGGCGGCATCCGGATCCTCGTGCACCTCCTCGTACGTCACACCGACGCACTCGTCGTAATCGAGGTGGACGCCGTCGTGGGCGAGGAGGAGTTCGAGCACGAAGTCCCGCTCGTCGGTGGAGCGGGCCACGGGCCGGAACACACCCACGCGCTCGACCCCGCGCAGCAGGGTGTCGAGCACGCCGAGCGCGACAGTCGACTTGCCCGAGTGCCCTTCGGCGGAGGTGACATACAGCGAATGACCCACGCACGCCAGACTATTCGCTCGAAAATGCAAAAGACTCCTCGCGCACCCGCCAGAGCCCGGTTACCCTTGCTACGTTTCCGTCCTGGGGGAGTTGGCCTGGATGGCGCCACGCGAGGAGCCATCTAGATTCTAACGCTATGATTCCATGAGGTCTTCAAGCCGTGCTCGGCCCAGACCCGCCAGGAGAATTCGCCTAGTGGCCTATGGCGCACGCTTGGAAAGCGTGTTGGGTGAAAGCCCTCGGGGGTTCGAATCCCCCATTCTCCGCCAGTTTCAACGATGACGTACTTGACCCGTGGGGGGCGTGGTGAAGCTTCGGCCGCACGCTCACCTGTTCAGTCAGGGCATCATCGCCGTCGTCGCCTTCATGACACCCGTCTTCGTGGTGCTCTACGTGCTGACGATCCCCTCCGGCCCGTGGCGCGCGGTGCTCGCGACCCAGGTGATCGCGACGATCGTCGTCGTCGGCGCGAGCGCCTCGTACTTCAGGGTCGCGATCTGGGTCGACCGCACGAGCATCACCGAGGTCGGTTTCTTCGGCCGCACGATCAGGGTCGAGGCCGACGAGATCGGCTCCGTGTTCGTGGCCGAGGTGTTCGAGGCGTCCGGCACCAAGTCGCTGCCGCAGCTCTTCGTGCGCGACAAACAGGGCCGGCAGGTGATCCGGATGCGCGGGCAGTTCTGGTCGCGCGAGGCGATGGACGCCGTGCTCGCCACCCTTGACGTGCCCAAGCAAGCGCGGGAGAACACGGTGTCGACGCGGGAGCTGCGGGACGAGTATCCGGGCCTGCTGTACTGGTTCGAACGCCGGCCCGTGATCGCGGCACTCGTCTTCACCGGAGTCACGGCGCTCGTCGGCGGCGCCGTCTACGGCGTGTTCCTGCTGACGGGCCTCGCCTAGCTACTTGCGCTTGAGCGTGGAGAAGATTCCGCGCAGCACCTCACGGATGACGGTCTGGCCCGTGCGCGAGCCGAGGATGTCGCCGATCGGGTTGTCCGCCTTGCGGGTGGTCGTGCGGGTGGTCGTGCGCGGCTTGTGCTTCTGCTCGCTGGTGCGCATGTCGCGCACCGCCCGGTCGTAGTCGGCCTGGACTTTCTTGGCCTGCTTGTCGGCCTCCGCCTTTCGGTCGGCCTCGGCGGCGGCGTTCATCTTCACCGACAGCAGCTCGTAGGCGGACTGCCGGTCGACGGGGGTGCCGTAGGTGGCCAGCAGCGGGCTCGCGACGACCGTCGCGGCCATCGCGTCGGCGGGGGTGGGCGCCATCGAGCCCTGCGGCGCGCGCAGGCGCGTCCAGGCAACGGGCGAGGGCGCGCCCTCCTCGTTCATGACCGTGATGATCGCCTCGCCGATGGCGAGCTCCTGCAGCACCTCGCCGAGGTCGTAGCCCGAGGTCGGGTAGGTCGAGACTGTCGACTTGAGAGCGCGCGCATCGTCGGGGGTGTGGGCGCGCAGCTGGTGCTGCACCCGCGAGCCGATCTGCGCGAGCACGTCGCCCGGCACGTCCTTGGGCGTCTGGGTGACGAAGAAGATGCCGACGCCCTTCGACCGGATGAGCCGCACCGTCTGGGTGATCGAGGCGATGAAGTCCTTCGACGCATCCTTGAAGAGGAGGTGCGCCTCGTCGAAGAAGAACACGAGCTTGGGCTTGTCGATGTCGCCCACCTCGGGCAGGTCGTTGAACAGGTCGGCGAGCAGCCACATCAGGAAGGTCGAGAACACCGCCGGGCGGTCCTGCACACCCGGGATCTCGAGGAGGCTCACGATGCCCCTGCCCGCGGCATCGGTGCGCAGGAAGAGGGCGGTGTCGATCTCGGGCTCGCCGAAGAACACGTCTGCGCCCTGGTCGGCGAAGCCGATGAGCTCGCGCAGGATCACCCCCGCGGTCGCGCCGCTCAGACCGCCGAGGGCCTTCAGCTCGGGCTTGCCCTCGTCGCTCACGAGCCACTGCAGCACCGCGCGCAGGTCGTCGAGGCCCACGAGCGGCAGCCCCGCCTGGTCGGCGTAGTGGAAGACGAGGCCGAGGCTCGACTCCTGGGTGTCGTTGAGGCCGAGTACTCGCGAGAGCAGGAGCGGCCCGAAACTCGAGACCGTGGCCCGGATCGGGATGCCGGTTCCGACGCCGCCGAGGGTGAAGTACTCCGTGGGCGTCGCCGCCCCCGACCAGTGCTGCCCGATACCGCGCGTGCGCTCGAGGAGCTTCTCGCTCGGCTCACCCGCTGTCGCGATGCCGGAGAGGTCGCCCTTGATGTCCGCGGCGAATACCGGCACGCCCTGCGCCGAGAGCTGCTCGGCAAGCACCTGCAGGGTCTTCGTCTTGCCGGTGCCCGTGGCACCCGCCACGAGTCCGTGCCGGTTGACCATGGCGATGGGGATGCGCACGGGCACGTCGGCGAGCGGCCCGCCGTTCACGAGGGCGCCCATCTCGAGCGCCGGGGCGTCGAACGTGTAACCGGCTTTGATGGTGGCGACTTGGGCCGGGGTGAGGGGCCCGGTCTCGACAGGCTCGACCACTGGCGCCGCCTGCTCCGCGGCGAGCGCGGCCTCCGCCGCGGCGAGCGCCTTCTTCGCCGCTTCAACCTGGGCCGCTGCGTCACTCATGCAGCAAGGCTAGACGAGTCGCCGCGGGTCGATGCCCAGCACGACGGCGTCGCCCTCCACGGCGAGTTGCGAGAATCCGAGGCGGTCGTAGAACGCGCGGGCCGCGGTGTTCTCGCTCGACATCACGAGGTGGATGCCCGGCACTGCGGCCGCGAGAGCGGCGAGCCCGAGCTCCCGCATGAGCGCGCGGCCCGCGCCCTGCCCCTGCGCCTCGGGAAGCAGGTTGATGTGCAGGTGGGCGGGGAATCCGTCGTCGAGCCAGAAGTACGCGTCGTCCGCGATGCGGTCGAGCCACTCCGCTCCCGGCTCGGGCAGGGGGTGTCGACGGCGGTACTCCGGGGTCCACTCCGCGCGCCAGCGATCGGAGAACGCCCTCGTGTCGAGCGTCGACACCAGGTAGCCCACCGGCTCCCCGTCGGTCTCGACCACCCACGCGGTCTCGGGTGCGAGGGTCAGGTACGGCTCCAGGAACACGTCGGGCAGGATCCCGTCGTCGGAGAAGCGGCCCGTGCCATCCTTGCCGCGGTCGCCGGTGAGCAGGCAGATGCGGCGCAGGGCCGGGAGGTCGGCAGGTCGATAGGGGCGGATCAGATCTCGGCTTCGCACGATCACCGGGCTCGGCTCGATCACCGGAGGCGGTCTTCGAGCCCCCACGCCTGGCCGTAGCCGCCCTCGGCGAGCGGCAGCGCCATGAGGTCGAGGAACGGCTTCGCGTCGAACGCCTCGGGGCCGAGCACTCCCGTGCCCTGCCACGTGCCGTTCGAGAGCAGCTCGAGCGCGATGACGGGGTTGAGGGCGGTCTGCCACACGACGCACTGGCTCTCGTACTCGGCCATCGTCCACTCGTTGTCGCTCACGTGGTACAGGTACACCTCGCGGGGTGCACCGTCGGTCCCGGTACCCGTGACCCAGAGGCCCGCGCAGGTCTTGCCGGTCATCCGTGGCCCGAGGGTCGCCGGGTCGGGCAGGCCCGCCGCGACGACATCGCGCGGTGCGACCATGACGGGGCCGTCTGCCGAGCGCACGCGCAGCGGCTCGGTCTTGTCGAGGCCCAGCTGGTGCAGGGTCTTGAGGATTCCGATGAACTCGTCGCCCAGGCCGTACTTGAACGTGACGCGCTTGGCGTCGACCCAGCGCGGCATGAGCAGCACCTCCTCGTGCTCGACGTTGACGCACTCGACGGGACCGATGCCCTCGGGGAACACGAACGTCTCCGGCTCACTGAACGGCGGCGTCGTGTACCAGCCGCGGTCCTTCTCCCAGATGACGGGAGGGTTCAGGCACTCCTCGATCGTCGTCCAGAGGATGAACGAGGGCGCGAAGTTCTCGTTGCCGGCCTCGTCGCGCACGACGAGGTTCGCGCCGTCGCGTGTTCCGAGTTCATCGATGTCGCTGAACAGGTGGTCGGCCGCGTAGCGCGCGAACACGTCGCTCAGCCCGGGCTCGACGCCCATGCCGACGAGGGCGAGGCGGCCCGCGGTCTCCCAGTCGGGCGCCTGCGCGAATTGATCGTCGCCGAGCTTGACCCCGGTCTCGCTGTGCGGGTCGGTCGGGTGCGGCTCAGACAAGCTCATCGCCATGTCGAGGTAGTCGGCCCCTGCGGCGAGGGCGCCCGCGAAGATCGTGGGCACGAACTTGGGCTCGACCGCGTTCATGACGTGGGTCGCGCCGTGCTCCTTCGCGACGGATGCCACGTTGTCGGGGTCGGACGCGTCGATCTTGGCGGCCACGAACCTGCCGTTGCCCTGGCCCTTCGACTCGATCCACGCGATCGTGCGCTCGGCCCGCGAGAGGTCGTAGTCGCTCACGATCATCGTCTCGAAGAAATCACGCCGAGCGGCGATCTTGGCTATCGCGTCACCGACGCCACCGGCGCCGACCAGGAGGATTCTCATGGTGCGACGCTATCGGGCGGCGCCGAGCTTGACCACTCCTTCTGCAGTCGCGCTGCCAGCGGCGCCCAGAGCAGCACCGCCACCGCGCCGCCGAGGAGCAGACCGCCGACCGTGTCGCTCAGCCAGTGCGCGCCGAGGTAGGTGCGGCTGAGGATCATCAGCAGCGTCCACGCAGCGCCCGCGAACCACACCCAGCGGCGCTGCAGCAGGATGGCGAGCGCCACCGAGATCGTCGCGGCGTTCGCTACATGCCCCGAGGGGAATGAACCGAAATCGGCGGCCACGAGGATCTGCTCCGGCCGCGCCCTGGCAAACAGGCTCTTCAGCAACTGGACGATCCCGGCGCTCACTGCGGAGGCGACGACGAAGTAGAGGGCCGACCACGGCTTGCGGGCGATGAGCAGTGCCGCGCCGACCCCGATCGGCACGAGGAACACGCCGAACCAGCCTCCGCCGAGGAAGCTCATCACGTAGGCGGGCACATCCCACAGCGGGCTGCGGTGCTCGACGAGCTCTTCGAGCCACTCCGCGTCGACGCCGTAGGGGTTGGCGCGCAGCGCGACGATGAGGCCGAGGCCGAGCGCGGCGAGGATCGCGGTGCCCCCGCTCACAATCGGCCAGAGCCGCGAGACCTTGCGGGCTTGGGGAGCGGTGATCGGCTGGGACATCAGTCCACGCTACCGGCCGAGCCTGCGAAAGCACTGCTCCGGATCACCGCGCCAGCGCGGGCACCGTCCACGGCCGCACGACCGTCCAGAGCACGACGATCGAGACGAACGCAGTGCAGCCCATGATCGCGCCCATGGGCACGGCGCTGCTGATCCCGAACAAGCCGACGATGGGCGAGATGGCACCCGCGAGCCCGAAGTTGAGGGCGCCGAGGAGCGATGCAGCGGTGCCTGCCTCGCTCCCGTGATTCGCGAGCGCGAGCACCTGCGTGCACGGGAAGCTGAAGCCGCACGCCGCGATGAAGAACCAGAGCGGAACGAGGATGCCGACGAGCCCCGCGCCCGCCGCATCGAGCACGACGATCGTGGCCGCCGAGAGCAGAAGCACCGTGAGGGCGCCGGAGAGGATCCACTGCGGCCCGACGAACCGCGCGAGGAAGGCGCTCGCCTGCACTCCCCCGACGACGCCCAGCGAGTTGATCGCGAACAGCAGCCCGAACTGCTGGGCGTCGAGCCCGTAGACCTGCTGGAAGAGGAACGACGACGACGAGAGGTACGCGAAGAGTCCCGAGAACGTCATGCCCGCGATGATCGCGATGCCCACGAAGATGCGGTCGGAGAAGAGGGCGCCGTAGCGCTCGCGCGCCGTGCTGTGCCCGAGGTCGATGCGGCGCGCGGCGGGCAGGGTCTCCACGAGGAAGAACACCGACGCGAGCAGCACGATGCCGCCGTAGACGGCGAGGAACACGAACATGCCGCGCCACGGCATGAGGAGGAGCAGCTGCGAGCCGATGACGGGCGCGAGGATGGGGGCGAGTCCGTTGACGAGCGACAGGCGCGAGAGCATCCGTACCAGGGGCAGCCCGCCGAACAGGTCGCGCACGATCGCCATGGCGACGACACCCCCCGCCGCCGCCCCGATGCCCTGCAGCACCCGGAACACGAACAGCCACTCGATCGCGGGCGCGAGCGCGACGCCGATGCTGGCCGCGACGTGGATGCTCGCCGCAACGATGAGCGGAAGCCGCCGCCCCACGCGGTCGCTCCACGGGCCGACGAGCAGCTGCCCGACGGCGAAGCCCACCGTAGTGGCCGTGAGGGTGAGCTGGATGACCGCCGTCGACACGTCGAGCTCGCCCTCGATGACCGGGAAGGCGGGCAGGTACAGGTCGATCGTGAACGAACCGAGTGCGGTCAGCGCCCCCAGCACGAGAACGTAGACGAGGCGCTGGCGGGGAGAGAGGGAGTCACCGGGGTGAACGACGGTAGTCACAGCTAGCCAAGGTTACTGGCGCGAGCCCGCGGGGTCGGCGACGAGCGGCGCGAAGGCGAGCTCTGCGGCGCCGATGAGAAGTCGGTCGGCCCCGAGCCGGGCGGGCATGATGCGCGTATCGGCCCAGGCGGCGGCAACCACCTGGCCACCGACCGTCGTGTCGAAGGCCTCGGGGTCGAAACCCCGCAGGTCGGTGAGGAACCCGCCGAGCACGACGAGGGAGGGGTTGAGCACGTTGATGGCGTTGCTGAGCGCCACGGCGAGGATGCGCCGCTGCCGGGCGACCTCGTCCACCACCTGCCGCCCGGTGGCAGACCGCAGCGCCGCGGTCAGGGTCGCCTCGTCGGCGGCCCGCAGTCCGAGCACGTCGAGCAGGCGCGCACGGCTCACCTCGTCCTCGAGTGTGCCGTCGGCGGTGACGCGGTCGGCGGGGTCGCCCACGCCGGGCCGGTTCTGGCCGAACTCGCCCGCGTAGCCGCCCGCGCCGGCGAGGGGGTGACCGTCGACGATGACTCCCCCGCCGATGCCGCTCGCGCCGCCGTTGAGGTAGACGAGATCGTCGACGCCGCGCCCCGCACCGAAGCGGTGCTCGGCGAGCGCGCCCAGGCTCGCGTCGTTGCCGACCCAGGCCGGCAGCCCGGTCGCGCTCTCGACGAGCGAGGTGAGCGGAGCATCGGTCCAGTCGAGGTGCGGGGCCCACCGCACGAGCCCGTCGCGGGCGCGCACGACGCCGGGCACCGCGAGCCCGACCCCGATCATCCGCCGGGAGCCGATCGCGTCTCGGAGCCCCTCGATGCGCTCGGCCACGATCTGCGCAACCTCGTCCGGGCTGGCCGGATGATCCATCTCGTGCCGCACGCGGTGCTCCACCCGCCCGGCCAGGCCGACGACGGCGAGCTCGATGGCGTCGACCTCGGGGTTGACCGCGATCGTGACGGGAGCCTCACCCGGCTGAACCCGGGGCGACGGGCGGCCCACGCGGTTCGTGGGGTCCGCGGTCGTCTCGACGACGATGCCGAGCTCGACGAGCTCGGCCACGAGTGCGGCGATGGTCGACCGGTTGAGCCCCGTGGCGGTGGTGAGGGTGGCCCGCGAGAGCCCGCCGGAGCGGTGCACGAGCTCGACGACCGCCGACAGGTTCTCGCGGCGCACCGAGTCGTTGCGGCTTCCGCGCACCGCGGGGAGCGGTTCGGCCTCGGTCACAGGCACACGATACCGTCCTCCCGCGGCGGGCGCTCACTCAGGAGCGGTCATCCTGCGACCAGCCGGTGACGAGGGTGCTCGCGCCCACCGGGCCGGAGACGTAGGGGCCGAACGTGGTGCCGACGAATCCACCCGCCGTCTCGGTGCTCAGGGCGCTGAGCGGTGTGGTGCCGAGGGCGAGGGGCGGGGCATCCGTCGTCGAGGCCGACCAATCGACCCCGGCGCTCGAGATGCGGGCGGTGAGGGTGATCGGCCAGGCCGGGGCCGCCGCACTGGAGACCACCGCGTCATGACCGTGGCGGGCAATCAACCGCAGGCCGGATGCCCCGAGCTCGAGCCGCACGTGCGTGCCCGACGACTGGCGCAGCACGAGCCCCGCGCTGCCCTCCGGGTCGAGGCGCCCCAGGGTCACCGACACCGTGCTGTCGGTGCTGGAGAGCCTGCGCAGCAGTGCGGCGGTGGGCAGCGGGGAGGAGAGGTCGCTGCCCGTCGAGCGCAGTTCGAGCCCCTCCTCGGTCGGCACGGCGAAGGTCGCGAAGCCGCGCACCGCGAGGAAGTCGTCGGGCTGCGGCACGCCATCGGAGGCCCAGTGCCCCGCGCGCGGCACCGGCGGCTCGAGGCGGCCGAGACCGGGGTTGACCACGGGCCAGTCGTCCTCCCAGCCGACGCTCGCGAGGTGGGTCTCACGGCCGAGCACGGTGTGCCCGTCGATCGGGCGGGTGGCGAGCATCACCATCCACCAGCGGCCGTCGGCCCCCTCGACGAGGTCGGCGTGCCCGACGTCCTGTACCTCGACGCCGTGGCCCAGGTGCCGGTGGGTGAGCACCGGGTTTCGCGGGCACGGCAGGTAGGGGCCGTGGAGGTCGCGGGAGCGCGCGACCATCACGGAGTGCTCGAACGACGTGCCGCCCTCTGCGGTCATCAGGTAGAACCAGCCGTCGCGGTGGTAGAGGTGGGGCGCCTCGGCCCAGACGGCGCGGGCCATCGTGCGCGTCCAGATCACGCGCTCCTCGCCCACCAGCTCGCCGCGCGCGAGGTCGAGCTCGCGCATCCACACCTCGGTCTCGCCGTCGAACTGCTGCTCGGCGACCTCCCGGCAGCCGATCCACCAAGCGCGGCCCTCGTGGAAGAACAGCGAGGGGTCGATGCCGCGCGCGTCGGTCAGCAGCACCGGAGCCGACCACGGGCCTGCCGGGTCCTCGGCGGTCACGTAGAAGTTGCCGCCGCCGTCCATGCTCGTGCACGCGACGAAGAAGAGGCCGTCGTGGTGGCGGATGGTCGGGGCGAACATTCCGCGCGAATCGCCCACGGTCTCGTAGTCGAACTGCGCGGGGTCGTGGATCGCGTGCCCGACGAAGGTCCACTCCACGAGGTCGGTGCTCGCGTGGATGGGGATGCCCGGCAGGTACTCGAACGTGGAGGTCGCGAGGTAGTAGGTGCCGTCGACGAGGCAGATGCTCGGGTCTGGGTACATGCCCCGCAGCAGGGGGTTCGCCGTCATACGCTCGCGACCACCCGCTCGATCTGCGCGGCGCCGATGCGCCCGTCGGCTGCGGTCAGCACGTGGGTCGTGCCGGTGAGCACGAGAGCCGCAGTGGCCTCCTTCGTCGCGCACGACGGGCCCACCCACAGCTCGATGTCGCCGGCCTCGACGATGCGCTCGCCGTCGGTGCCCGTGAAGGCGAGGGCGGCCGCGGGCACGGTGAACTGCACGGTGACCTCCTCGCCGGGCTCCAGCTCCACCCGCTGGTACGCGACCAGCTGGGCGAGCGGCCGCGTCACACTGGCGACGACATCGCGCGCGTACAACTGCACGACGTCGGTTCCCGCGCGGTCGCCCGTGTTCAGCACGCGCACGCGCGCCGTGAACGCCGAGCCGGCGGCGACGGGACCGTCGACGACGAGGGCCTCCCGGGAGAACGAGGTGTAGGTGAGTCCGTGGCCGAACGGGAAGACCGGCGTGCTGTCGACGCTCGTGATGTCGGAGGGACCGCCGAGCCTCGGGTGCAGGTAGGAGTACGGCTGCGCGCCGGCCGAGCGCGGCATCGAGACCGGAAGCCTGCCCGAGGGCGCCTCACGGCCCGACACGATGGCGGCGAGCGCCGCCGAGCCCTCCTCACCCGGGAAGAACGTCTGGAGCACGGCCCCGACGGGTCCCGAGAGGGCCCAGTCGAGCACGTACGGACGCCCCGTCACGACGATCACGACGACGGGCGTGCCCGTCGCTGCCACCGCCTCGATGAGCTCGCGCTGCACGCCCGGCAGCTCGAGCGACTCGACATCGTTGCCCTCGCCCACGGTTCCGCGGCCGAACAGTCCGGCCCGATCGCCGACGACCACGATGGCCACCTCGGCGCTCCGGGCCGCTGCCACGGCGGCGGGGATGCCCGTGCGGTCGGTGCCTTCGACCGCGCATCCGGTCTCGTGCACGATCTCGGCGCCCGGCAGCTCGGCGCGCAGTGCGTCGAGGATCGTGGGGATCTCGAAGCCCAGGGGCACCTCGGGGTGGAAGGCGAGTACATGGTTGGCGAACGAGTAGCAGCCCATGAGCGCCTCGGACGAATCCGCGTTCGGGCCGATCACCGCGATGGAGCGGGTCGTGCCGGCCAGCGGAAGCACCCCGTCGTTGGTGAGCAGCACCACGGATTCGGCGGCCAGGCGGTGGGCCACGGCGCGGTGCTCCGGCGAGTCGAGGTCGATCGCCGTCGGCGGGGTGTCGAAGGTCTCGTCGAGCAGGCCGAGCTCCTCCTTCTGCGCCAGCACGCGCAGCACGGCGCGGTCGATGAGCGCGATGTCGGTCTCGCCCGACGCGACCCTGGCGGCGAGCGGGGCGGCGAACGCGTCGCCGTTGGGCAGTTCCACGTCGATGCCCGCGCGCAGCGCCAGGTCGGCGGCGGCCCCGGGGTCGACGGCGACGTCGTGCATGCTGTGCAGGAACTCGACGGCGAAGTAGTCGGAGACGACGACGCCGTCGAAGCCCCAGCGCGTGCGGAGGATGTCGGTGAGATAGCGCGGGGTCCCGCCCACCGGTTCGCCGTCGATCTCGGCGTACGAGTTCATGACCGAGCGCGCCCCGCCATCGCGGATCGCCATCTCGAACGGCGGCAGCAGCACGTCGTTGATCTCGCGCTGCCCCGCGTGCACGGGGGCGTGATTGCGCCCCGCCTGCGAGGCCGAGTACCCGACGAAGTGCTTGAGGGTGGCGTGCACACCGGCCTTCTGGAGACCTTGCACGTAGGCGGTGCCGATCGTGCCGACGACGTACGGATCCTCGGCGATGCACTCGTCGACGCGCCCCCAGCGGGCGTCGCGCACGACGTCGAGCACGGGCGCGAGGCCCTGGTGGATGCCGAGCGCGCGCATGGAGTCCCCGATGAGCTCGCCCATCTCGCGCACGAGCTCCGGGTCGAACGCGGCACCCCACGCGAGCGGAGTCGGGAACGTCGCGGCCTTCCACGCGGCGAGGCCCGTGAGGCACTCCTCGTGCACGATCGCCGGGATGCCCAGCCGGGACTGCTCCCGCAGGCGCGCCTGCTCCAACCACAGCCAGCGCGCACGTTCGATCGGCTCGACCGGCCGGGTGCCGTAGACGCGGCTCAGGTGCCCGAGCCCGTGCGCGGTGACCGTCTCGTACCGGGCAGTCGCGACCTTCTCGCCCGACATGGGTGCGACGACCTCGTTGCCCTGGTCCACCCAGTAGCCGACGAGCTGTGCGAGTTTCTCGTCGACGGTCATTCGCGCGTGCAGTTCGCGCACGCGCTGGGAAACCACGATGTCCTGATCGGTCACGTTCCTCAACCCTTTACTGCGCCGGTGAGGCCACCGACGATACGACGTTCGAACAGGCTGAAGAAGACGAGCGCGGGGATCATCGACAGCGAGGTGAAGGCGAGCACCTTGGCGGTGTCCACCGAGTACTGCGAGGCGAACGCCTGCACGCCGAGCGGCAGCGTGTACGACGCCTCGTTGTTGAGGATGAACAGCGGCAGGATGTAGCTGTTCCAGCTCTGGATGAAGGCGAGGATCGCCACCGTGATGACGCCCGGCTTCGACAGTGGGATGACCATGCGCCAGAAGAAGCCGATGCGGCTGCAGCCGTCGATGGCCGCGGCCTCCTGCAGCTCACGCGGGATCGCCTGCAGGAACGGCACGAGGATGATGATCGTGAGCGGGAGCGCGAAGGCGATCTGCGGCACGATGACACCGCCGAGCGAGTTCATCAGGCCGAGCGTGCGCACGAGGATGTACAGCGGCGTGATCGCGACGGCGAGCGGGAACATGAGCCCGGCCGAGAACAGCGCGTACATGAACCCGCGACCGCGGAAGCTGTAGCGCGCGAGCACGAAGCTCGCCATGAGCCCGAGGGCGACGACGAAGAAGGTGGTCACGACGGCGGTGATCAGCGAGTTGGCAACCTCGCGCCAGAACACCTCGCTCGACAGCACATCGCCGTAGTGGCTGAGGTTCCAGGTCGACGGCAGCCCCGCGGGGTCGACCGTGATCTCGGAGTTGGTGCGGAACCCACCGAGGATCACGTACGCCACCGGCACGAGCATCACCGCGATGAGCACGAGGGCGATGAAGTAGATCACCGGCCCCGAGGTCTTGCGCCGACGGGGTCGGGTGTCGAGTGCCACGGCCATCAGATCTTGTCTCCCGAGATAGCTCCCTGGGTATCGCGGCGCAGGAGGAAGCGCTGGTACAGCAGTGCGATGCCGAGCGAGATGAGGAACATGACGACGGCGACGGCGTTGCCGTAGCCGTAGCTGCCGGCGTTGCGGCCGTTGACCACCATGTAGGTGGCCATCGTCGAGGTGCCCGCGGTCGAGGCGATGTACTGGCCCCAGATGATGTAGACGAGGTCGAACAACTGGAACGACCCGATGATCGAGAGGAACGCCCAGATCCGGATCGTCGGACCGAGCAGCGGGAGCACGATGAGCCGCTGCACCTGCCAGTAGGAGGCGCCGTCGATGGATGCCGCTTCCGACAGCTCCTCGGGAATGCCCTGCAGGCCCGCGAGGAAGAGGATCACGGCGAAGCCGACGTACTTCCAGGTGATGATCACGAGCAGCGACCAGATCGCGAGGCTCGGGTTGGAGAGCCAGTCCTGCCGGAGGTCGCCGAGGCCGACCTTCTCGAGCAGGCCGTTTGCGGCGCCGCCCGACTGCAGCATGAGGCTCCAGCCGAGACCGACAGCGACCTCGGAGATCACGTACGGCACGAAGATCAGCACCCGGATCACGGACTGCCCGCGCATCTTCCGGTTGAGCAGCAGGGCGAGGCCGATCGCGATCGGGCCCTGCACGACGAGCGACAGCACAGCGATCATGACGTTGTGCTTGAGGGCCTCGATGAAGGTCGGGTCCTGAAGGATCGTGACGTAGTTGCGCAGCCCGACGAAGTCGGTGGCGGGGCCGTAGCCGGCCCAGCTGAAGAAGCCGTAGTACGCCGCGAGGATGACGGGGAAGATCACGAACAGGACGAAGACGACGAGCGCCGGCCCTGCGAGTGCCGCGATCTCGAGGCGCATGCGCCAACCGCCGTTGCCCTGGGGGCGACGCCGGCGGGATGGGGCCGCTGCGGTTGCAGCGACCCCACCCCCTCCGAGATCCACGTGCGGGTCCAGCGCCAGGCGCGGGTTCTCGCTAGTGGATGTCATGCGCTGGTGCTCCTTACGACTTGGCCGCGGCGTCGTTGACGGCGGTCACGATGTCCTTCGCCGTGCCCTGGCCCGCCATGAGGTTGACCACCGCGACATTGAGCGCGTTGCCCACGTTCTGGCCGAACAGGGTGTCGAGCCAGACCGTCACGTAGGGAGCGTCGTTGTACGAGCTGAGCAGCAGCTTCGCCGCCGCGTCGGTGACCGCACCCTGCGCGTCCTTGCTCGCGGGGATCGTCTGGAACGCGGTCGCGTAGCCCTCCTGGTTGTCCTTCTCGGCGATGAAGTTGAGGAAGTCCACGCAGGCTGCCGGGGCATCCACGTAGCAGGAGAAGCCGTCGACGCCGCCCATCATGGCGCCCTCGCCGCCCTCGCCGCCGCTGACCGCGGGGAACGGGAACCACCCGAGGTCGGGCAGCGCCTTGCCGTCGGGCGTGAGCGAGGCGATGACTCCCGGATCCCACGCGCCCATGAGCTCCATGGCCGCCTGGTGGTTCGCCAGCAGGCCCGCCGACGAGCCGGCGCCCTGCTGGGCGGAGGTGGTGAGGAAGCCGTCGTTGTAGGGGTCGGTCGCGATGAAGTCGGCGAGCTGCTCGCCGGCCTTCTCGAAGCACGGGTCGTCGAATGAGCGCGTTGCCGCTGCCTCGTTGATCACGTCCTGCGAGCAGGCGCGCAGCGCGAAGTTGTAGTACCAGTGCGCTGCGGGCCACGCGTCCTTCGCCCCGAGGGCGATGGGCGCGATACCGGCCGCCTTGAGCTTGTCATTGGCGTCGACGAGCTCGTCGATCGTCGTCGGGGTCTCGGTGATCCCGGCCTGGTCGAACAGGTCTGTGCTGTAGTAGATGCCCTCGGGGAGCACTGCCACGGGCATCCCGTAGTTCTTGCCGTCGACGACGTAGGCGTCGAGCACGCCGCCGAGCGCGTCCTTGGTGGCCTGGGTGATCTTGTCGGTCAGGTCCATCGCCTGGCCGGCCTTGACCACGTCGGCGAGCTTGCCGCCGCCGCGGGCCATGAAGATGTCGGGCGCGTCACCCGAGTTGAGGGCGGTCTGGAGCTTGCCGTCCATCTCCTCGTTCTGGATGGCCTGGATCTCGATGGTGACGTTGGGGTTGGCCGCCTCGAACGCGGCGACGGTCTTCTCCCAGTAGGCCTTGCCATCGCCCGTGGTCGAGTTGTGCCAGAAGGTCATCGTGACCTTGCCGTCATCGGCGGTGCCTCCGCCGCTGCATCCGCTGAGGGCGAGCGCGCCCGCGGCGACGAACGCCGCGGCCGAGAGGATTCTCTTGGCTTTCATTGATTCCACCTGTTCTCTTCGTTGAGTCGCGTCTCGATCCTTGAGACGCTGCGGGGATGCGCCGTGCCACACGGCGCAGCTGATTGCGGTGCGGTTGTCCCGGTAGGAACCCGGGCTGTATCCGGATCCTGTCCAGAGTGGGGCCAGTGTTACTGGCGATCGCATATCGTGTCAAACGTTTTCGAAAACGCTTTCGGAGGACTAGCATTTCGACCCATGAGCCGCCGGACGACCATCAATGACGTTGCCGCGGCCGCCGGTGTCTCCGTTGCCACGGTATCGAAAGCCGTCAACGGCAGGTACGGAATCGCCCCCGAGACCATCGCGCGCGTGCTCAAGGTCGTCGAGGAACTGGGCTACGAGTCGAGCCTCGTCGCCAGCAGCATGCGCTCCCGGCGCACGGGTGTGATCGGCGTGCTGGTCGCCGATTTCGAGCCGTTCAGCGCCGAGATCCTGAAGGGCGTGGGGGCGGAACTCCGCGACACCCACTACGACCTGCTCGCCTATGCCGGGTCGCGCCAGGTCGAGGGCCCGGGGTGGGAGCGCCGGTCGCTCCAGCGCCTCAGCGGCACGCTCATCGACGGCGCCATCATGGTGACGCCGACGGTCGTCAGCGCGTCTGCGGACATCCCGATCGTCGCCATCGACCCGCACACCGGGCGCGCAGATCTGCCGACGGTCGAGTCCGACAGCTTCGGCGGCGCCCGCGAGGCGACCCAGTACCTCATCGAGCTCGGTCACACGCGCATCGGGTTCATCGGCGGTCGCGCCGACCTGCGCTCAGCGGCGCTCCGGGATGCCGGCTACCGGCGCGCACTCGCCGACGCGGGCATCCCGTTCGACCCGTCGCTCGTGCAGTCCGGCACCTACCAGCAGGAGACCGCGCGCGAGCCCGCGCTCGCGCTGCTGCGGTCGCCGCGGCGGCCCACGGCGGTGTTCGCGGCGAACGACCTCTCCGGCATCGCGATCCTCTCCGCGGCCACGGAGCTCGGGCTCGACGTGCCCGGCGACCTCTCGGTGATCGGCTTCGACGACATCCCGGAGGCGTCGCAGATGACCCCGCCGCTCAGCACCATCCACCAGCCCATGCAGTCGCTCGGCGCGACCGCGGCGCGCATGGTCGTGGCGCTCATGGCGGGCGAGACCCCGGAGACCACGCACATCCTGCTGCCCACGAGGCTCGTCCCGCGCGCCACCACCGCTCCGCCACGCGCCGGGCGTTGACGGGCTGCCCGGTTCCGCTATAGGTTGTTGTTCGCAACATTTAGTCCGGCCGCGCAAAGGAGCCCACCGTGCCCACACCCACCCCCGCAGACAAGTTCTCGTTCGGACTGTGGACCATCGGCTACAACGGCACGGACCCCTTCGGCGGCCCCACCCGTGCGCCCCTCGACGTGGTGCACGCCGTCGAGAAGCTCGCCGAGCTCGGCGCGTACGGCATCACCTTCCACGACGACGACCTGTTCGCCTTCGGCTCGACCGACGCCGAGCGCCAGACGCAGATCGACCGGCTCAAGGGTGCCCTGGCGGCCACCGGCCTCATCGTGCCGATGGTCACCACCAACCTGTTCAGCGCGCCCGTCTTCAAAGACGGCGGCTTCACGTCGAACGACCGCGACGTGCGCCGCTTCGCGATGCGCAAGGCCATGCGCCAGCTCGAACTCGGCGTCGAGCTGGGCGCCAAGACGTTCGTCATGTGGGGCGGCCGCGAGGGCGCAGAGTACGACGCCGCGAAGGACATCCGCCAGGCCCTCGAGCGCTACCGCGAAGCGGTGAACGTGTTCGGCGAGTACGTCACCGACAAGGGCTACGACATCCGCTTCGCCATCGAGCCCAAGCCCAACGAGCCCCGCGGCGACATCCTGCTGCCCACCGTCGGCCACGCGATCGCGTTCATCGAGACCCTCGACCGCCCCGAGTTGTTCGGTGTTAACCCGGAGGTCGGTCACGAGCAGATGGCGGGGCTCAACTTCGCCGCCGGAATCGCCCAGGCGCTCTACCAGGGCAAGCTCTTCCACATCGACCTCAACGGCCAGCGCGGCATCAAGTACGACCAGGACCTCGTCTTCGGCCACGGCGACCTCTACAACGCGTTCGCCCTCGTCGACCTGCTCGAGAACGGCGGCCCGCAGGGCGGCCCCTCGTACGACGGCCCGCGCCACTTCGACTACAAGCCCAGCCGCACGGAGGACGAGAACGGCGTCTGGGCGTCCGCCGAGGCCAACATGCGCAACTACCTCCTGCTCAAGGAGCGCGCCGCGGCCTTCCGCGCCGACCCCGAGGTGCAGGAGGCGCTCGCCGCCTCGCGCGTGCCCGAGCTCTCGGTGACCACCCTCGCCGCCGGCGAGACCTACGACGACCTCCTCGCCGACCGCTCGGCCTTCGAGGACTTCGACCACGACGCCTACTACAACGGCAAGGGCTTCGGCTTCGTGCGCCTGCAGCAGCTCGCCACCGAGCACCTGCTCGGTGCGCGCGGCTAACCGTCAGCCCATGACTCTCGTCGCCGGGGTCGACTCCTCAACCCAGTCCTGCAAGGTCGTCATCACGGATGCCGCGACCGGCGCACTCGTGCGCGAGGGCCGCGCGGCGCACCCCGCCGGGACCGAGGTAGACCCCGAGGCCTGGTGGACCGCACTCCAGCTCGCCCTCGCGGAGGCCGGTGGCCTCGACGATGTCTCGGCGGTCTCGGTGGGCGGCCAGCAGCACGGCATGGTCGTGCTCGATCACGGGGGGCGGGTCATCCGGCCGGCCCTGCTGTGGAACGACACGCGCTCGGCGAAGGCCGCGGCCGACCTCGACGCGGAGTTCCCCGACCTCGTCGAGCGCACCGGCTCGCGCCCGGTCGCGAGCTTCACCTCGACGAAGCTGCGCTGGCTGCGCGACGCCGAGCCCGAGCACGCGGCCGCGGTGGCCGCCGTTGCGCTCCCCCATGACTGGCTGACCTGGCGCCTTCGCGGCTTCGGCCCCGAAAACCCCCGGCTCGACGCCCTCACCACCGACCGCTCCGATGCGAGCGGCACGGGCTACTGGAACCCCTCCACGGGAGACTACGACCGCGAGGTGCTCGTCGCGGCCCTCGGCCACGACGCCATCCTGCCGCGCGTGCTCGGCCCCGGCGATCGTGCGGGAGTGGTGGGCGAACTCATCGTGGGCGTGGGCGCGGGAGACAACGCGGGCGCGGCCCTCGGACTCGGCGCCCGCGACGGCGACGTCGTGGTGTCGATCGGCACGAGCGGAACCGTGTTCGCCGTCACGGGTGCTCCCGCCCGCGACGCGTCGGGCGCGGTCGCCGGTTTCGCCGATGCATCGGGACTCTTCCTGCCGCTCGTCGCGACCCTCAACGCCGCGCGCGTGCTCGACTCGGTCGCCGGGCTGCTCGGGGTCGACCACGACGGGCTCGGCGGCCTCGCCCTCGAGGCAGAGCCCGGGGCGGCCGGGCTCGTGCTGCAGCCGTACTTCGAGGGCGAGCGCACCCCCAACCTGCCGGATGCCACGGCCACCCTGTTCGGCATGACCCTCGCTTCCACGACCCGCCCGAACCTCGCGCGCGCCGCCGTGGAGGGACTGCTCTGCGGTCTCGCCGATGGCCTCGCTGCCCTGCAGGCGCAGGGCGTCTCCGCACGGCGGATCCTGCTCATCGGCGGGGCCGCCCAGAACCCGGCCGTCGTGGCGATCGCCGCGCAGGTGTTCGACGTGCCGGTCGTAGTGCCGCGCCCCGGCGAGTACGTGGCCCTCGGCGCAGCGGTCCAGGCCGCCTGGGCCCTCACGGGAGACCGGCCGGACTGGCAGGTGCCGCTCACGGCGGAGCCTGCGGTCGACCACCAGCCGCGCATCCGGGCGCAGTATGCCGCTCACTGACCTGCCCCTCGCGGAACTGCGCGAGTTCAGCCCGCGGGTTGCGGAGCCGGCCGACTTCGACGATTTCTGGGCCTCGACCCTCGAGGAGTCCCGCGCCGCCGGCGGGCCGGTGAGCCTCGTCGACGCCATCACACCGGTGACCCGGCTCATCGTGGGCGACCTCACGTTCCCCGGGTTCGCCGGCGAGGGCGTGCGCGCGTGGGTGACCCGCCCGCCGGGCAACACGCTCGGCACGATCATCGAGTACCAGGGCTACGGCGGCGGGCGGGGTCTGCCCCACGAGCGCCTGCACTGGGCGGCCGCGGGCTACGTGCACATCCTCATGGACACCCGCGGGCAGGGCGGCACCTGGGGCACCGGTGGCGACACCCCCGACCCGCACGGCTCGGGGCCTGCGGCGCCGGGAGTCATGACGCGCGGCATCGCGTCGCCGCGCGACTACTACTACCGCCGCTTGTTCACGGATGCCGTGCGCCTCGTCGACGCCGCGCGCGAGCTGCCCTTCATCGACCCCGACCGCATCGCGGTCACCGGGGGCAGCCAGGGCGGCGGCGTGGCCCTCGCCGTCGGTGGACTCGTCCCGGGCTTGCGCGCCGTGATGCCCGACGTGCCGTTCCTGTGCAACTTCCGGCGCTCGGTCGAGCTCACCCCGAGCGATCCGTTTGCGGAGATCGCGCGCTACCTCGCGGTGCACCGCGACCGCACCGAGCGTGTGTTCGAGACGCTGTCGTACTTCGACGGGGTCAACTTCGCGCGGCGCGCGACGGCGCGCGCGCTCTTCTCGGTGGCGCTCATGGACCAGACGGTGCTGCCGTCGTCGGTCTTCTCGGCATTCAACGCCTACGCGGCGCCCGCCGAGATCGAGGTGTACGAGTTCAACGGGCACGAGGGCGGCGAGGGGCACCACTGGCTGAAGCAGGCGGCGTTCCTGTACAGCTGAGCCGGCACGCGGCCCCGGCCTAGACCGGCAGCCAGGCGCTCCCCTGCGCCGAGCTCGCCTCGACGGCCGCGAGCACGCGCTGCACCTGCAGTCCGTCGGCGAACGACGGCCTCGGCTGCGTGAGCGACGTGATGCCGTCAACGAAGTCCTTCACCTGGTTCGAGAATCCGTGCTCGTACCCGAGGGTGTGGCCGGGCGGCCACCAGGCCGCGATGTACGGATGCACGGGCTCCGTGACCATGATCGTGGTGAAGCCGCGCTCCGCCTGCGGGGCGGTGGCGTCGTAGAACTGCAGCGAGTTCATGTCCTCGAGGTCGAACGAGATCGCGCCGGCATCTCCCGACACCTCGATGCGCAGGGCGTTCTTGCGGCCCGTCGCGAGGCGGGTCGCCTCGATGTTCACGAGCACCCCCGAGTCGAGTCGACCGTGGAACAGGGCGAGGTCGTCGACGGTCACCCGCTGGCCGTCGCGCTCGGGCACGAGCGTCTCGATGATGCCCGAGACCGTCGTGAGGGTGGAGCCGGTGACGAACTGGGTGAGGTCGACGGCGTGCGCCGCGATGTCGCCGAGGGCGCCGGAGCCGGCGAGCGACTTGTCGAGGCGCCAGACGAAGGGCGCCGCCGGATCGGTGAGCCAGTCCTGAAGGTAGCTCGCGCGCACCTGGTAGATGCGACCGAGCCGGCCCGAGGCGACGATGTCACGGGCGAGGGTCGCCGCCGGGACGCGGCGGAACGTGAAGCCCGTCATGGCGAACACTCCGCGGGCGGCGGCGCGGGTTGCGGCATCCGTCATGGCCTGCGCCTCGGCGACCGAGTTCGCGAGCGGTTTCTCGCACAGTACGTGCTTGCCGGCGTCGAGCGCGGCGATGGCGATCTCGGCGTGCGAGTCGCCCGGGGTCACGATGTCGATGACGTCGATGTCGTCGCGCTCGACGGCCTCGCGCCAGTCGGCGGAGCTCGAGTTCCAGCCCCACTTCTCGGCGGAACCCTGTGCGCCCGTGCGCCCGACCACCAGCTCCATCACGGGCTGGGCGTCGAGATCGAAGAAGCGCGGTGCGACGCGCCAGCCCTGGGAGTGGGCGGCGCCCATGAATCCGTGGCCGATCATCGCGACGTTGAGGGTGGTCATCGTGCTCCTCGAGGGGGGTTAAGGGGAGAGGCCGGTCGGGGCGAACCCCAACCGGCCTCCTTCTAGCTAAGAACTACGAGCCGCCAGCAGCAGCGAGCAGGTCGGGGTTGTTCGCGTAGGCGTCCTTCGCGTTGTCCTTGGTCACGACGACCGGGGCGAGGAGGTACGACGGAACGACCTTGACACCGTTGTCGTAGGACTTGGTGTCGTTGATCTCGGAAACTTCCTTGCCAGCCTGCAGCTCCTTGACCATGTCAACGGCAGCGGCGACGAGCGAACGCGTGTCCTTGTAGATGGTCATGTACTGCTCGCCAGCCACGATCGACTTGACGGACTCAACCTCGGAGTCCTGTCCGGTCACGACCGGGATCGGCTTGCCCGCGGAGCGGACAGACTCGATGATCGCGCGAGCCAGGGTGTCGTTCGGGGAGAGAACGCCATCGAGGTCGGTGCCCTGGTAGTTGGCGGCGAGGAGGGTGTCCATGCGGCTCTGCGCGTTGGCGGCGAGCCAACCCTGCGTAGCCGTCTGAGCAACCTCGGTCTGGCCCGACACGACGACGAGGGTTCCGTCGTCGATCTTCGGCTGGAGGACGTCCATCGCACCGTTGAAGAACACACCGGCGTTGTTGTCGTCGGGCGAGCCCGAGAACAGCTCGATGTTGTACGAGGTCTTGTCCGGGAACTTCGCCTTGAGGCCGTCAAGGAGAGCCTGGCCCTGGAGCTGGCCGACCTTGAAGTTGTCGAAGGCGAGGTAGTAGTCAACGGCCTCGGTGTTCAGGATGAGGCGGTCGTACGCGATGACGGTTGCACCGGCGTCGTGTGCGGCCTCGACCTGGGCGGAGAGCTGCGCGCCGTCCTTGGCACCGATGATGATGACCTTGGCGCCGTTGGTCACCATGGAGGTGATCTGGTTCTGCTGCTCGGCGACCGTGTTGCTGGCCGGCGCGTACTGAACGTCGGGGGTGAAGCCGGCCGCGGTCAGGTCGTCGGTGAACAGCTGGCCCGCGAGGACCCAGTTCTCCGAGGTCTTGTCCGGGAGGGCAACACCGATCGTGGCGTCAGCGGCGAAACCGGCGGCGGCTTCGTCGCCCGTTCCCGTTCCGGTGTCGGTGCGAGCGGAGCAACCGGCGAGGGTCATCGCTGCGATGGCAGCGAAGCTCGCCGTCGCAATAACGAGTTTCTTCATTGATATTCTCTTTCCTGGTGCATCTGGATAGATGGAAACCACGTAGTGCTTAGCCTTCGGGAGTGAGGTCCTGGGGGCGAGCGGTTTCCTGGGCCCCACCCTGTGAAGGGGTGGGAGTCTGTGTACCGACCGGGGCTGCAGGTACGGGCGTCTCGTCGACACCCGTCCTGCGGCCCCGCGTCAGCAGGCCGATGATCGAGGGCTTGCCCTGGCGCTTCGAGTAGACGTCGATGCCGACGGCCACGAGCAGCACGAGCCCCTTGATCATCTGCACGCGGTCGGCGCCGACCGAGAGCAGCTGGAGGCCGTTGTTGAGCACGGCGATCACGAGACCACCGATGATCGAGCCGACGATGGTGCCGATGCCGCCCGAGACCGCGGCGCCACCGATGAAGACTGCGGCGATCGCGTCGAGCTCCCACCCGACGCCGTCACCGGGGCCGGATGCCACGGATCGCGCGATCCACAGCATGCCCGCGACCGCGGCGATGACCGACATGTTCGCCATGACGAAGAAGTTGACGCGGCGGATGTTGACACCCGACAGCTCTGCCGCGCGCCAGTTGCCACCGACGGCGTAGATGTGACGGCCGATCGTGGTGTTGTTCGTGAGGAACGAGTAGCCCAGCACGAGCACGGCGAGGATGATGCCGGCGATCGGGTAGCTGGTGCCGACGCGGCCCGAGGCGAAGAGGTAGGTGGCGCCGATCACGACGAGCAGCAGCACGACGACCTTGACCACGCTCACCCACACCGGTGCCGACACGGCGCCCATCTTGCGCTGGTTGCTGCGCAGGCGGCGCTCCTGCCAGATCACGGCGACCGCCGCGAGGAGGCCGAGGATCAGCGTGGGGTTGGAGAAGCCGAAGTCCGGGCCGAAGTCGGGGAGGAAGCCGCCGCCGATGAAGGTGAACTCGCGGGGCACCGGGATGCTCGTCGAGTTGCCCACGAACTGGTTGGCGCCGCGGAAGAAGAGCATGCCCGCGAGCGTCACGATGAACGCCGGGACCCCCACGTACGCGACCCACCAGCCCTGCCAGGCACCCACGATGGCGCCGACGACCAGGCCGAGCACCATGGCGAGCGGCCACGGCCAGTGCCACACGTACATCGACTGCGCGACGACGATACCGACGAACGCGGCGACCGAGCCGACCGAGAGGTCGATGTGCCCGGCGACGATGACCATCACCATGCCCACCGCGAGGATGAGCACGTAGGCGTTGCCGTTGACGATGTTGATGAGGTTGTTGGGGTCGAGCGTCTTGCCCTTGGTGAGGATCTCGAACAGCACGATGATCACGACGAGGGCGCCGAGGATGCCGAACTGGCGGCCGGACGACTGGCTGCCGCCGAACATCTTGCCGAGATCGCGGAAGCGGAACGGGGCCTTCTCCACGGACTCGGTGCCGGTGGTGGGGGTGGTGTCGCTCATCAAGACGCTTTCTTGTTCGAGGAGGTCATGCTGCGCATGAGGGATTCGGGGTTCGCCTGCTCGGCGGTCATCTCGTTGGTGATGGCACCCTCGAAGATCGTGTAGATGCGGTCGGAGACGCCCAGCAGTTCGGGCAGCTCCGACGAGATCATGATGATGCCCTTGCCGGAGGCCGCGAGGTCGTTGATGATGCCGTAGATCTCGGTCTTGGCGCCGACGTCGATGCCGCGCGTGGGCTCATCGAGGATGAGCAGGTCGGGATCGGTGAACATCCACTTCGCGAGGACGACCTTCTGCTGGTTGCCGCCGGAGAGCTTGTTCACGCCCTCGTCGACGGTGGGCGTCTTGATCCGGAGGCTCTTGCGGAACTTCTCCGAGACGTTGTACTCCTCGACCTTGTTCACGACATCGAGCTTCGAGATCTTGCTGAGCTTGGCCGCTGTGATCGAGGTCTTGATGTCGTCGAGCAGGTTGAGGCCGAGAGCCTTGCGGTCCTCGCTCACGTAGGCGAGGCCCTGGTCGATCGCCTCGTCGACGTTGCGGAGGCGGATCTCCTTGCCGTCCTTGAACACCTGGCCCGAGATGAAGTTGCCGTACGAGCGGCCGAAGAGGCTCATCGCGAGCTCGGTGCGGCCGGCACCCATGAGGCCGGCGAAACCGACGACCTCGCCGCGGCGCACGGTGAAGCTCGAGTTCTTGACCACGAGGCGGTCTGCCGAGTGCGGGTGCTGCACCGTCCAGTTCTTGACCTCGAAGAAGACCTCGCCAATCTTGGCGTTGCGCTTCGGGAAGCGGTTCTCGAGCACGCGGCCGACCATGCCCCGGATGATCCGGTCCTCGTCGACACCGTCCTTGGCGACGTCCAGCGTCTCGATCGTCTTGCCGTCGCGGAGGATCGTGATCTCGTCGGCGATCGCCTCGATCTCGTTGAGCTTGTGCGAGATCATGATGCTCGTGATGCCGCGGCCCTTGAGGCCGCGCAGCAGGTCGAGCAGGTGCTGCGAGTCGGATTCGTTGAGCGCCGCGGTCGGCTCGTCGAGGATGAGCAACTTGACCGACTTGTTGAGCGCCTTCGCGATCTCGACCAGCTGCTGCTTGCCGACGCCGATGTCCTTGACCAGGGTGTCGGGGTCGTCGTCGAGACCGACCCGGGCGAGGAGCTCGATCGCCCGGCGCTTGGCCTCGATCCAGTCGATGGCGAAGCCCTTGCGCGGCTCATTGCCGAGGAAGATGTTCTCGGTGATCGAGAGCAGGGGGATGAGCGCCAGCTCCTGGTGGATGATGACGATGCCGGCGTTCTCGCTCTGGCGGATGTTGCTGAACCGGGACTCCGCGCCCTGGAAGAAGATCTCGCCCGTGTAGCTGCCGTACGGGTAGACACCCGACAGCACCTTCATGAGGGTCGACTTGCCAGCGCCGTTCTCGCCGCAGATCGCGTGGATCTCACCGGCCCGCACAGTAAGGCTGACGTTCTCGAGGGCCTTGACTCCGGGGAACTCCTTGGTGATGCTCCGCATCTCCAAGATTGTCGGCTCGCTGCTCTGTGCCAACTGTGACCTCCGCGTCAGTATGTGGTGCGCCCTGCATCCGAAAACCTAACCCCCGGAATGCTTGGCGTCAAATAGTAAACGCAAGACTCACAGGATCGTGACCATGCCGAAACGTTTGGCTCCCCCACATATCCGCGATATTCCGCGGGACACCCGCGTTCCCGGGCCTCGCGTGTATCTTTAGGTCGTGCAAAGCCGCAACCCAACGCCGGGTTCTCAGACTTCATTACGCGAAGCCAACCGCGCGCGTATTGTCGAGTCGCTCATGCACCACGGCCACCTCACCCAGGTGGAGCTCGCCGGATCGACCGGGCTCTCGCCCGCCACCGTGTCGAACATCGTCAAGGAGCTCTCGGCCTCCGGGGTGCTGCACACCTCGGTCACCTCGCGCAGCGGCCGCCGCGCGACGGAAGTCACCCTCGCCCGTCGCCTCGGGCTCGTCGCGGGCCTGCACTTCTCGAGCCGCCACCTGCGCGTCGCCATCTCGGATGTGGGGCGCACCGTCGTCGCCGAGAACCACGTGCCGCTCGCCCTCGACCACCGCCACGACCGGGAGCTCGACCGCGCGACGCTCCTCTTGAGCGACATGCTCGAATCGGTCGACGCGACGTTCTCCGACCTCCTCGCGGTGGGGATCGCGCTCCCCGCGCCCATCGACACCAACACCGGCATGATCGCGACCCCCGGCCTGCTGCGCGGGTGGGAGAACGTGCGGGTCGCGGAGGTCATGACCAACCGCATCGAGGTGCCCGTCTTCGTCGACAACGAGGCGAACCTCGGCGGCCTCGCCGAAGTGCGCTCGGGCGCGGCGCGGGGCACCAGGGGCGCCGTCTACATCCGGGTCGGCCACGGCGTGAGCGCCGGGCTCGTGATCAACGGGGCGATCTACCGCGGCGTCACGGGCAAGGCCGGCCAGATCGGCCACGTCACCATCGACGAGAACGGCCCGATCTGCCGCTGCGGCAGCCGCGGCTGCCTCGACACGCTCGCGGGCGGCCCCGCCCTGCTCGAGCTCTTCCGCGACGACCCCGGCATGCAGCGCCTGCGCGACCTGCTCGTGCGCGCGGAGTCCGGTGACGCGAGCGCACGTCGCGTCATCGCGGATGCGGGCCGCCACATCGGTATCGCCGCGGCGAGCCTGTGCAACCTCTTCGACCCCGAACGGCTCGTGATCGGAGGCGAACTGGCCCAGGCCGGCGAGATCCTCCTCGCCCCCATGAGGCACGCCCTCGAGCGCTCGGCGCTCGCGGGAGTGGAGGGCGTTCCCGAGATCGTGCAGGGCGAACTCGGTGAGAGGGCGGAGCTCCTCGGAGCGCTCGCGCTCGCCATCGAGAACGTCGGCCTCGAGGCCGACGTTCGAAGGCGATGAGCCCCAGCTATTGATCACCCGTCCACAGCAACACTCGAGCCACCAACGAAGGCGGTCCCAGTGAGAGGCAGCACCATCACATCCCGGTTCGTCAGGTTCACCGCGCTCGCGGTCGTCGCGCTCATCGCGTCGGGCGCGCTCGCTGCCTGCACCACCGGCAGCAATGCCATCAAGATCGCGCTCCTGCTCCCCGAGTCGAAGACGGCACGGTACGAGGCGTTCGACCGCCCGTTCTTCGAGAAGCGCATCGCGGAGCTCGGCGACTACGAGGTGCTCTACTCGAACGCCGACCAGGATGCCGCGAAGCAGCAGTCGCAGGCGGAGGCCGCCCTGGTCTCCGGCGCCAAGGTGCTCGTGCTCGACCCGGTCGACTCCTCGGCGGCCGCGAGCATCGTCGCGGCGGCCAACGCGCAGGGCGTTCCGGTGATCGCCTACGACCGGATCGTCAACGGCGGTCAGCTCGCCTACTACGTGTCGTTCGACAACGAGAACATCGGCGAGCTGCAGGGCGCGGCGCTCGTGAAGAAGCTCGATGAGGATGGCGCGAGCGGCGGCATCCTCATGGTCAACGGCTCCCCCACCGACGGCAACGCCGGTGAGTTCAAGTCGGGGGCCCACCTCAAGATCGACGGCAGCGACTACCCCGTGCTCGCCGAGTTCGACTCACCGGACTGGAGCCCCGACAAGGCGCAGGACTGGGTGGCCGGCCAGATCACGCAGTTCGGCGACCGCATCGCGGGCGTCTACGCCGCGAACGACGGCACCGCGGGCGGCGCGATCGCCGCGCTCAAGGCCGCGAACGTGACCCCGCTGCCCATCGTCACCGGCCGGGACGCGGAACTCGCGGGCATCCAGCGCATCGTCTCGGGCGACCAGTACATGACCATCTACAAGGCCATGAAGCAGCAGGCGACGCTCGCCGCCGAGGTCGCGGTGAAGCTCGCCAAGGGCGAGACCGTCACCGGCGACATCGAGGTGAACGGCGCGCCCGCGACCCTGCTCTCCGCCGTCGTCGTCACGAGGGACAACATCATGGATACCGTTGTGGCAGACGGGATCTACACGGTTGCCGAGATCTGCACCCCCGAATATGCCGCGGCCTGTGCCGCTGCGGGAATCAAATAGGACCGAATGACCAACCTCTCCAGCACCACTCGAAGCCGCACCGCGGAGCAGCTGCTCTCGCTGCGCGGCATCACCAAGCGCTTCGGCGCCGTGCGCGCCCTCAGCGGCGTCGACCTCGACGTGTACGCGGGCGAGGTCGTCGCGATCGTGGGCGACAACGGCGCGGGCAAGTCGACGCTGGTGAAGATCCTCGCGGGTGTGCACCCGCAGGACGGCGGCACCATCTCGTTCGGCGGCGTGCCGACGCACATCCCGAGCCCCACCGACTCGCGCGACCTCGGCATCGCCACCGTGTACCAGGACCTCTCGCTGTGCGACAACCTCGACGTGGTGAGCAACCTGTGGCTCGGTCGCGAGCTGCGCAAGAACGGCGCGCTCGACGAGGTCGAGATGGAGCAGCGCTCGTGGACCCTGCTGCGCGAGCTCAGCGCGCGCATCCCGTCGGTGCGCATCCCGGTCGCGGCGCTCTCGGGCGGCCAGCGCCAGACGGTCGCCATCGCGCGCTCGCTCATCGGCGAGCCGAGCGTCGTGATCCTCGACGAGCCGACTGCCGCGCTCGGTGTCGCACAGACCGCCGAGGTGCTCAACCTCATCGAGCGCCTGCGCGAGCGCGGGCTCGGCGTCATCCTCATCAGCCACAACATCGCCGACGTGCAAGCCGTCGCCGACCGGATCATCGTGCTGCGGCTCGGTCGCAACAACGGAGACTTCAGGGTCGCGGATGTCACGAGCGAGATGATCATCGCCGCCATCACCGGTGCCAGCGACAACTCGGTGAGCCGCCGCGCTGCGCTGCAGGAAGAGAACGAGTCATGACCGAGACCAAACTCGACCAGCAAGACGAGCGGGTAGTCCGCAACCCCGGGTTCCGCGGTGCCGTGCGCGACTTCGTGCTGCGCGTGCGCGGCGGCGACCTCGGCTCGCTGCCCGTCATCCTCGGGCTGGTCGTCATCTGGACGGTCTTCCAGATCCTGAACCCCACCTTCCTGTCGAGCTCGAACCTCGTGAACCTCACCACCCAGTCGGCCGCGGTGGGCACGATCGCCATCGGCATCGTGCTGGTGCTCCTGCTCGGCGAGATCGACCTCTCCGTCGGCTCGGTGAGCGGGCTCTCGTCCGCGATCCTCGCTGTCGGCTTCGTGCAGCTCGGCATCCCCCTGCCGCTCGTGCTGCTCGCCTCGCTCGTCGCCGGAGTGCTCGCCGGTCTCGCGTTCGGCTTCCTGCGCACCCTGTTCGGCGTGCCCAGCTTCGTCATCACCCTGGGCGGCCTGCTGGGCATCCTGGGCCTGCAGCTCTTCGTACTGGGCAAGACGAAGTCGATCAACATCCCGTTCGACTCAGGTGTCGTGCAGTTCGGGCAGCAGTGGTTCCTCCCGGCGTGGTCGAGCTACCTGCTCGTGGCCATCGCCGTGCTGGTGTTCGCGTGGAACTCGCTCGCCCTCTCCCGCCGGCGCGAGTCGGCCGGTCTGTCGTCGCTGCCGCTCAGCATCATCGTGCTGCGCAGCGCGGGCCTCCTCGTCTTCCTCGGCCTAGCCGCCTGGTACCTGAACCTGTCGCGCGGGGTGGGCGCGCCGTTCGCGCTGTTCCTCGTGCTCGTCGTGATCATGCACTTCTTCCTCACCCGCACGCGCTGGGGCCGGTCGGTGTTCGCCGTGGGCGGCAACGTCGAGGCGGCGCGGCGAGCGGGCATCCGGGTCAACCGCGTCTACATCTCGGTCTTCGTGCTGTGCTCGCTGTTCGCCGCGCTCGGCGGCCTGATGGCCGCCGCACGCGCGGCCTCCGCGAACTCGTCGAGCGGTGGCGGCGACACCAACCTCAACGCGATCGCCGCTGCCGTGATCGGAGGCACCTCGCTGTTCGGCGGGCGCGGCTCGGCGTTCTCGGCGGTGCTCGGCATCGTCGTGATCATGTCGATCAACTCCGGGCTCGCGCTGCTGTTCCTCGAGTCGTACGTGCAGTACATCGTCACGGGCGCAGTGCTGCTGCTCGCCGTCGTGATCGACTCGCTGTCGCGGCGCTCACGGGCGGCTGCCGGCCGCGCCTAGGCGGTGGCCCAGCTCCGCTTGTAGGCGGCGGACTCCCACTCGTCGTCGTAGGGCTCGTCGCGCAGTCGCGGCAGCGCCATGGCGAGCACGAGCCCGACCACGAGCACGGCACCGGCGAGGATCGCGAGCAGCGGCACGTCGAGCAGCAGGCCCGCGGCCACGGGGGCCGCGGTGGCCACCACGAGCACGGCGCGCTTGGTCCAGGCCCAGCCGGCCGACTCGAGCGCGCGCGCGAGGCGCGAGGCGACGAGCAGCAGGGCAAGGGCACCGAGCGCCCAGAGCAGCCACCACGGCGCCTGCAGGTCGAGCGGGATGATGCGCACCGCGAGCTGCGAGCCGCCGAGCGTGTTGTCGCCCGACACGCGCACCGCGGCATCCGTGCCCTGGTCGAACTTCTGGATCTCGTCGAGCTGCGCCGCGGTGAGCACGATGGCACCCGTCGCATCGACCGACACGGCGCCGATCTCGCGGTCTCCCACCACGCGCAGGTGGTGCACGCCGGCCGGCAGCACGTCCATGGCCATGTCGCCCTCGACGAGCGCCGTGCCGTCCTTGCCGACCACGGTGCTCGCGAACACCACGGGCGTCGAGGTCATCGCGAGGTACACGGTGCTTCCGGGCTTGTAGCCCGTCACCTGCACCGAGAAGTGCACCCAGCTCTTAGCTGTGTCGGTGACGAGCGAGCCCAGGGTCACGGGCAAGTCGAGCGTCGCAAGGGTGAAGTACTCCTTGTCGGACGAGGGGATGCGCGCCGTGGTCGGCGGGGCGGCGTCGGCAGCAGCCAGCGGCTCGGCGCCCGTGAGCACGGCGAAGGTGTTCGAGCGGTCACCGCCGGCGGCGTCGCGCGCGGCCTTCGCGATCATCGTCGCGTCGAGCGTGCTCCCGCCGCCCACGGCGATGGTCGCGAGCGTCTTGGCCCCGAGCACGTCGACCCGCGCCGTCGTTCCGGGCGCGTAGCCGCTGATCGTCTCCGACTGCAGTTCGGTGACCGTGCGCTTCGCCGAGCCGAGCTGGTCGGCGGAGACGCCGGCGGCCGCGACCTGCGAGCCCGACCCGAGGTCGACGGTGTTCGTGCTCGTCGCGGGCTTCGGGGTCTTCACCGTCGCGCCGAGCACGGGCGTGCGCGGCTTGGGCGTCGCCACCGGTGCGGCGGCCGGAGCCGGGTCGTCGTCGCGCGAGGTCGCGCGCTGCACGACCGGGGCGACGGATGCCGCAGCGATGACGATCCGCAGCGTGCGGGTGTGCGTGGCGCCGCCCTCGGTGTACGACACCGTGACGTTCAGGTCGTACGCCGCCGTGGGTGTTCCGGAGAGCATGCCCGTGGACGGGTTGAGGCCCAGGCCGTAGGGCAGGCCGCTCAGCACCGCCCAGGTTCCGCCGCCCACTCCGCCGGTGGCGAGGTAGGTGGTCGCGTATGCCGAGCCCGCGGTGCCACCGGGCAGCGAACTCGTCGTGATGCCGATGATGCGGAACGAGCGCGTGACATCCGCGGCCGCCGAGTAGGTGGCGTCGCCCGGCTGGCTCGCCGTGAGCGTGCACAGGCCCGTGGCAACGATGGTCACCGTGAAGCCCGAGACCGTGCAGACGGCAGTCGTGCTCGAGGCCAGCGAGGGGGTGAGGCCCGTGGCATCCGTGCTCGGGGCGAGCACCACGCTCGCGGTGGAGATCGCGAGGGTCGACGGCTGGGCGAAGGTGATCGTCTGCGTCAGGGGTGCCGCGACGTCGACGGTGAGCGACAGGCTCGAGGTGACGGTGGCGCCGCCCTCGGTGTACGTGACCTCGACGGTGCCGGTGAAGGCGCTCGTCGGCGTGCCGTGCAGTTCGCCCGTGGCCGGGTCGAGCGTGAGGCCCGCGGGCAGCGAGCTCGTCGCAGCCCAGGTGCCGCCGCCCGCCGCACCCGCGAGGGCGTAGGTGGCCGAGTAAGCCGAGCGAGCCGTGCCGTTCGGCAGCGAGGAGGTGGTGATCTCGATGACGCGGAAGGTGCGGGTCACATCGGTGGCCGCGGCGTAGGTCGAGTCACCGGGCTGGCTCGCGGTGAGCGAGCACAGGCCAGCACCGACGATTGTGACTGTGGGGTCGGCGAAGGTGCACACCGCGGGCGTCGTCGAGACGATGGTCGGCGTCAGGCCGGAGTCGGCGGTCGCCCCCACCGTGAACGGCGTCGCGCCCACCGGCTGGGTCGCGAGCGGCGAGAATGTGATGGTCTGGGGCGTGAGTGCCGCAGCACCCACGACGGTGAGGGCGAGCGTCACCGTGTGCGTCGCGGAGCCCTCGGTGTAGCTGAAGCGGTAGCTGCCGGTGCTCGTGGCGGTGGGCGTACCCGAGAGTTCGCCCGTCGTCGCGTCGAGCGAGAGGCCGCTCGGAAGCGTGTCCAGAGCAGCCCAGGTGCCGCCGCCCGCGGCACCCGCGAGCGCGAGCGTCTGCGAGTACGCGGTGCCGACCTGGCCGTCGGTGAGCGACGCGGTGGTGATCGCGAAGACCGCGAACGAGCGCGTCACGTCGGGCGCCGCCAGCCACGTGCCGTTGCCGGCCTGGCTCGCGGTGAGCGTGCAGGTTCCCGCCGCGACAAGGGTCACGGTGAAGGACGAGACGGTGCAGACACCCGCGGTCGACGACGCGAGCGTCGCGGCGAGGCCGCTCGACGCGGTCGGGCTCACGGCGATGCTCGCCGTCGAGATGGCCTGGGTGGCCGGCTGCGCGAAGGTGATCGTCTGGGAGGCGCGCGTGAGGTTGAACGACCGCGTGACCGGCGAGGCCGCGGCGTAGGTCGCGTCGCCCGGCTGGGTCGCGCGCACGCTGCACAGTCCGATGCTCACGGGCACGATGGAGGTGCCGCTGATCGTGCAGACGCCGAGGGTCAGCGAGGTGAGGGTCACGGAGCGCGCGGGAGCGGTGGTCGCGGCATCCGTGCTGATCGTGGCGCCGGAGAACTCGCGGTCCCCGGGGTTGGTGAAGGTGATGGACTGGCCGAGGAGCGTGGTCACGGCGAACTGCTGCGTCACGGCCTCGGCGCGGCCGTAGTTCGCATCGCCGTCCTGGCTCGCGATGACGACGCAGGTCGCTGACGTGACGCCGGCGGGGAGCGCGGCGGTCGTGATGGTGAGGCCGCTCACCGTGCACACGCCCGTGGAGAGCGAGGTGAGGGTGGGGGTGAGGCCGGACGAGGCCGTCGCGTTGCTCGCGAACACCTGCTGCGTCGCGCCGTTCTGGCTGCCGGGGCTCGGGAAGCTGATCGTCTGCGAGGTCGTGGCGGTCGTGAACGTGAGGGTCGCGGGCGTGCTGAACGCGAGCCCGTCGTTGACCTCGAACGTGAAGCTGCCACCACCGGGGGCCGGGCTGAGCCGCAGTTTGCCGAGGTCGAGGTCGCTCACCGTGATGGTGTCGCCGGCGGTGACCGGCACCCAGCCGCTCGACAAGTAGAACTCGAGGATGCCCGCGGTCGGCAGGGTTGCGACCTTGAGCGAGGCGAAGGCGTTGTTCTCGACGTCGCTGTACGGGAAGTCGGAGGCGCGGAATACGTAGCCGGTGTCCTGCGCGGCGAAGAAGGTGGTGATGTCGGCGGTGGTGGGCGCGGCGTTGAACGGGTTCGTGCTCAGGGTCGGGGTGACCGCGGTGGTGCCGTTGGTCGTCCACGTGCCACCCGCGCTGAAATCGAGCGCGAAGTAGGCGGTACCGCCGCCGAGCTCGCCGATGCGCACGGTGAGAGTCGAGATCTGGTCGTAGTTCACCTGCACGCGCGAGAACGAGTACGAACCGGAGGTGGCACTGACGTTGAGGCTGCCGTCGCGCGAGACGAACCGCACGAGGCCCGCACCCTTGTCGGAGGCGTCCAGCCCCTTGGTCGACGACTCGGAGTAGCTCTTGTACGACTGGAAGCCGCGGAAGTCGATGAACTGCTTGACGCCGGAGAGCCCGTCGATGTCGTAGGAGTTGATGGCGACGTTCGCGAGGGTCACGGGCACGCCGGAGCCCACGCCCGTGTAGGTGCCGCCCTCGTAGAAGCTGAACTCGTAGGTGACCATCGACTCGGTGCCGCTCGACCCGTTGATGTCGCTCATGAAGAGGTCGTCGACGGCCTGGGTCGATCCGGGCGGGGCGCTCGTGACGGCAGAGCCCTCGTCGTACTTCGTGAGGCTGACGCCGGCGAGTGCGACGGTCTTGATCACGGCATCGACGACGACGCCGTTGATCGTGGCCACGTCCGTGTACTTCATGATGTCGCCGACGGCCTTGCCGGTGCCGCCGCTCGTGATCGCGACGCGGTTCGCCTGCTTGAACTTGAGCGAGACGGATGACGCGTCGTACACGGTCGCGGAGGCGGGAGCCGTCGACTCCGGCACGACGCCCAGGGGTGCCAGGACGGCCAGGAGCATGACGACGAGGCCCGCCCCGATGAACTTACGCACGATGTGATCCCCCGCTTGGTGCACTGCGCGATGCCCCCGCACCGCCTCGTCCAAGGGTGGCAGAGCGGGGTACATCCGCGCGCACCGGCGGCGCCCCCAGTAGGAGGGCACGAGTCACCCCAGAAACGGGGACAGGCCCGGCCGCTCGCGCGACCGGGCCCGTCTCGAACTGCTGTTAGCGGCCGCCCGCGCGGCGCTTGTTGAACACGTCGAACGCGACGGCGAACAGGAGCACGAGGCCCTTGACCGCCTGCTGCCACTCGATGCCGATACCGAGGATCGACATGCCGTTGTTGAGCACACCGATGATGAGACCACCGATGATGGCGCCGCCGATGGTGCCGACACCGCCCTGCACGGCGGCCCCACCGATGAACGCAGCGGAGATCGCCTCGAGCTCGAATCCGTCACCGGCCTTGGGGCCCGCGAGGTTGAGCCGCGCGGTGAAGACCAGGCCGGCGAGCGCTGCGAGCACGCCCATGTTGACGAAGATCAGGAAGTCGACCTGGCGGGTCTTGACACCGCTCAGCTCGGCCGCGTGGCGGTTGCCGCCGATGGCGTAGATGTGGCGGCCGTACACGCTGCGGTTGGTCACGATGCCGTAGATCATCACGAGCACCGCGAGCACGATGAGCGTGATCGGGATGCCCTTGAACGACGCCAGGGCGAACGCGAACGCTCCGACACCCGCTGTCACGAGCACGATCTTCGCCACGAACCAGCCGAGCGGCTCGACCTCCTGGCCGTAGCTCTTGCGACCGGCGCGCGAGCGCACCTGCTGCACGATGAATCCCGCGATCGCGATGACCGCGACCCCCATGGTGAGCGGGTCGACCTGGAAGTCCCCGAACACGTTGGTGAGGAATCCGTTACCCAGCGCGCGGTACTCGACGGGGAACGAGCCGATGTTCGAGTTGCCGAGCACGACCAGCGCGAGCCCTCGGAAGATGAGCATGCCCGCCAGTGTCACGATGAACGCCGGTATGCCCACATAGGCGATCCAGAACCCCTGCCAAGCCCCCACCAGAGCGCCGATGAGCAGCGAGAGGATGATCGCCACGAACCAGGGCAGTTCCATCTTGACGGCGAACACACCGGATACGGCACCGATGAAGGCGGCGACCGAGCCGACCGAGAGGTCGATGTGGCCCGCGACGATGACCATGACCATACCGATCGCGAGGATCAGGATGTAGCCGTTCTGCACGATGAGGTTGGAGATGTTCTGCGGGCGCAGGAGCACGCCGTTGGTGAGGATCGAGAACAGCACGACGACCGCGATGAGGGCCAGGAAGATGCCGTTCTTGCTCAGGTCGGCGACCACGTGGGTGAGCGCTGCCGAGACACCGCTGCCGGTCGGGAAGTCCTTCTCCGCGGGGTCGAAGCCCTCGCGCACGTCGAACGTGGTGGCGCCACTGCGCGTGAGGGCGCGCGGCCAGCCGACGGGCGTGCCCGTCGCGCTGTCGAGCACGCGCAGGCCCTGGAACTGGTTGCCCACCGTGTACCCGCGCGTCGCGAGCAGGCGCACGCTGTAGACGATGAACGCGACGGTCGCCGCCCACAGGATCACCGCGATCACGAGCGTCACGTAGTAGGTGTTGAGGTTGCCGCTCGCCGAGCCGACGATGAGGGCACCGGCACCGGCTCCCGCAAGGACGAGCGCGATGACGACGTCGATGACGACGGCGAGCGCCTTCCTCCCGGTGGGCGCCGCCTTCGTGGCGGATGATGCGGTGGCGGTTGTCGACATGGGGATTGCTCCTTCGGATCTCTGCTGCGGGCCCGCTAGCGGGGCGATTCCATGGTCATGAGCTTGAGGACGGCCTCGGGCGTGGCCTCCTCGATGGGCAGTTCGCCCGTGATGCGGCCCTCGGAGAGGGCGTAGATGCGGTCGCAGATGCCGAGCAGTTCCGGCAGCTCCGAGGAGATGACGATGATGCCCTTGCCCTCGGCCGCGAGCCTGTTGATGATCGTGTAGATCTCGTACTTCGCGCCCACGTCGATACCCCGGGTGGGCTCATCGAGGATGAGCACGTCGGGGTCGGAGTAGATCCACTTGGAGAGGACGACCTTCTGCTGGTTGCCGCCGGAGAGCTTGCCGGTCTTCGACAGCACCGAGGGCGCCTTGATGTTCATGTCCTTGCGGTACTCGTTGGCGACCTTGAACTCCTCGTTGTCGTTGACGAGTCCGGCGCGCGAGAGCTTCTCGAGCGAGGCGGCGGAGATGTTGCGCTTGATGTCCTCGATGAGGTTCAGGCCGTACATCTTGCGATCCTCAGTGGCGTAGGCGAGTCCGTTGCCGATGGCCTCCGAGACGCTGCGCGTCTGGATCTCCTGGCCCGCCTTGAACACCTTGCCGCTGATGCGCGACCCGTAGCTGCGGCCGAACAGGCTCATGGCGAACTCGGTGCGGCCCGCGCCCATCAGGCCGGCGATGCCGACGATCTCGCCGCGGCGCACGTTGAGGTTGACGTTGTCGACCATCACGCGGTTCGCGTCCTGCGGGTGGTGCGCCGTCCAGTTCTCGACCCGGAGGATCTCCTCGCCGATGTTCGGCGTGTGCTCCGGGTAGCGGTGCTCGAGGTCGCGGCCGACCATGTCCTTGATGATGCGCTCTTCGCTCACGTCGGCCTTGGCGATCGTCTCGATCGTCTTGCCATCACGGATGACCGTGACCGAGTCGGCGATCTTCTTGATCTCGTTGAGCTTGTGGCTGATGATGATCGACGTGATGCCCTGCCCCTTGAGGTGCAGGATCAGGTCGAGCAGGTGGTCGGAGTCCTCGTCGTTGAGGGCCGCGGTCGGCTCGTCCAGGATGAGCAGCTTGACCTTCTTCGAGAGCGCCTTCGCGATCTCGACCAGCTGCTGCTTTCCCACGCCGAGGTCGAGGATCCTGGTCGTGGGGTTCTCGCGGAGACCGACCCGGGCGAGCAGCTTGGCCGCCTCGCTGTTGGCCTTGTTCCAGTCGATGAGGCCGAACGCGCCCTTGACCTCGTTGTTGAGGAAGATGTTCTCCGCGATGGAGAGGTAGGGGCTCAGCGCGAGCTCCTGGTGGATGATGACGATGCCCTTGGCCTCGGAATCACGGATGTCGCGGAACGCGACGACCTCGTTCTCGAAGACGATGTCGCCGTCGTAGGTGCCGTGCGGGTAGACGCCCGACAGCACCTTCATGAGGGTCGACTTGCCGGCGCCGTTCTCGCCGCAGATGGCGTGGATCTCACCGCGCGCGACCTCGAGGGTCACGTCCTGCAGTGCCTTAACGCCCGGGAACGTCTTGGTGATCGAGCGCATTTCCAGGATGTTGGTGGTCACGTCGGCGTCTCCGGCTTCTTTGTCGAACGGGCTTGGGGGCAGCGTAGTACGAGGGGTGCCAGTGGCGGGAAGGGGTTGCCTCCCCGCCACTGGCGGAGTGTGCTAATTGCAGAACTGCTGGTTACAGGCCGATCTCGGCTGCGGTCCAGTAGCCCGTGTCAACGAGCGCTTCCTTGACGTTGTCCTTGGTGACCTGCACCGGCTGGAGCAGGTAGGACGGGACGACGAGCTTGCCGTTGTCGTACGTCGTGGTGTCGTTGATCTCCGGCTCGTCTCCACCGAGGACGGCGATAGCCATGGCCGCAGCGACCTTGGCGAGCTCGCGGGTGTCCTTGAAGATGGTGGCGTACTGCTCACCGGCGAGGATCGCCTTGACCGAGTCGACCTCGGCGTCCTGGCCCGAGATGATCGGCCAGCCCTCTCCGACCGTGTAACCAGCGTCGGTCAGAGCCGAGATGATTCCACGCGAGAGACCGTCGTACGGGGAGAGCACGGCGTTGACCTTGCTGCCGTCCGAGTACGTCGACGTGAGGATGTCCTCCATGCGGCTCTGGGCGACCTCGCCGTCCCAGCGAAGCGTTGCCGCCTGCTCGATGGCGGTCTGGCCGCTCTTGACGACGAGCGTTCCATCATCGATCAGCGGCTGGAGCACGTCCATGGCGCCGTTGAAGAAGAAGAACGCGTTGTTGTCGTCAAGCGATCCGGCGAACAGCTCGATGTTGAACGGGCCGGCAGGCGCGTCAGCGATCGCGGTGCCGTCGAGCTCCGTGAGGCCGAGGCCGTTCAGGAGCGTCCAGGCCTGCTGCTGGCCCACGAGGAAGTTGTCGAACGTCGCGTAGTAGTTGACGTTCTCCGAGTCGCGGATCAGGCGGTCGTACGCGATGACGGGAATGCCGCCGTCAGCAGCCTCCTGCAGCACGTTGGTGAGCGTGGTGCCGTCGATCGCGGCGATGATCAGGGCCTTTGCGCCCTTGGTGATCATGTTCTCGACCTGGCTGACCTGGGTGGGGATGTCGTCTTCTGCGTACTGCAGGTCGACGGTGAATCCCTGGCCCTCGAGGGTCTCCTTCAGCGCGTTGCCGTCGGCGATCCAGCGCTCCGACGACTTCGTCGGCATCGCGACGCCGATGAGGCCGCCGTCGGTGGCTGCGTCGCCGCTGCCGGTGTCTGCCGCAGGTGCGCAAGCCGCGAGGCCGACAACCATGGCGCCAGCAGCAACGAGCGAGAGAATGCTTCTCTTCTTCACTGTGTTTCCTTTCGAAATGGACGTCATTGTCAGTTGTGGTGCTGTTGCGATCCGGCTTCGTCCATGAAAGTCGGATCCCTTTCCGGGGAGTGGTCCCCGGCAAGTTCCTTGGTACTTGTGGTGCTTACAAACCCTGCGCCAACCGGTAGTAGGCCGCGTTCCAGCGGACCTCCTTCTGGAAGTCACGCAGGGTCGTTTCCTCGTCGATGACGAGAAGCTCTGTGCGGGCCATCTCGGCCCAGTCGCGGAAGACGTCGACGCCCACCGCGGTGGTCATGACGGTGTGGTGAGCGGCACCGGCGGTCAGCCAGGCGGCGGCGCTCGTCGCGAAGTCGGGGGCGGGCTTCCACACCGCGCGCCCGACGGGCAGGTTCGGCATAGGTGCATCGAGCGGCACGTTCTCCACGACGTTCGCGACGAGCCGGAACCTGTCGCGCATGTCGCTCAGCGCCACGACGACTGCCGGGCCGGAGTCCGCGGTGAAGACCAGGCGCACCGGGTCGTCCTTGCCGCCGATGCCGAGCGGGTGGATCTCGAGGCTCGCCTTCTGCGAGCTCAGCGACGGGCTCACCTCGAGCATGTGCGCACCGAGGATCTTCTCCTCGCCGGGCGTGAGGTGGTAGGTGTAGTCCTCCATGAGCGACGCGCCGCCGGGCAGGCCGGCACCCATGACGGATGCCACGCGCACGAGGATCGCGGTCTTCCAGTCGCCCTCCGCGCCGAAGCCGTAGCCATCGGCCATGAGCCGCTGAACGGCGAGCCCGGGGAGCTGCTTGAGCGCGCCGAGATCCTCGAAGCTCGTGGTGAATGCCGAGAAGCCGCCGGCCTCGAGGAAGCTCCGCAGGCCCAATTCGATCGCGGCGCCGTAGCGCAGCGACTCGTGGCGCTCGCCACCGCGGCGCAGCTCGGGCACGACGTCGTACTCGTCCTCATAGACGGCGACGAGCGCGTCGATGTCCGCGCCCGATGCGGCGTGCACCGCGTCAGCGAGCTCGTTGACGCCCCAGGTGTTGACCTGCACGCCGAATCGCAGCTCCGCCTCGGTCTTGTCACCCTCGGTGACGGCGACGTAGCGCATGTTGTCGCCGAACCGCGCGAGCTTGAGGCCGCGTGCGGCGTCCCATCCGGCCGCCGCACGCGACCAGGTCACGACGCTCGACACGACCGCCGGGTTCGACACGTGGCCGACGACGGTCTTGCGGGCGACGCCCAGGCGCGCCTGGATGTACCCGAACTCACGGTCGCCGTGGGCGGCCTGGTTGAGGTTCATGAAGTCGAAGTCGATGTCGCCCCAGGGCAGCTCGACGTTGGCCTGGGTGTGCAGGTGCAGCAGCGGCTTGCGCAGCGCGTCGAGCCCGGCGATCCACATCTTTGCCGGGCTGAAGGTGTGCATCCACGCGATGACGCCGATGACGTTGTCGGCGGCGTTGACCTCCAGGGCCATGCGGCGGATCGCGTCGGAACCCTTCAGCACCGGCTTCCACACGAGCGTGACGGGCAGCCCCGCACCGAGTTCGGCGGCGACGGCCTGCGACTGCTCGGCGACCTGGCGCAGTGTCTCCTCGCCGTAGAGATCCTGGCTTCCCGTGAGGAACCAGACCTCTTTGGTCTTCAGGTCGGGGATGATGCTGGTCACTTCAGGGCTCCCTGGGGTGCTTGGCCGTAGACGTTCTGGTACCGGTTGAAGAGGGAGTCGATCGCGTCCTGCGGCAGCGGGATGAGCGGGCCGCCCTGGCGGGCGAGGTGCACGGTGCGCGCCACATCCTCGACCATGACCGCTGCCTTGACCGCGTCGCGGGCGTCCTTGCCGATCGTGAACGGGCCGTGGTTCTGCATGAGCACGGCGCGCGAGCGGTGGCCGGTGAGGGTCTGGACGATGCCGCGGCCGATCGAGTCGTCGCCGATGATGGCGAACGGCCCGACGGGAATGGGCCCGCCGAACTCGTCCGCCATCGCGGTGATGACGCACGGGATCTCCTCGCCGCGCGCCGCCCATGCCGTCGCGTAGGTCGAGTGCGTATGCACGACGCCGCCGACCTCGGGCATGGTGCGGTAGACGTAGGCGTGGGCGGCGGTGTCGCTCGAGGGCGACCGCTCCCAGCCCGGGGTGTCGGGGATGACGGCGCCGTCCAAGTCGCACAGGATCATGTTCTCCGGCGACAACTCGTCGTAGCTCACGCCCGACGGCTTGATGACGAACAGGTCGGCGCCGGGCACGCGGCCGGAGATGTTGCCGCCCGTCCACACCACCAGGCCGTAGCGGGTCAGCTCCGAGTGCAGGGCGGCGACGTCGTCGCGCACGCGTGCGATGGCCACCTGCACCTCGGGAGTGAACGCGCTCATGCGGTCACCCGCTCGCGCAGCGCCTCACGGCGCAGGGCCTTGAGGCGGTGCATGACGTCGTTGGCGCCGCGCCCGAAGTAGTCGTGCAGCTGCGTGTACTCCGCGTACAGCGCGTCGTAGGCGTCCGCGGCCTCGGGGTTCGGCTCGTAGACGGCCCGGTTGACCTTGCCCATCGCCTCGCCGGCGGCGAGCACGCTCGGGTAGGCGCCGGCCGCCACCGCGGCGTGGATCGCCGAGCCGAGCGCGGGGCCCTGCTCGCTCGCGATGATCGAGAGCGGCATGCGCAGCACGTCGGAGTACACCTGCATGAGGAACGGGTTGCGCAGCAGCCCTCCGGCGACGATGAACTCGGTGACCGGAACCCCACTGGCGTTGAACGACTCCACGATCTCGCGGGTGCCGAAGGCCGTCGCCTCGAACAGCGCGCGGTAGATCTCCTCGGGGCGGGTGGTGAGCGTCTGGCCGACGAGCAGTCCGCTCAGCTCGGCGTCGACCAGGACGGAGCGGTTGCCGCCGTTCCAGTCGAGGGCGATGAGTCCATGGCCGCCCACGGGCTGGCCCTGGGCGAGCTGGGTGAGGTGCTCGTGGATGCTCAGGCCGGCGGCCGCGGCATCCGTGTAGTAGCTCGCGGGAACCTGGTTCTTGACGTACCAGGCGAAGATGTCGCCGACGCCCGACTGGCCGGCCTCGTAGCCGTACAGGCCCGAGACGATGCCCCCGTCGACCACGCCGCACATGCCGGGCACCTCGACGAGCACGTCCGAGTTCATGACGTGGCAGGTGGACGTGCCCATGATCGCGACGAGCTGGCCGGGCTGCGTGGCGCGCGCGGCGGGGGCCGTGACATGCGCGTCGACGTTGCCGACCGCGACGGCGATGCCCTCGGGCAGGCCAGTCCAGCCGGATGCCTCGGCGGTCAGTGTGCCCGCGGCGTCGCCGAGCTGGCCGATCGTGTGCTCGAGCTTGTCGGTGACGAAGCCCGCGAAGCCAGGGTTGAGCGCGGCGAGGAAGTCGCTGCCGGGGTACTGGCCGTCCTGCAGTATCCCCTTGTAGCCCGCCGTGCAGGCGTTGCGCACGTAGGCGCCGGTGAGCTGCCAGACGATCCAGTCGGCGGCCTCGACCCAGTGGTCCATGCGCTCGTAGATCTCGGGCGCCTCCTCGAGCAACTGGAGGCCCTTGGCGAACTCCCACTCGCTCGAGATGAGGCCGCCGTACCGCGGCAGCCAGCCCTCGCCGCGCGACGCAGCGAGCTCGTTGATGCGGTCGGCCTGCGGCTGGCCGGCGTGGTGCTTCCAGAGCTTGACGTAGGCGTGCGGGTTGCCGGCGTACTCGGGCAGCTCGTTGAGCGGCGTGCCGTCGGCGAGCGTCGGGATCATCGTGCACGCGGTGAAGTCGGTGCCGATGCCGATCACGGCTGCCGGGTCGATCCCCGCGGCCGACACGGCTGCCGGAACGGCGGTCTTGAGCACGTCGACGTAGTCGGAGGGCACCTGCAGGGCCCACTCGGGCGGCAGCTTCGCCCCGGTGCTGGCGAGCACGTCGTCCATGACGGCGTGGCTGTAGTCGTGGGTGGCGGAGCCGAGCTCTGCGCCATCGGAGACCCGGACGACTACCGCGCGCCCAGAGAGAGTCCCGAAGTCGATGCCGACGACGTACTGCTCGTCAGTTGGGCTCACGGGGGACTCCATCGTCTGGGTGCTGCGCTTTGTGACCGTTCACATTGCGTGCGCCCATGTTACATGCGAAACGGTCACATCTGTCAAGCGGCCCAAGGTCACCGTCGGATAACGTCCCGCCTTCGGGGGGGGTGTGTGGCGCACCGCGCCCAAGCGGGCACACCTTCGTCGTCCGAGCACGGGAACGTCTGCGTGCCCTGAGCACGAACGCGTGCGGGTACGTCAGGAGGGACTAGGCCCGCGGGCCCGCCGACTCCCGCACGATCAGCTCGGGTTCGATCTGCCCGTGCTCGAGGCGCGTGTCGCCCCGGAGCTCGGCGAGCAGGAGGGAGATCGCGCGACGGCCGATCTCGGTGAAGCTCTGCCGCACCGTGGTGAGCGGCGGGAAGAAGTGCGCGGCCTCCGGGATGTCGTCGAAGCCCACCACACTGATGTCGCCCGGGATCGAGATGTCGAGCTCGCGGCACGCGTGCATGAAGCCGAGCGCCATCTGGTCGTTGCTCGCGAACACGGCGGTGAAGTCGCGGTACCGCAGCAGCTCGAGCCCGGCGTAGTAGCCGAAGTGCGCGCTCCAGTCGCCGATGATCGGCGCCCGCGTGGCGAGCCCGGCCGCCGTCATCTCCTCCACGTAGCCCTGAAGTCGGGCCTCGGCCTCGATCCAGTCCTGCGGCCCGGAGATGTGCATGATCTCGGTGTGCCCGAGGTCGATGAGGTGCCGCGTCGCGAGCCGCGCGCCCGCCACCTGGTCGATGGACATCGAGTGCGTGCCGCCGAGGTCGGTGGTCTGCAGCGTGACGAAGGGCACGGTGATCGACAGCTCCTTGATCACCTCGAACACGCGCACCTGCGGCGCGATGATCACGAGCGCCTCGATCGACTGGCTCAGCAGGTAGTCGAGCCCCGTCTTGATCGCGACGTAGTCGTTCGACGAGATGTTCGTGATGCTCAGGCGGTATCCGGCCTCGCGGGCGGCGCGCTCGATCTCCTTGGTGCTCGTCGTCGGCCCGTAGTCGGCCGTCTGCTGCGCGAGCACGCCGATCGTGCGCGAGCGGCTCGTCACGAGGGCCCGCGCGGCCTGGTTGGGCCGGTAGCCGATCTCCTCGATGACATCGAGCACGCGCTGCTTCGTGGTCTCCTTGATGCTGGGGCTCTCGTTGAGCACGCGCGACACCGTCTGGTACGAGACGCCCGCGAGGCGCGCGACGTCGCGGATATTGGGCGCGCGCACCCGATCCGGTTCCATGAGGCTCAATTATGCACGCGAGGCCCGGATGCCCTTCACCACCGTCACCGCGACGGCGACCACGGCGAGCACCGCCGGGATCACGAGGTGCACCCCCGCGAGCACGAGCAGCCCCGCGACCAGCACGACGGACACGATGGCCATCCACCAGCCGAGCGAGTACCGCTTCAGCAACCGCACAGCGGCGATCATGCCGAGCGCGTACACGGCGACCATCGAGCTCGTGTGGATGAGGATGAACGGCTCAAGGTGCAGCCCCGTCGCGACCATGGCCGCGTAGTAGATCAGCGCGATGACCGCCCACGCCCCGAGTGCGCGACGCGGCACCGCGCCGGCCTCCGCGCCCTTCGCGAACCAGCGCGGCAGGTGGCCGTCTCGGCCCAGGGATGCCCCGAGGTTGGCGAACGCCGGAATGTAGGCGTTGAGCACCCCGACGCACACGATCGCCGAGATCACCGCGACGATCATGGGCCCGACCACGGGCACCGTGACGGCCACGAGGTCGATGAGCGGCACCTGGCTGTGCACGCGCGCGGAGCCGAGCACCCCGACGGTCACCACCTGCAGCGCCAGGTAGGCCAGGCCGACCACGACGATCGCGATGCCCGTCGCGAGCGGGATGGTGCGGCGCGGGTTGCGGAACTCGGCCGCGATGTGGGTCACCGCCTCCCAGCCCGCGAACGCCCACACGAACAGGCTGATCGCGAGCCCCACACCGGCCCAGCCGTGCGGGAGGAAGGGCGTGAAGTTGGCGGCGTCCATCGCGGGGCCAGACACCACGACCACCCCGACCACGACGACGACGAGCAGCGCCGTGAGCACGAGTTGGATGCGGCCCGTCAGGCGCAGCCCGAACACGTTGACCACGAGCGGGAACACGAGGAAGGCGAGCCCGAGCCACGGCACGAACGACCGCGGCGCGCCGAGGGCCGCCGACACGTACTCGCCGCCGACCGTCGCGAGCACCGGCGCGCCGAAACTCACCCCGAAGAAGAACCAGTAGCCGCTCATGCGCGCCGCGGTCGGCCCGAGCGCGAGGCGCACGAAGGTGGCGACGCCGCCCGCGTCCGGGTAGCGCGCGGCGAGCGCCGCGAACGTGCCCGCGAGCGGGGTGGAGGCGATGAGCACGGCGACCACCGCGACGATCGACGCCGGCCCCGCGGCTTCCACGGCAAGGCCCGGCAGGGCGAGGATGCCCGTGCCCAGCACCGCCGCGATGTAGAGCGCCGAGGCCTGCCCCAGTCCGAGGCGAGCGGTGTGGGCTGGAGCTTCGGCGGTCACCGGTCAATCATGTCCGAGACCGCCGTCACCGTCGCGCGAGAAACGGACAGCGCGCTACAAGTTCACGCCAGCGGGCTTCGTGAGATCGTAGAACCGCACGCCGTCGATGGTCACCTGGTCGAAGGTGCCGATGACCCAGCCCGAGATGAGCGCGGACGAGTCGGAGCCGCCATTGGCGTGGCCGAGCCGGCCGGCGATGTACCAGTGGATCCGGCCGTCGGCGACGAGCTGCTGGAACTGCGCGAGCGTGGGTGACGGGTCGCTGCCGTTGAAGCCCCCGATGGGCATGACCGGCAGTCCGGTGGCGAGCTGGTAACCGGCTGCCTGGTTCGACCCCATGGCCGCCGCGACCCAGGTGTACCGGGTGCCGTCGACCGCGAGCTGCTGGGCGAGGCTCGGCGAGATGATGGCGGCGTCGAGCAGGCCGCCGCCGATGGTGCCGTGCTGCAGGATCGACGGCGTGTTGCCGGGGGCGAGTGTCGCCCGCCCGCCGGTACCGGGCCCGGCCATCGGGATCGATCCCGTGTGCCCGACCGTGAGTGTCACGAGTGTGAACGCCGCTGGCCCCAGCAGCACCGCGGCAAGGGCGACGGATGCCGCGGCCCGCCGCGCCCGCACGAGCAGCAGCACGGCTCCCGCAACGCCGAGTGCCACGACCACCCACTTCAACCAGGGCAGCCACAACGGGGACCGGTACAGCAGCTCGAACCCCCACCCGGCCGTACCCGCGACGAGCACGGCCATGACGACGCGCGCCCAGAGCAGGCGGCGCCGCGACCAGAGCATTCCCGCGCCGATCGCGAAGGTGCCCGCGAGGGCGGGGGCGAAGGCCACCGTGTAGTACGCGTGGAAGATGCCGGCCATGAAGCTGAAGGCGAGCGCGGTCACCACGAGCGTGCCGCCGAGCAGGAGGGTCGTGGCCCGCGCGGGCGACGTGCGCGGCAAGCGCCGCATGAGCCACAGCGTCACGCCGAGCCCGGCGAGAGCGGCGAACATGAGCCACGTGACCTGCGCGCCGAAGTCGCCGCTGAAGAGCCTATCGATTCCCGTGTAGCCCCAGTGCTGACCGACGGCGGGGTTGGTGACGCTGCCGGTCTCCTCCCCCGTGAGTCGGCCGAGGCCGTTGTAGCCGAACGTCAGCTCGAGGAAGTCGTTGGACTGCGATCCGCCGATGTACGGCCGGGCGCTCGCGGGCACGAGCTCGACGACCGCCACCCACCAGCCTGCGGAGAGGATGACCGCGCCGAGCGCGCCGAACAGGTGGCCGAAGCGCACGCGCAGGGAGCGCGGCGAGGCGTAGAGGTACACGCCTGCGAGCACGGGAAGCACGAGGAAGGCCTGCAGCTGCTTGGTGAGGAAGCCGAGGCCCACCATCGCCCCTGCCCACAGCACCCAGCGCAGCCTGCCGCTCTCGACCCCCCGCAGGGTGAAGTACACCGCGAGCGTGAGGAGCAGCACGAGCAGGGCATCCGGGTTGTTGAAGCGGAACATGAGCGCCGCGACGGGGGTGAGCGCGAGCGTGAGACCGGCCAGCAGAGCCGTGCCCGCCGGGAAGCGCCTGCGCACGATGAGGTAGAGCACCGCGACGGTGGCGACGCCCATGAGGGCCTCGGGCAGCAGGATGGCGAACGGCGTGAGGCCGAGCAGGCGCACGGACAGCGCCATGAGCCACAGGCTCGCGGGCGGCTTGTCGACGGTGATCGAGTTGGCGGCGTCGGAGGAGCCGTAGAAGAACGCCTCCCAGTTCTGGGAGCCGGCCTGCACTGCGGCCGAGTAGAACGAGTTGGCCCAGCCGCTCACCGAGAGATTCACGAGGTAGAGCAGGGCGGTGAGGGCGAGCAGGCCGATGAATGCCGGGCGCTCCCAGGTGAAGGCGAACCTCGTCAGCCGCGATCGCACTGACGAAAGGGGGAGCGCCGTCACGAGCTCAGCACCCGGTCGCGCGAGGTGACGACGCGGCTCGCCGTCACGGCAGGCGCGTGCGTCGCTCTGGTGCGGAACACCCACAGGCGCAGCGCGAGGAAGCGCATGACCGTCGCGGCGAGGTTCGCCGCGGTGAGGATCACGAGCTCGTGGTGCGGCCCCGCGGCGGGCAGGTAGTGGTGCAGTACCGCGAGCGATCCGGCGGTCATGCCCCAGGCCACGCCGAACACGACGAGCCCCTGCACGTGGTGCCGCAGCGCGCCCTGCGGCCCGCGCACACGGAACGTGAACCGGCGATTCGCCCACGTGTTGGCGATGGCGGTGATGAGCAGCGCGATGAAGTTGGCGAGCTGCTCGGCGACCACGAACTGCAGCGCGAAGTACAGGGCGGCGTAGGCGAGGGTCGAGATGCCACCGATGACCCCGAACCGGATGACCTGGCCGAAGAAGCTCGGTGGTCGAGCGGGGGCGAAGGGCTGCCTGCCGAGCTCGGCGTACACCTCCTCGAGCGGGATCCGCCCCGTGAGGATCGACCTCGCGACCCGAACCAGCCCGCGCAGGTCGGCGGTGGCCGTCGCGACGATGTCGACGCTCGAGTTCTCGTCGTCGATCCAGTCGACGGGCACCTCGTGGATGCGCAGGCCGGCGCGCTCGCCGATGATGAGCAGCTCGGTGTCGAAGAACCAGCCGGTGTCCTCCACGAGCGGGAGCACCCGCTGGGCGACATCCCTGCGCATGGCCTTGAAGCCGCACTGGGCGTCGGTGAACGTCACGCCCATCGCGCGGCGCAGGATCAGGTTGTAGCTGCGCGAGACGAACTCGCGCTTGGCACCCCTGACCACGCGCGAGCCGCGCCCGAGGCGGGTGCCGATCGCGATGTCGGAGTGGCCGGAGAGCAGCGGCGCGACGAGCGGGGGCAGCGCCCGGAGGTCGGTGGAGAGGTCGACGTCCACATACGCCACGACCTCGGCGGTCGACTCGAGCCAGGCTAGCTTGAGGGCTCGTCCGCGGCCCTTCTCGACGAGGCTGAGCACCGTCACCTCGGGCAGCTCGGCGGCGAGGCGCGCGGCGATGAGCGCGGTGTCATCCGTGCTCGCATTGTCGGCGATGGTGATGCGCCACGGCTCGTCGAACTGCTCGCCGAGCGTGGCGTGCAGCACACGCACGCTGCTCTCGAGCGATTCCTGCTCGTTGTAGACGGGGACGACGACGTCGAGGCTCAGGCGCTCGGAACTTCTCACTCCGCTGACTGTGGACCTGCTGTCTGGACCTCAGCCGCTACCGCGCTGGGAGTTTTCTGAAGCTAGACCCGGTCGAGTGCGCCGAGCAGGTCGGCGGTGAGGTCGGCCACGTCCTCGATGCCCACCGACAGGCGCACGACGTTCTCCGGAACCTCGAGGTCGGTGCCGCGCACCGAGGCGTGGGTCATCTCCGAGGGGTAGCAGACGAGCGACTCCACGCCGCCCAGCGACTCCGCGAGCTGGAACAGCTCCATCGACTCCGCGAGCTTCTTCGCGGGGCCGACGCCGCCCTTGACCGCCACCGAGATCATGCCGCCGAACGCCTTCATCTGCCGGGCCGCGATGTCGTGGCCGGGGTGGTCGGGCAGGCCCGGGTAGTACACGGCGTCGAGCTTGGGGTGGCCGACGAGCGCCTCGGCGATCGACTGCGCGTTCGACGAGTGCCGGTCGAGTCGCACGGCGAGCGTCTTGATGCCGCGCACGGTGAGCCAGGCGTCCATGGCGCCCGACACCGCGCCCACGCCGAACTGGAGGAAGCCCACCTTCTCGGCGAGTTCGTCGCTGTTCACGATGACCGCCCCGCCCAGGACGTCGGAATGGCCGCCGAGGTACTTCGTCGTCGAGTGCACGACGACGTCGGCACCGAGCGAGAGCGGCTGCTGCAGGTACGGCGACGCGAAGGTGTTGTCGACGACGACGAGGATGCCCGTCTCCTTCGCGATGCTCACGAGCGCGGCGATGTCGCTGATCTTCATGAGCGGGTTGCTCGGGGTCTCGATCCACAGCACCTTGGTCGCGTCCGGGCGGATTGCGGCACGCACCGCGTCGAGGTCGCTCATGTTCACCGTCGAGAGCGAGACGCCCCACGGGATGAACACGCGGCTCACGAGCCGGTGGGTGCCGCCGTAGACGTCGTTGCCCATGACGATGTGGTCGCCCGGCTTCAGCACCGCACGCAGCAGGGCGTCCTCGGCGGCCAGACCCGAGGCGAAGCTGAACGCCTTGACACCGCCCTCGAGCGAGGCGAGCAGTTCCTGCAGCGAGTCGCGAGTGGGGTTGCCGCCGCGGTTGTACTCGTAGCCGCCGCGGAACCCGCCCACGCCGTCCTGCACGAAGGTCGACGTGAAGTACACGGGCGGGACGACCGCTCCGGTGCTCGGGTCGAAGTCCTGCCCGGCGTGGATGGCGCGGGTGGGGAAGGCGAAGTCAGACACAGTGGTCGCGTTTCTGTAGGAGTTACTCGGAGAGGAAGGTCAGGAGGTCGTGGCGCGTGAGCACGGCCGCGGGCTTGCCGTCGTTGGTGACGAGCAGGGCATCCGTGGTCGCCAGCGCAGCCTTCGCGGCGGAGACAGACTCGTGCACACCGATCAAACCGAGCGGCTTGCCGACGAATTCCCGCAGGGCGTCGGTCATCGCCGCGTCGCCCGAGAACACCGACTCGAGCAGCGAGCGCTCGTCGATCGCGCCGATGACCTCGCCCATCACGACGGGCGGCTCCGCCGTGAGCACGGGCATCTGCGACACCTCGTACTTGGCCATGATCTCGATCGCATCGCGCACCGTGTCCGTCGGGTGCACGTGCACCAGGTCGGGCAGCTCGCCCGTCTTCGTCTTGATGACGTCGCCGACCGTGCGCTCCTCGGCGTCGGAGAGGAAGCCGTAACTGCGCATCCACTTGTCGTTGAAGACCTTGCCCAGGTAGCCGCGCCCGCCGTCCGGCAGGAGGATCACCATGACGTCGTCCTTGCCGAGCGCTGCCGCGGCCTTGAGCCCGGATGCCACGGCCAGCCCGCTCGAGCCGCCGACGAGCAGCCCCTCCTCGCGCGCCAGCCGCCGGGTGAACTCGAACGATTCCGCATCGCTCGACGCGATGATCTCGTCGACGACCGACGGGTCGTAGGCGGTCGGCCAGAAGTCCTCGCCGACACCCTCGACGAGGTAGGGGCGACCGGTGCCGCCGGAGTAGACGGAGCCCTCGGGGTCGGCGCCGATGACGACGACCTTGCCGTCGGAGACCTCCTTGAGGTACTTGCCGACGCCGCTGATCGTGCCGCCCGTGCCCACGCCCGCCACGAAATGGGTGATCTTGCCCTCGGTGTCGGCCCAGATCTCGGGGCCGGTGGTCTCGTAGTGGCTGAGCGGGCCGTTCGGGTTGGAGTACTGGTTCGGCTTGAACGCGCCCGGGATCTCCCTGGCGAGGCGGTCGGAGACCGAGTAGTACGACTCGGGGCTCGACGGCTCGACGGCGGTGGGAGTCACGACGATCTCGGCGCCGTACGCGAGCAGCACGTTGCGCTTGTCCTCGCCGACCTTGTCGGGAAGCACGAACACGCAGCGGTAGCCGCGCTGCTGGGCGACGAGCGCCAGGCCGATGCCGGTGTTGCCGCTCGTGGGCTCCACGATCGTGCCGCCCGGCTTCAGGAGTCCCTTGGCCTCCGCGTCGTCGATGATGCGGGTGGCGATGCGGTCTTTCGACGAGCCGCCCGGATTCAGGTACTCGACCTTGACGAGCACCGTCGCGGCGATCCCCTCCGTGACTCGATTGAGGCGAACCAGTGGCGTGTTGCCGACGAGGTCGATGACGGAGTTCGCGTACTTCATGGTCCCGCAAATCTACCAGCGGGTCTCACATGTGTTTCAGAGCAACTACCAGCCATGATTGAAGCGACAACCTTCTTCTGAGCCGACAGGAATTGCCGTGCCCGATCCCGCCAAGCCCACCGTCAAGCAGCAGCGCGATGCCCGGAGGGCGGAGAAGGTCGCGGCCATGCAGAAGCAGATGGCCACCCAGAAGCGCAATCAGCGCATCGGCCTCATCGGCGGGATCGTCGGCGGCGTGCTCGTGCTCGCCCTCATCGTCACGTTCGTCATCGTGAGCGCCACCCCCAAGGTCGACCCGAGCTCGATCACGATCGACGGCATCAAGACGTTCGGCACGCTCTCCGCGACCCACGTCGACGGCACCGTCGACTACGAGGCCGACTACGGCATGAACCCTCCGGCGGGCGGCAACCACAACGCTGTGTGGCTCAACTGCGGCGTGTACGACCAGCCCCAGGAGAACGAGCACGCCGTGCACGCGCTCGAGCACGGTGCCGTGTGGATCACCTACGACCCCGACGCCCTCACCGCCGACCAGCTGGCCTCGCTGCGCAACAAGACGCCGAGCACCTACGCGATCCTCTCCCCGTACCCGGGGCTGCCCGCGCCCGTCGTGATCTCCGCCTGGTCGGCGCAGGTGCAGCTCGACGGCGTCGACGACCCGCGACTCGACGAGTTCATCAAGAAGTACCGGCTGTCGCAGGACGCCCCGGAGCCCGGCGCCGCCTGCACCGGCGCACTCGATGGCCCCGGCAAGCTCTCCTGAGTCGGCCCCGGACCCGGGGCGCCGGGTTCGGCTCGCCATCGCCGCAGTGCTCACGGCACTGCTGCTGGTCGCGGCATCCCTCGTCATCGGCCGCCTGAGCGCGCCGCAGCAGAGCACGCCCACCGACACGAGCGCCGAGGCCGGCTTCGCGCGCGACATGCAGGTGCACCACGCGCAGGCAGTCGAGATGTCACTGACGGTGCGCGATCTCACGACCGACCCCGAGGTGCGCCTCCTGGCCTACGACATCGCGACCTCGCAGTCGCAGCAGTCGGGTCAGATGTTCGGCTGGCTCAACCTCTGGGGGCTGTCGCAGACCGCGTCGCAGCCCGCGATGACGTGGATGACGCTCCCCGCGCTCGACGGCGGCGGGCACGAGATGGAGATGGGCACGGGCACGGATGCCCCGCCCGCCACGATGCCCGGCTACGCCACCCCCGAGCAGCTCGCGCAGCTCAGGGCCGCGACGGGCGTCGAGGCCGAGAAGATCTTCCTCACGCTCATGATCGCCCACCACAAGGGTGGCGTCGAGATGGCGGAGGCCGTGATCGCACGCTCGACGAACTCCGTGGTCGTCGCGCTCGCGACGAGCATGGCGCAGGCGCAGACGAGCGAGATCGGCGTCATGGAGGACATGCTCGCAGCGCGTTCCTAGGCGATGAGGCGAGACCCGGGCGGCACGTCGACCCCGGCGGCGGAGAGCGCGGAGTACGCGAGCGTGCGGCGGTTGTCGATCTCCTGGCCGATGTCGCGCGCGAGCTTGGGCCGTGACTTCACGAGCCCGTCGAGCACGCCCACCGGGATGAACAGCACGGCGAGGTCGGTGGTCGCCGTGACCCGGGCGGAGACGCCCTGCCGGGTGAGCGCCGTCAGCCCCACCACGTCGTCGCGGTCGAGGGTGGCGAACCGCACCTCGGCGCCCGCCTCGATGGGCGTCGCGATCTGGGCGGTGCCCTCCACGATGTAGCGCATGCCGTCGGGGACGGTGAGCGGGTGCTGCACGACCTCGCCCTCGCCCCACCGCTCGAGCCGCGCCTGGGGTGCGACGACGAGCACGTCCTCCGGCGTGAGGTAGAGCGCGGGAGCCATGCGCCGCACCGCGGCCTCCACGTTAGCGGGGGTGTTGTAGTTGTCGGTGAGGTCGCCGTCGAGGTGCAGGTCGGCGCGACGCGCGGCGTACCAGAGGCGCGTGCGGAAGGCCTTGATCGAGCTGGCGTTGTCCGCGGGGCTCGTGATGGGGATCTCGACCTCGTACTTCGCCTTGGGCATCGGGGTGATGGTCGCGGGCTCGCCCGGCACCGCGGCCGGCAGGTCGGCGGCGACGCGCATGCACACGTCGATGACCTGCTGCGGCGCGTCGTCCGTCGCGAACTTCACGACGATGTCGAGTTCGAACGGCGAGGGCTTGCGGCTCAGGTTGAGGAACGCCGAACTCGCGAGCGACGCCGTGGGCATGACCAGCACTCCCCGCGCGGTCTTGATGTGCACGGCTCGCCAGTTGACCTCGACGATGCGGCCCCGGGTGCCGTTCACCTCGAGCCAGTCGCCGAGCTGGAAGGGCTGCTCGAAGAGCAGCAGCAGGCCCGTCACGATCGAGCCCACGGCGTTCTGCAACGAGAGGCCGATGACGATCGAGCCCACGCCCAGGGCGGCGAAGAGCCCGCCGACATCGGCGTTCCAGACCGCGGAGAACAGCACGGCGAGGCACACGATGATGAGGATGATCCGCACGATGTCGACGAAGATCGACGGGATCTTGCTGCGCCAGGTGCCCTCCTTCGCGGTCACGAAGAGCGCGAAGTTGAGGGTGTTGAGCAGCACGAGGATGACCAGGAAGCCGAAGAGCGTCGCCACGACGCGCGTCCAAGTGAGCTCGATGTTCACGTACTGCGCCTGGCTCATGAGCAGCAGGAGCGCACCCACGGGCGCGACGTAGTTGCGCAGCAGCACGACGATGCGGGAGGCCCTGCTCCCCCGCCGCTCGAGCATGCTCTGCACCTCGGTGAGCACGAGCAGCACGACGGGCAGTCCGATGACGACCCCGACTGCGGGCCAGAACCAGGGCTGCGACCAGAAGGCGGTCACGCCTCGACCCCGGCGTGCACGTCGTCCGGATCCACCCGCCAGACCTTCTGCGGACCGGTCGCCGTGTTGACGAACCCCCAGTCGCGCACATGGACCGTGTCGGGCATCCGGTCGACGACCTGCTGGGTGAGGAAGATGCCCGAGTCGCGGTTGGTGCCCTGCAGCTGGAAGGCGAGGTTCACCGCGTCGCCCCACAGGTCGTAGGCGATGTGGCTCTGGCCCACGAGCCCGCTCGTGACGGTTCCCGTATCGATACCCGCACGGATGCTGAGGCTCGTGCCGTGCTTGCCGCCGTAGCGCTCGGCGATCCGCTCGAGCTCCATCGCGAAGTCGACCATGCGGCGGGCGTTGTCCACGCGCGGGATCGTGAGGCCGCAGCTCGCGAGGTAGCCGGCGCGCGTGGTGCGCACGCGCTCGACGCCGTACCGGTCGGCGGCCTCGTCGAAGGCGCGGATGATCTCGTTGAGCTTCTCGAGCGCATCCTCCGAGGGCAGGCCGCGGCTGAACGCCTCGAACCCGACGATGTCCGCGAACAGCACGGACACCTCCTGGTGGTCGAGCACGATGGTCTGCGCGCCCTCCTTGTACTTCTTCACGAGCGGCTCGGGCATGAGCGAGAGCAGGAGCCGCTCGTTCTCGGCCTGCTGCTCCTCGAGCAGGGTCGCCTTCACCTGCAGGCTACGGCTCATGTCGTTGAATGCCGCGCCGACGTCCGCGAGCTCGTCGCTCGTGCCCGCGTCGACCTGCACTCCCGTCTCGCCCGCGGCGATGCGGCGCGCGGCGTCGCGCAGGCGCCGCACCGGCCGCACGATCACCCCCGCGATGACGAGCGAGAGCAGCGACACCAGGAGCACGATGATCGCCGACGACAGGACGAGGTTGCGAGTGAAGTCGTCGACCGGCGCGAACGCCTCCGAGCTGTCGATCTCGGCGACGATCACCCAGTCGAGCCCGTGCAGGTCGAGCGGCGCGTAGGCGGCGATGGTCTCGCTGCCGAGGTAGCCGACGGCGAGGTTGGTGCCGGTCTTGCCCTCGGCGGCGGTGCTGACGGCATCCGTGCGCACCGGCTGCACGAGCAGGGTGTTCCCCGTCTCGACGGCCTGCCGGGCCGCTTCGGGCGGAGTGCCCGCCTCGATCGCCTGCTTCTCGTAGTCGTCGGGGTGTTCGATGAGGTCGCGCGACGCCGACCGCATGAGGTTGTCCTGCGCACCGACGATGTACGTCTCGCCCGTGCGCCCGAGGCCGCTCGCCTCCCAATCGCCGCCGCCCGTCATGACCTGGTTGATCGCCGCCACGGGCAGCTCGACGGCGAGCGCTCCGACGATCGTGCCGTCGACTGCCACGGGCGTGACCGCCCATGCCGCCGGCACGCCGAGCGACGGCGGGTAGTCGGCGAAGTCGGTGAACTCGACGGTGTCGGCGACGTTGCCGGTGAGCGCGGCGGAGTACGCGGCGGCGAGGTTGGTGCGCTGCAGCGGTCCGGTGTCGAGGTTCGTGCCGAGGTCGACACCCTTGTATGCGGTGTAGACGACGTTGCCCTTGGTGTCGAGCAGCAGCACGTCCTCGTAGGTGAAGAGCTCGGTCATCCGGCGGAAGTAGTCGTGGTACAGCGCGTGCGCCTGCGACCACTCGCTGCCGTCGCCCGCGTCGTCGACGGCTATCGCATCGGCGAAGCTTGCGGCCTTGGCCGTGTAGTTGAGCTGCAGGTAGGCCTCGGCGGGGTCGGTGGGCACGAGCGTCGACGCGTCGACGGTGGCGCCCGTCGCGCTCGCGAGCTGCGGCCCGAAGGTGCCCGTGTAGTACGCCTGCAGCGTGGCGCGCTCGTCGGCGGTGAGCTCGCGGCCTTCCAGATCGGCGAAGCCCGCGGAGAACGCCTGCACCGCCTCGCGCACGCTCTCCCCCCGCGCGTTCAGCAGGAGGGTGCTCTCGATCGTGTCGAACAGATCCTGCATCTCGCGGGCCCGGGAATCACGCACCTCGACGAGGCGGTTGAACGCGGCATCCCTGAGCGAGTCCCGCCCGTTCACGTAGCCGATGAGCCCCACGACCACGCTCGACGCCACGCTCACCAGCAGCAACCTGATGAGCAGGATCGAACGGATGCTCAGCCCGGCCTTCATCGTCGTGCTGGGCAGCACGATCGTGCCCTGTGCGGGCGGAATGGGCGGGGTTGACACGGGTTCACTTTAGCCACCGGGGGCAGCTACTGCACCTGCTGCGCGTAGAGCGACGAGTACATGCCGCCGGCGGCGAGCAGCTCGGTGTGCGTGCCGTGCTCGACCACCCTGCCCGCGACCACCACGAAGATGACGTCGGCATCGACGACGGTGGAGAGCCGGTGCGCCACCGCGATGGTCGTGCGGCCGCGCGACGCGGTGTCGAGCGCCTCCTGCACGACCCGCTCCGAGATCGAGTCGAGCGCACTCGTGGCCTCGTCGAGGATGAGCACGGCCGGGTCTTTGAGCAGCACGCGCGCGATGGCGATGCGCTGCTTCTCGCCACCGGAGAGGCGGTAGCCGCGCTCCCCCACCACCGTGTCGTACGCGTCGGGGAACGACACGATCGTGTCGTGGATGTTCGCGGCCTTCGACGCCGCCACGAGCTCGTCGAGGGTCGCGTCGGGTTTGGCGTACCTGAGGTTGTCGGCGATCGTGGCGTGGAACAGGTAGGTCTCCTGACTCACGATGCCGATGTTGCGCACGAGCGAGTCGGCCTCGAGGTCGCGCACGTCGTCGCCCGCGAACAGCACCCGGCCGGATGTCACGTCGTGCAGCCGCGGGATCAGGTAGCTCACCGTGGTCTTGCCCGCGCCCGACGGTCCCACGAACGCGGCGAACTGGCCCGGCTCGATGGTGAGCGAGACGCCCTTGAGTGTCGCCGGGCTGTCGCTCGGGGCATCCGGATAGCGGAACACCACGTCGTCGAACTCGATCCTGCCGAGGTCGGGGGTGCGCACGGCGTGGGCGTCGGGCTTGTCGGTGATGGCGGGCACGAGGTCGAGGTACTCGAAGATGCGGGCGAACAGCGCCGACGAGGTCTGCAGGTCGAGCGCGACGCGCAGCAGCCCGAGCAGCGGGAACATCAGGCGCGCCTGCACCGTGGTGAAGGCCACGATGGTTCCCGCCGTCACATCGACGCCGCCCGTGATGAGGTAGGCCGCGACGATGTAGATCACCGCGGGGATGATCGACAGGAAGATGTTGACCATCGCGAAGAACCACTGGCCGCTCATCTGCTGGCGCACCTGCAGCGAGATCTGGTTCTGGTTCTCGGCCTCGTAGCGCGCGGTCTCGGCCTTCTGCTGGTTGAAGCTCTTGGCCAGGAGGATGCCCGAGACGCTCAGCGCCTCCTGGGTGATCGCGGTCATGTCGCTCAGCGACTCCTGCGTCTTGGTCGCGATGCGCGCGCGCACCTGGCCGACGCGGCGCTGGGCGATCACGAGCACGGGCAGCAGGATCACCGCGACGATCGTCAGCTGCCAGCTCAGCACGAGCATGCTCACGAACGCCGCGATCACGGTCACGGTGTTGCCGATGACGCTCGAGATCGTGTTGCTCAGCACGCCCGCCACGCCGCCGACGTCGTTCTGCAGCCGCGACTGGATGATGCCGGTCTTCGTGCGCGTGAAGAACGCGAGCTCCATGGCCTGCAGGTGGCCGAAGAGCCGGATGCGCATCGCCCCCATCACCTTGTTGCCCACGTTCGCCGTGAGCCAGGTCTGCCAGACGCCCAGTGCCGCCGACAGCACGAGGAGGCCGACCATCGCCCCCACGAGCTCGAGCAGCACGGGCACGTTGGGCCCGCCGGTCGGCGGGAAGAGGCCGACGTCGAAGAGCTGCTTGGTGAGCAGCGGGGGGAGCACCCCGAGCCCGGCGCTCACGAGCACGAGCACGATGGTGACCGTGAGGGCTGTGCGGTGCGGTGCGAAGAGCCCCATGATGCGCTTCAGCAGATCGGGGATCTTCGGCGCCTGGGCATTCGCCGCCCGCTGCGCCGCGGCGTCGCCGCCACTGACCCGGCCGCCGCGGCCGCCCCCGCCCCCGCCGCCGTGCATTCCGCTCATTGCTTCACCTTACGACTCGGGCATGCCCCCGCCGCGCGCTGTTCGCTGCGGGCGACCGCGGCGTCGCGCCTCCCGCCCGGGCGTTCCCGCGCCCGGCCGCCGCCCGGCCCCACCCTTCCGAAATGACGGAGCCTGTGAGCCGGATGCCCGCGCGAACCGCCTGCCGTGGCATCCGGCCGCCCGTATCTCCGTCATTTCGGAACGGGGAAGGGTGCGGGGGCCGTGGCGTGGCGGGACGCGACGCAACGACGAAGGGCGGCTCCCCGCGGGGAGCCGCCCTCGACACACGCCGCGCTAGCCCTTCGTGGCGCCCGCGAGCAGGCCGCGCACGAAGAACCGCTGCAGCGCGAAGAACACGATGAGCGGCACGACGATGGCGATGAAGGTACCCGCCGACTGCAGGTACCACTGGTTGCCCCACGTGCCCGAGAGCGAGTTGAGCGTCTGGGTGATCGGCAGGGAGGAGGTTGGCGCGAAGATCGTCGCCACCAGCAGGTCGTTCCACACCCACAGGAACTGGAAGATCGCGAACGAGGCGATTGCCGGCGTCGCCAGCGGCAGGATGATCCGGAAGAAGATCTGCCCGTGCCCGGCGCCGTCGACGCGCGCCGCCTCGATGACGTCGCCCGGGATCTCGCTGATGAAGTTGTGCAGCAGGAAGATCGCCAGCGGCAGCGCGAAGATCGAGTGCGCGATCCACACCGTCGCGAAGCTGTGGTCGACATCGCGCAGCGCGAAGCCCGGGAAGATGCCGACCCCGTTGATCGTGAGGCCCCGGGAGAAGAGGCTCAGGAGCGGCACGAGAGCCATCTGCAGCGGAACGATCTGCAGCGCGAAGACGAAGATGAAGAGCATGTTCTTGCCCTTGAACTCGATCCACGCGAATGCGTAGGCGATGAGCGACGCGACGGCGATGGGGATGAGCGTCGCCGGGATCGTGATCGCCAGTGAGTTGATGAACGACTGGCCGAGAGACAGCGCCGTGCCACCCGAGTTGAGTGCCTCGAAGTAGTTGTTGAGCGTGAATCCGGGGTTGACGAAGACCGTCCACCAGCCGGTCGTGTTGCTGTCGGCGCCGGGGCGGAACGACGTGACGAAGAGCCCGAAGGTCGGGATCGTCCAGAGGATGGCGATGAGGATCGCGACCAGGGTCGCGCCGCGCGAGCTCAGGCGCTTCTGGGCGTCCTTCTCGTTCCGTGCGGTCTGCCGCGCCACCTCGCGCTTCGACCGGGGGTCGACAGCGGGCACGGGCGTGGTGATGGCGGTCATCGGATCTCCCTCTGCTTCTTGATCTGCCGTGCGTTGTAGATGATGAGCGGTAGTACGAAGATGAACAGCACCACCGCGAGGGCCGCCGAGTGGCCGTAGCTCTGGAACCGCTGCTGCTGGTTGACCATCTCGAACCCGAGCACCGAGGTGTTCGCCCGGCCGCCGGTCATGACCGCGACGATGTCGTAGACCTTGAGCGCCGCGATGGCGATGGTCGTGAGCACCACGATCAGCGAGGAACGGATGCCCGGCACCGTCACGTTGATGAACGACTGCCAGGCGGTGGTGCCGTCGAGCGCCGCGGCCTCGAGCTGCTCGGCCGGCACGCCCTTGATCGCCGACGACAGGATGACCATCGCGAAGGCGGTCTGGCTCCACACGAAGACGACCAGGAGCATGAAGGTGTTCACGAGGGGCTGAGCATCGAGCCACGACACCGGCTGGCCGCCGAACGCGGTCACGATGGCGTTGAGCAGACCGATCTGCTCGCCCTGGCGGAAGTCGTAGACGAACTTCCAGATGATGCCCGCGCCGACGAACGAGATCGCGTACGGCATGAACACGATGACCTTGAGGAACTTCTCACCGCGCGACCGGTCGACGAGCGCCGCGTAGGCGAGCCCGATGACCGTCGCGAAGACCGGGGCGATGAGCACCCAGATGACGGTGTTGATGACCGACCAGAAGCCCTCGGGGTTGGTGAAGACCCACACGTAGTTCTCGAGCCCGACGAACTTGGTGGTCGTCTTGTCGAAGAACGACTGGAACAGGGTCGCGATCGTCGGGTAGACCAGGCCGACCAGCAGCAGGATCGCGGCGGGCGCCGTGAAGATGATCAGCTGGAAGAGGTAACCGGCGCCCTGCCGCGAGCGGTAGTCGAAGAAGAAGAGCGCACCGCCGAGCACGATCGCGATGATCAGAACGAAGATGAACGAGTTCTGGTAGGGGCGAAGGAGCATGAAGGCGAGCGCGGGGATGACGAAGCACGCGGCGAGGCGGAGGTAGAAGTACCCCTTGCCGGAACGCGGTGCGTACTCGATGAGCACGAGGATCAGCGCGACGACGGCACCGAACACGGCGAGGATGAGGGGGATCTGCGCGAGCGGCGGCAATCCGCCCAGCCACACGAACAGGCTGTTCAGCGAGAATCCGAGCGACACCGGTCGGGCATCCGGGTTCGGCTGCTGGGTGATCAGGAAGATGAAGGCGGCGATCACGGCGATCACCGTGACGGCGGCGACTATCGCGGCGGTCTGGCGCGAGGGCACCTTGCGCCGGGCGTCCAGCTCCGGGGTTGTGGCAGTCATGGGCTTACCTTTCGAGTACAACGTTGGACTCTGAGAGCAACCACGCTAGCTCAAGGGTGAGGGCCCCCGCCGCAGCGGAAGCCCTCACCTCATCGAGCACGTGGTGCGGTGGTGCTAGTTGTCGTAGCCAGCCTGGATGTCGGAGAGCACCGTGTCGGTGTCGCGTCCGTCAATCCAGTTGACCATGCCCTTCCAGAACGACCCGGCGCCGACAGTCGACGGCATGAGGTCGGATGCGTCGAAGCGGACCGTGGTGTTCGGGTCCTGCAGGAGCTTCATCGCGTCGGTGAGCAGCGGGCTCGAGGCCTTCGAGGGGTCGGCCTTCAGGTTGGCGGAGATGCTGCCACCCTGCGAGACGCGCAGGTCGGCCCACTCGGGGGTCGACATGAACTCGAGAACCTTCTGGGTCGCGGCCGAGTCGGAGAACGCGGTGACGAACTCGCCACCGACCTCGATCGACGCGGAGCCCGCCTCGATGCCGGGGAGCACGAAGCCGTAGACGTCACCGTCGGGGCCGACCGTCGGGGTCTCACCCGAGGCGGTCTTGGCCTCGAGGAAGTTCGCCGACAGGAAGGACGCCTGGTGGGTCAGGGGGCAGGTGCCGTCGGCAACCTTCGCAGCAACGTCACCGAACGCGGTGGAGTTGATGCTCTTGATGTCGCCGAAGCCGGCGTTCACGTAGGCCGGGTTCTGCAGGATCTCGCCGACAGCGTCGAACGCGTCCTTGATCTCGGGGTCGGTGAACTTCACGTCGCCCGCGACCCACTGGTCGTAGACGTCAGGGCCGCTCTGGCGCAGGACGAGGTCCTCGATCCAGTCCGTTCCCGGCCAGCCCGAAGCGTCACCCGAGGCGAAACCGGCGCACCAGGGTGCAGCGCCCGTCTTCTCCTGGATGGTCTTCGTCAGGTCGAGCGTCTCCTGCCACGTGGTGGGAACCTCGACACCCCACTCCTTGAAGGCAGCGGGGGAGTACCAGACGTAGCCCTTGATGTTCGCGAGCATGGGCGCGGAGTAGAACGTGCCGTCGACCGTGCCGTACAGCTTCCAGTCGGGCGACCAGTTGGCGTCGACGTTGGCCTCGACGGCCGCGGGAGCGGCCTTGACCTCGCCGGTCTCGACGAGCGTCTTGAGCAGACCCGGCTGCGGGACGATCGCGATGTCGGGAGCGGAGCCACCGGTGACCTTGGTCACGATGTTGCCCTCGAAGCTCTTGTCACCCGTGTAGACGACCTTGATGCCGGTGTCCTTGGTGAACTGGTCGAAGGTCGCCTGCAGCGCGTCCGCCTCGCCGCCCGTGATACCACCGGCGATCTGGACGGTCTGGCCTTCGAGCGAGCCGGAGTCGGTGCTGTCCCCGCCCTCGGCGCAACCGGCGAGCGCGAGCGACGCAACTCCCAGCAGTGCCAGTGGTGCAATGAGACGGCGGTTGCCTGTGAAACTCATACTTCCTCCTCGTTGAGGTCTCCGCGCGCTCCAGTCTTGGAGCGAGCGGTTGGTGATTGCAGGGGGTGGATCCGCACCGTTTCGGGAACCGGTTCCACGTCACAAGTTAGGGCAACGCCACGGGCAATGCAAGCGCTTGGCATGAACTGTTGTCTAACGAGTCCGAGACGTTACCCGAATTGGTGGGAGCGCTCCCACCAAGTCCGCACAGTTGAGGACCACCCCCTTCTGGAACCGGTTCCATGCGAGGGCTGATCGCGGCTATGCTGTGCTCCGTCCACTCATCGGCGAAGGGAGATGCATGAGCGCGCTCAGCGACGTCGCCCGCATCGCCCAGGTCTCCAAGGCCACCGCCTCGCGCGCGCTCAGTGGCAACGGCTACGTCTCGGCCGAGACGCGGGACCGCGTTGTCGCCGCCGCCGCGGCCATCGGCTACGTGGTCTCCTCCAACGCCGCGAGCCTCGTCACGGGCCGCACGCGCAATGTGGGCGTGGTCATCCCCCACATCAATCGCTGGTACTTCGGCGACGTGCTTGAGGGCATCGAGTCGGCCCTCATCGCGGCCGGCTACGATCTGACCCTCTACCGCCTGAGCGCGGATGCCGCGGAGCGCCGCCGGGTCTTCGAGTACTTCCTCGTGCGCAAGCGCGTCGACGCGGTCATCGCCGTGGGCATCGAGCTCACCTCGCACGAAGTCGGACTCCTCGGCTCCCTCGCGAAGCCCATCGTGGGGGTCGGCGGGGCCATCGACGGCATCGCGACCTTCAGCATCGACGACGTCGCCGCCGCCGCCCTGGTGACCGAGCACCTCATCAGCCTCGGGCACACGCGCATCATGCACTTCGGCGGCGATCAGGGCAACGAGATGGACTTCCGCGTGCACTCCCAGCGCCTCGCGGGCTTCACCCAGGCGATGGATGCCGCGGGCCTGCCCTGTGGCGACGACACGTTCCGGGCTACCGAGCTCTCCATGCCGGGCGGGTACGAACTCGCCCTCGCCGTGCTCGCCGACCCCAGGGCGCGGCCGAGCGCCGTCGTTGCCGGCTCCGACGAAGTCGCCATCGGGACCATCGTCGCAGCCCGCCAGCTCGGCATCCACGTTCCCGCGCAGCTGTCGGTGGTGGGCATCGACGGCCACGAGCTCGCGCCCATGTTCGGGCTCACCACCCTCGCTCAGGATCCGGGCGGACAGGGCACGGCAGCGGTAGAGCGCGTCATGGCCGAGCTCGATGACGAGGGCCGCGCCTGGGAGCGGACGTGGTCGCCGTACCCGGTGCGGCTCGAGGTGCGCTCGAGCACCACAGCGCCCGGCGTGTAGCTCGCGCTACTCACCCGGCACCGTTCGAGAAACCCGGCCGGCGGTCCGAAAAGTTCGCCGGCCGGGCCCTCTGGGGTCAGACTCCGCGCGCCCCCGAACGGCGCCGAACGAAGCTGATCCCGACAAGCACGAGACCGAACTGCAGGAACCCGAGTCCCGCCAACGTCGGCGTCATTGTGCTTGCGCCTGTGTATGCGAGCGTGGGTAGGTCGCACAGGATGAGCTGGATGGTGCCCTTTGCGGTGAGCGTCTTCGTCGCGTTGGTCACCGTCACGGTGTAGTTCGACCCCACGGGGAGGTTGGTGAACTGCAGCGAGGTGGTGGCCTGAGTCGCGGTGAGCGACTGGTCAGGCACGCCGGAGACGGGGGTTCCGTCAGAGGTCTTCGTGACCGAGACCGTGTAGGTCTCGCCCACGATGAGCTTGGAGACACCGACGGTGATGGTCGACGTCGTGAGCACCGTGCACGTGGGCTGGGTGAGGAACAGGTCCGGGTTGCCGGGGCAGTCCTTGAGGGTGATGTCGTTCGCGGCGACCGGGAGGGCTCCGGCGGGCGCCGCCGCCGCGGCCGCGACCTTGGCCGTCGACGGGGTGACGTCCTGCACGATCACGCGGTAGGTGAGGCCGGGCGCCAGACCCGCGTAGGTGTACACGGGGGGCGTGGCATCCGTCGGGTCGAAGTTCTCGGAGACCGGCTGGCCAGGAACCGGCAGGCCGTTCTGCGTGAGCGCGACCGTGTAGTTGCGGCCGACCGTGAAGTTCGTCACCGTCGCGGTGAGGATGCCGGTGCCACCGGGCACCGAGCACTCCTGCACCTGGAGGCTGACCTCCTGCTGCGTCGGGCACTCCTTGATCGTCGACGACGTCGTGGCGCTGAAGCCCGCGGCCGCCGGGTCTGTCGTGTCGGTGACCGTCAGCGTGTACACGCCGGGGTCGAGGTTGAAGAGCGTCTTCGACCAGGTCGACGAGGTCGCCGGCTTGAGGTCCTCCGAGTAGACGGTTGCGCCGCCCACCGAGATGACCACGGAGTACGAGCGGCCGGGCACGAGGCCGTCGGCACTCGACACGAGCGACGCGTTGGAGACGCCGTCGGTCGAGGTGCACTCGGTCGGGTCGAGCACCAGCTCGGGGGTCGACGGGCACGGCAGGTACGTGGCGTCGTTGCTCTGCTTGGTCGTGCCGTCGGCGATGTCGGTGACGGTCACGTAGTAGGTGCCCGACGGCGAGGTCGTGAACGAGTACGAGTACGTCGGGCCCGTCGCGGTGAACGGCACCGCCGTGGGCGCGCCGCCGGCCTTGTTGACGAGGGCCAGCGAGTAGTCGCGGCCCGCGACGAGACCGGAGACCGTGACGCCGAACGCGCCGTTGCCGCCCGGAACCGTGCACTGGGTGACGGTGACGGTGAAGTCCGGCGGCTGCGGGCAGCCGATCGCGTGCACCGTGTCGGAGTCGCTCAGGCCGCTCGTCGTGTCGGTGAGGGTCGCCGTGTAGTCGTAGCCCGCCTCGAGGCCGTTCCACGAGTACGACGTGGTCTGCACGGGTGCATCGCCACTGTCGTAGCCGTTGCTGCCGACCAGGCGAACCGTGTAGGCGTGCGAGGGGTCGAGCGGGGAGATGACGGCGTTCACCGTCGTCGGGTCGCCGACATGGATGCACGTCGAGGCGGTGATGCCGATGTCGGGAGTGGAGCAACCCTTGGTCGTGTCTGACCAGCTGTAGTCCCACTCGGTGCCGTTGGTGCCGTCGGGCGCGTCGATGGACGCCGAGTACGACCACGACACGCTCGGGTCGGCGAAGTAGAACCACTCGTCGAACGACCCGCCGAAGGTGCGATTCTCGACGCGGTCGCTGCCGTCGGGGTTGCCGCCCGTGATCGTGACGGAGACGGTGTTCACGAGGCCAGCGTTGTAGTCCCATGCCTGCACGTGCACACCCGTGCAGTCGGCGTTGATCGCGGGGGTGTGCGCGGAGGCCGAGGAGACCGCGGCGACGGCGATGCCGGAGCCCGCGAAGAGGGCGAGGACGATTCCCGCCGCGAGGGCGGCGCCACCGCGTCGGCGACGACCGGTGGAGCTGTCAAAGCGCTCACGGCGCAGCGAACGGAGTCGGGTAATTAAAGGCTGCATCGGGTATGCCGCTTTCGGGTAAGCAGCTTCTCGCCACCTGTGATCCGGTGCGGTAGGGCGCAACGTCTCTGCGGGAAGCCAATCGGGTGTGCGCGCGCAATCGGGGTAGCAACGAGCAGTCCCCATTATGGGGGCCGGATTCACCCCTGCGCAACTGGAAACATGCGCCAACCGGGGGACAAAGTGACTCCGAACCCCGTAGAGTCTCAGCCAGTCGTGGAAGGGGTCTCGAGATCCGCGAGATGTACACCGCAGGGGAGGAGTCGTCGCTCGACGAACTCCGCGCCCTTGCTGCGCCCGGCGGCGACGCCGCTGCGCTGTTCCGCGCCCTGGGCGTCTCGTGGACGTCGCTCGTGGGGCTCGAGGGCGGCGGCCTCCGCGAGCTCATGGACGCACTGCCGCCCGAACTCTGGGACAGTGACCCCTGGCTCGTGGGCGGCTACGGGGCGACGTGGCGGTCGGTCGGCTCCCCCAGCCGATCTGCCGCACTGCCCTACTTCGACGCGGCATTCGGCGCGATGACGGATGCCACGCCCCTCCCCGCCGTGCTGGGACTGCACCTGCACCACTCCGCCGCCCTGCGCTCGCTCGGCCGCCTCGGCGACGCGCTCGCGGCCGCAGACCGGGCGGCGGACCTCGTCGCCCCCGACACGACGCTGCCGCTCGCGTGGCGCATCCGGTTCGGGGCGAAGGCCGCACTGCAGCGCGGCATCACCCTGTACCACCTGGGCGACTACGACCTCGCGAAGACGGAGTTGCGCACCGCGGCGGGCCTCGCGCCCACCAACCTCCTGCGCGTCGAGCAGGTGGAGTGCTACGCGGCACTGGCCATGCTCGAGTACTCGCTCGGCGAGTTCGAGGCGGCATCGGGGTACGCGCGGGTCGCTCGCGAGGCATCCGGAGACAGCGGGCTTCTCGAGAGCCCGTTCGGTGCCGCCGCCCTGATCGCCGAGCTCCTCATCTGCGTCGAGCGCAACCGAATCGACGACGCGGAGGCACTCGCCCCGGTCGTAGCAGCTGCGAGCGCCCGCAGCGACTGGGAGCCCCTGGGCCTCTACGCCCAGGCCGCCGTGACGATCATCAGCGAGACGTACGTAGGGGGCCTCGACCTGCTGCGCCGGTGCCTGCAGTCGTACCGCAAGTGGGAACCGCCGGGCACGATCGTCACCGTCTCCGAGGGGCTGCGCGCGACGCTGCTGCTGCGGCTCGGCCAGATCGACACGGCATGGGACATCCTCGGCTCGCTCACCCCCACCCAGCACCACGCGAACTGCCCGGCGCGCTTCATCGCGCACCTGCGCTTCCTCTCCGGTGACGTTCAGGGCACACTCGCGGCGCTCGCCGACTGCGTGGCCATGGGTGACGCGCACTCGGGCCGCACGCTGGTCGACGTGTACCTGCTGCTCGCTGCCGCCCACTACCGGCTCGGCAACCCCTCGGTCGCCGACGTCACGTTCGACCGGGGCCTGGTCGTCGCGGCCCACAACGGCATGCGCATCCCGTTCCGGCTCGTTCCGAAGGACGTCATGCGCACCATGCTCGCGCGCGCCACCGAACGACCGCAGACGGATGCCGTGCGAGAGCTGTTCACCGACATCGACACGACCGGGTCGACCGACAGCGACGACACCACCGCCCAGTTGAGCGAGCGGGAGCGCGACATCGTGCGCGCCCTCGTGCGCGGGCGGACCGTGGGCGAGATGGCCGACGAGCTCTTCATCTCGGTGAACACCGTGAAGTCGCACCTCAAGAGCGTCTACCGCAAGCTCGGAGTGAGTTCGCGGCAGGCGGCGATCAAGCGCGCCCGCGAGCTCGGCCACCAGCTGTAGATCACCCCCCACTCACCCCGCAATCACCCGGGAGGAAGTGTCCTCATTTGAGGGGACTGGCTAGCCTTGCCTCGACATACCCTCCCCGTGGGCAGCCTCGTCGCCGAGCTGTCCCTTATCACGGCGGATCGGACCTGATCCCGAACCGCCCAGGCGACGCGTGCTTAGGCACAACGAAAGGGCACCCGATTGGTTACCGGGTGCCCTTTTGTTCTTCGTGGCACACGACCGCCTCAACGCAGAACAAGGGCACCCGCCGAAGCGGATGCCCTTGCTCGAGGTGCTGAAGTTACTTGAGGGTAACCGTCGCGCCGGCCTCTTCGAGGACGGCCTTGGCCTTCTCGGCGGTCTCCTTGTTGACGCCCTCGAGGACGTTGCCGGGAGCGCCGTCAACGAGTGCCTTCGCCTCGCCGAGACCGAGGCTCGTGAGGGTGCGCACCTCCTTGATGACCTGGATCTTCTTGTCGCCTGCAGCCTCGAGAACGACGTCGAACGAGTCCTTCTCCTCGACCTCTTCGGCGGGGGCAGCAGCGCCGCCACCGGCAGCCGCAACGGCCACGGGGGCAGCAGCGGTGACCTCGAAGGTCTCCTCGAACTTCTTGACGAACTCGCTGAGCTCGATGAGCGTGAGCTCCTTGAATGCCTCGATCAGCTGGTCACTGGTCAGCTTTGCCATGATGTATCTCCTTGTAGAACGTGGAACTTGTTAGTTGGACTGCTTCTCGCGCAGCGCGTCGACCGTGCGAACGGCCTGGGCGAGCGGTGCGTTGAACAGGTATGCGGCGCCGAACAGCGAGGCCTTGGCGGCACCCGCGAACTTCGCGAGCAGCACCTCCCGGGTCTCAAGGTCGGCGAGCTTCGTTACCTCTGCAGCGGAGAGCGGGTTACCGTCGAAGTAACCACCCTTCACCACGAGCAGAGGGTTTGCCTTGGCAAAGTCACGCAGGCTCTTAGCGACGGTGACAGGGTCACCGTGCACGAACGCGATCGCGGACGGACCCACGAGCTCCTCGTCGAACGACGAGATGCCCGCAGCGTTTGCCGCGATCTTGGTCAGCGTGTTCTTCACCACGGCGTATGTAGCGTTCTCACTGATGGACTTGCGCAGCGTCTTGAGCTGGGCAACCGTGAGTCCGCGATACTCGGTGAGCAGTACAGCAGTCGAGGTACGGAACAGGTCCGTCATCTCGGCGACTGATGCTTCCTTGTTCGCCATGGTGCTCCCTTAAATGGTTGGATGTCATGGCCATCGACAACCCGGGGCATAAAAAATGCTCCGGCCTAAGGCACGGAGCTAGAGAAAAGCACTAACTTCATACACCTGCGCGGGTGACGTGAGTCGTTATTCCTTGCGGAACCTGCGGTCTTTGGCCTCCGTAAGACTAGGTGATTACTCGGTGGCCCGCAACTTGCGCCGGCGCCACGCGACGGGCACGAGCAGCACCAGGATGACGATGAGCGACACCGCGACGATCACGCCGACCGAGAGCGCCGTGCCGAGGCCCACCTCCTCGGTCGCCGCCGGCGCCGGGGTTGCCGTGACCGCCTCGCGGTACACGTCGAGGCGGGAGGCGCCGGAGACTCCCGAGGTGCCGGACACGAGCACGGTGACTCCGGGGGCGTCGACGGCGAGCCACGCGGCACGGTCGACGTCGTGGACGAGGTAGGCGGCGGCCGGGACATCCGGTAGGGCCGCCGCGAACTCGGGGACCGGCGAGAAATCGGCCAGCTGCGGCCGCACGGTCGTGGGGTTGATCCACACGATCGCTACGCCCACCGGATCCCCGGCCACGACGACGGGCACCGCCCACTCGTTCGCGAGCATCACGGGGGTGTCGTCGGTCGCGCCGCCGAGCCACTGGGGTGAGAACGTGAACACCCGGTCGACGGGGCCCAGCTCGGTGGAGTCGTCGAATGCGATGCCGCCGCCCTCCGCGCCCGGCCCGAAGAAGTCCTCGAGGCTCGCGAGCAGGCCGTCGGGGGCCGAGACGAAGTCCGTCACCTCGACGGGCACCGAGCCCTCGGTCGCGACGGCGGCGGGCGCAGGGCCGAGCAGCGCGACGAGGGCTGCCCCCGCCACGGCAATGACCCGACCCCGCACCGACACCCGTCAAGTGTGCCACCGCGCGCCCCGGCGATCACGCAGGATCAGGCCGGGCGGCGCGACAGCACTATTCGGAACACCGTGCGGCCGGGGGCGCTTTCGACTTCCGCCCGACCGCCGTGCGCCTCGATGACCGCCGAGACGATCGCGAGCCCCAGCCCGGTGCTGCCCGACGCGCGCGACCGCGAGCCGTCGCCGCGCACGAAGCGCTCGAAGATGGTGGGAACCAGCGCCGGGTCGATGCCGGGGCCGGTGTCCATCACCTCGATGACGGCGTCAGCGGCACTCGACGTGAGCGACGTGGTGACGAGCGTGCCCGCGGGGGTGTGCGTGCGGGCGTTCGTGAGCAGGTTCGCGACGACCTGGTGCAGTTTCGAGGCGTCACCGTCGATGACCACCGGCTCATCGGGCAGGTCGAGCGCCCAGGTGTGCTCGGGGCCGGCAACACGGGCGTCGCTCACCGCGTCGACGACGAGCCGCCCGAGGTCGACTTCGAGGGTCTCGAGCTTGCTGTGCTCGTCGAGGCGTGCCAGCAGCAGCAGGTCTTCGACGAGCGCGGTCATCCGTACCGACTCCGACTCAACTCTGCCGATCGCGTGCACGACGTCGTCGGGCAGCTCGTGGTTGCCGCGGCGGGTGAGTTCCGCGTAGCCGCGGATCGATGCGAGGGGCGTGCGCAGTTCGTGGCTCGCGTCGGCAACGAAGGTGCGCACCTTGTTCTCGCTGGCCTGACGGGCCTCGAGGGCCGATGCCACGTGCCCGAGCAGGCGGTTGAGGGCCGAGCCCACGGCCCCGACCTCGGTGGACGGATCGGCGTCGGCCTCGGGAACGCGCACGGCGAGCGCGACCTCTCCCCGGTCGAGGGGGAGCTCGGAGACACGGGTAGCGGTCGCCGCGACCCGCTCCAGCGGGCGCAGTGCCGAGCGCACGACGAGCACCCCCGCGACGGCAGCGGCGCCGACGCCGGCGAGGCCGATGACCGCGATGAGCACGGCGAGCTGCACGACGGTGGCCTGCACGTCGGCGACGGAGAGCCCGACCACGAGCGAGACCCCGGAGGCCGACGGCTTCTGCACGACGACCCGGTACGTGCCGAAGGAGCCGAGGTCGACGTTGTGGGGCTGCCCGTCCGCCGGCACCGCGGCGAGCGAGACGAGCTGTGCGGCGTCGAGGTTCTCCGGCTCAGCACCCTCTCCGAGCACCGCCGCCTGTGGTTCGGACTCGGTGCTGATCACTCCGGCGAGCGTGCCGGTGCGCTGGCCGGGGATGTTCAGGAGCTCTGAGGGCGGGGGCCTGTCGTCGGGGAACTCCGGCTGTCCGCCGCCGTGCTCGTTGAAGGCGTCTTGCGAGCGGCTGGTCGCGGCGATGAGCTGCTTGTCGAGCCGCGCCACGAGGAACCCCTGCAGGGCGAGGACGCTCACGACGCCGATGACGATGGTGACCGCCGTCAGCAGCGCGACGATGCCGAGCACCAGCCGCCTGCGCAGGCTCAGCCGGCGGCTCATTCTGCCGGCTTGAGCACGTAGCCGAACCCGCGCACCGTGTGGATCATCGCGGGGCCGAGCGAGTCGATCTTCTTGCGCAGGTAGGAGATGTAGATCTCCACGACGCTCGACCGACCGCCGAAGTCGTAGCTCCAGACCCGGTCGAGGATCTGGGCCTTGCTGAGCACGCGGCGCGGGTTGCGCATGAGGAAGCGCAGTAGTTCGAACTCGGTCGCCGTGAGCTCGACGAGCTTTCCGCCCCGGCGCACCTCGTAGCTCTCCTCGTCGAGCGTGAGGTCGCCGACCTCGATGGTCGAGTCCTCGACGGCCGACGACGTGAGGGTGGACCGACGGATGAGCGCGCGCAAGCGCGCCACGAGCTCCTCGAGGCTGAACGGCTTCGTGACGTAGTCGTCCCCGCCCACGGTGAGGCCCGCTACCCGGTCGTCAACGGAGTCCTTCGCGGTGAGGAAGAGGATGGGCACCTGGATTCCGTCGGCACGCAGGCGCGAGAGCACGGTGAGGCCGTCGATGTCGGGCAGCATGATGTCGAGCACGACGACATCCGGCCGGAACTCACGGATGACCCCGAGCGCCTTCTGCCCGTCGGAGGCGAGCCGCACATCCCACCCCTCGTAGCGCAGCGCCATCGACAGCAGGTCGGTGAGCGAGTCCTCATCGTCGACGACCACGGCGCGCACGGGGCTGCCGTCGGCGCGCAGCAGCCGGGCTGGGGCGGTGGTCGCGGGGGTGTGCAGCGAATCGGTCATGGTTCCCAAGTATTCGGAGATTCCTATGAGTCGCCTGTGGAACGCATTCACATAGCCAATGTTCAGCTTCGCCATACGCGCGCCATAGCTCGCATCCCTACGGTCGGCTCACCATCCCTACCCAAGGAGAACCATGTTCGGCACGTACCTCGTGCGAGAGCTCACCAACCGGCGAAAGCAGACGGCGATCATCGCCATCGGCATGGCGCTCGCGATAGCCCTCGTCATCATCGTCAACTCCATCTCGGCGGGGGTGCGCGACGCCCAGTCGAGCGTGCTCGCCTCGGTCTACGGGGTCGGCACCGACATCACCGTGAGCCAGACCCCGGCCGCGCCCGCGGAGGGCGAGGACGGTCAGCAGGGCAGGCCTCCGGCCTTCGACTTCGGTGCAGACGACGGGCAGAGCGCAGACGGCTCGACCCAGCTCGCCCAGTCGAGGCTCGCCGCGGCCTTCGGCACCGAGACCTTCGACGCCTCCACCCTCGACGCCGTGCTCGCCGTCGACAACGTGTCGGCCGCGACGGTCACCCTCTCGCTGCAGAACACGAGCTTCAGCGGTGAGATCCCCGACTTCTCGCAGCTGCAGGGTGGCACGGATGGCGCGCCCCAGGGCGGTCCCCCCGCGGGCGGGCCCGACGGCGCGGGGGGCAGCTCGTTCACCGTCGACTCCTTCACCGTGCAGGGCATCGACGTGACCGGAGAGGCGGTGGGCCCGCTCACGTCGGCCACCCTCACCGACGGGCGCACCTTCACCTCCGGCGATGTGGGATCCGACGTCGTGGTGCTCGACTCCGCCTATGCGACGAGTGCCGACCTCGCGGTGGGCGGCACGCTGTCGATCGGCGGCACCGACTTCGAGATCATCGGGCTCGTGGCATCCGGCTCGTCCGACGCGGCCACCGGGTCGAACACCTACATCCCGCTGGATGTCGCGCAGTCGCTCGCCGGCCTCGACGGGCAGGTCAGCTCGATCTACGTGCAGGCCGCGTCGTCGAACGACATCGCCCAGGTGCAGGCCGACATCGAGGCGGCACTGCCCGATGCGACGGTGAACACGCAGGCCGAGCTCGCGTCGAGCGTCTCCGGCTCGCTCTCCACGGCGTCGTCGCTCGTGTCGAGCCTCGGCACGTGGCTGTCGATCCTCGTGCTCGCGGCCGCGTTCCTCATCGCGATCCTGTTCACGATCTCCGGGGTCACCCGGCGCACGCGCGAGTTCGGCACCCTCAAAGCCATCGGCTGGAGCAACCGGCGCATCGTCGGCCAGGTCGCGGGCGAGAGCCTGGTGCAGGGCGCGATCGGCGGGGTCCTGGGCGTGGCCGTCGGCCTCCTGGGCATCCTCGTGGTGAACCTCGTCGCCCCGACGCTCAGCGCATCCGCGAGCGCCGCGACTCCGGCCTTCGGCCCGGGCGGACCCGGCGGCGGGCCCGGCGGTGGCGGGTTCGGGGGCGGCGGCTTCGGCCAGGCCCAGACCGCCGCGGCCACCACCGACATCACGCTCCACGCGCCCGTCACGGGCACCATCATCCTCATCGCCGTGGGTCTCGCGATCCTCGGTGGAATCCTCGCCGGCGCGATCGGCGGCTGGCGGGCATCGCGCCTGCGGCCCGCCGAGGCACTCCGCAGCGTGGCTTAGGCAGACAGGAACACGACATGTACGAACTGAAGAACGTCACCAAGAAGTACGAGCAGGGCAAGCGCACGATCACGGCGCTCGACGACGTCACGCTCTCGATCCCCGACGGCCAGCTGGTCGCCATCCAGGGGCCGACGGGCGGGGGCAAGTCCACGCGGCTGCAGAAGCTCGGGGCGCTCGAGCGACCGACGAAGGGCAGCGTTCACCTGGGTGCGGACGAGCTCTCGACACTGCCGGACTCGAAGCTCGCGGGCATCCGTGCCAAGGAGGTGGGGTTCGTGTTCCAGGGCTTCAACCTCATCCCGACGCTCACCGCGCAGGAGAACGTCGAGACGGCGCTCGCGCCGCTGGGCATCCCCGCCGCGGAGCGCCGGTCGCGTGCGGCCGCCGCGCTCGAGAGCGTCGGGCTGGGCGACCGCGGAATCC
>CAIXMB010000095.1 GCA_903920435.1 uncultured Actinomycetes bacterium
GCCGTTCGGAATCCTTCAGCCAGAAGCGCACGGGTCTACGTTAGCGCGCGAGGTTCTCCACGACGTACTCGATCGACGCGATGAGCTGCCGCACGTCGGCCGGGTCGATCGCGACGAACGTCGCTACGCGCAGCTGGTTGCGGCCGAGCTTGCGGTAGGGCTCGGTGTCGACGATGCCGTTGTCGCGGAGGGCCGAGGCGACGGCCGCGGCATCCACTGACTCATCGAAGTCGATCGTCGCGACGACCTGCGAGCGGTGCTCGGGGTTGGCGACGAACGGAGTCGCGTACGACACCGACTCCGCCCAGTCGTAGAGCGCCGACGACGACTCCTGCGTGCGCGAGGAGGCCCACGCGAGACCGCCGTTGCCGTTGATCCAGTCGACCTGGTTCTCGAGCAGCAGCAGCGTCGAGATCGCGGGGGTGTTGAGCGTCTGGTTGAGGCGCGAGTTGTCGATCGCGTTCTTGATCGACAGGAACTCGGGGATGTAGCGCCCGCTTGCCGCGATCGTCTCCACGCGCTCGATCGCCGCGGGGGAGAAGAGGCCGAACCACAGGCCGCCGTCCGACGCGAAGTTCTTCTGGGGGGCGAAGTAGTAGACGTCGGCCTGCGACGAGTCGAAGTCGATGCCGCCCGCCGCCGAGGTCGCGTCGATCACGGTGAGCGCACCAGGCGCATCCACCCGGATGACCGGCGCCATCACACCCGTCGAGGTCTCGTTCTGCGGCCACGCGTACACGTCGACGCCCTCCACGATCTCGACCTCCGCGCGCGAGCCCGCGGGTGCGTCGATCACGTGCGGAGCGGTGAGGAACGGGGCGCTCGCCGCCTGGGCGAACTTCGAGCCGAACTCGCCGAAGGTCAGGTTCTCGCTGCGCTGCGAGATGAGCGAGAACGCCGCCGCATCCCAGAAGGCGGTCGAGCCGCCGTTGCCGATGACGACCTCGTAACCGTCGGGCAAGCGGTACAGCTCGCCGAGGCCCGAGCGCATCCGGCCGACGAGGTTCTTGATCGGCGCCTGGCGGTGCGAGGTGCCCATGAGCGCGGCGCCGGCACCGGCGAGGTAGTCGAGCTGCTCCTGCCGGACCTTGGACGGACCGCAGCCGAATCGACCGTCGGCGGGCAGCAGCGAAGAAGGAATTGTCAGGCTGGGCATGCGTCCCATGCTATCGGCGGCGTCCCAGTAGTCTGGGAGTATGACGGATCTCGTCGACACCACTGAGATGTACCTCCGCACGATTCTCGACCTCGAGGAGGAGCACATCGTTCCTCTGCGCGCCCGCATCTCCGAGCGCCTCGGTCATTCCGGCCCCACCGTCTCGCAGACGATCGGCCGTATGGAGCGCGACGGTCTCGTCAATGTGGAGGGCGACCGCCACCTGGAACTCACCCCCGAGGGCCGCACCCGCGCGGTGCACGTGATGCGCAAGCACCGCCTCGCCGAGCGCCTCCTCGCTGACGTCATCGGCCTCGACTGGGCGTACGTGCACGACGAGGCCTGCCGCTGGGAGCACGTCATGAGCGAGCAGGTCGAGCGCCGATTGCTCGACATGCTCGGCCACCCCACGGAGTCGCCCTACGGCAACCCGATCCCCGGTCTCGAGGAGCTCGGGGATGCCCCTGCGCCCGCGTTCATGGACGGCGTCATCAACCTCGTGGAGCGCGTGGGCGACTCCAGCGAGGGCGTGAGCGCGGTCATCCGTCGCCTGGGCGAGCCCGTGCAGTTCGAGCCGGAGCTGCTGCAGCAGCTGCAGGCGGCGGGAGTGCTGCCCGGCGCGACGGCGACGATCTCGGCCGCCGGTTCGTACGTCTTCGTTCAGGTCGACGGCTTCGGTGAGGGCCTCGAGCTGCCCAACGAGGTTGCCGTCCACATCTTCGTCGGTCGCTGAGTTTTTCAGCAGAGCTTGCTGTCAGACACATCTGTCTGCCCAACGCGCTCAGGATGACCTTCCTATAGTCGCTAGGTCCTCCGCGGTCAGAATCCCGACCAGAGGGCCCTGTTAGAGCGTCTCGCATTGCCCGTCTCTATGTAGGTACTTCGACACAGAAAGATGGGAACCGCTACTGAGAGCGGTCGAGACGCAGGAGGTCACCTCTTGTCACTGTCAGAACACCACGTTCACGTTGCGCCCGAATTGCAGCAGGAGGTCTCCGAGGCCTTCGTTCGACGGCGGAGGTCGAGCGCGCTGAGTGCCGCGGTCATCGCACTCGTCGTACCCGGGCTCGTGCTCACGGTCGCCATCCCCGCGAACGCCGCCGCACCGCAGGCGGGCCCGGGGGTGTCGGCGCTGGAGAAGTTCGAGGTCGCCCACGCCCAGACCGTGTCGGTGGCGACGGATGCCGCACTCGCCCCGGTCGTGCGCGACACGTTCACCGCCACGACGCCCGAAGAGCTCGCCGCCGCGCAGGCCGCGAGCATCGCCACCTCGTACTACCTGAGTAACCCGCCGCTGCCCGCGGGCTTCAGCCTGAGCGATGTCGTCAACATCGGCCTGCAGTACCAGGGCGTGCCGTACGTGTTCGGCGGCGCCGATCCGTCGGGCTTCGACTGCTCGGGCTTCGTCATGTACGTCTACGCCCAAGTCGGCATCTCGCTGCCCCACGGCAGCGGCAGCCAAGCCGCGGCCGGCGTCGCGATCGACCCGGCAGCCGCACTGCCGGGAGACGTCGTGATCATGGACGGCCACGACGGCATCTACATGGGCAACGGCATGATCCTCGACGCGCCCCAGGAGGGTGGCGTCGTGAGCGTGCGCCCGCTGTGGACCGACGACTACTACATCGTGCGATTCGGCATCTGACAACAGAGTGTCGGGGCGCCCGTTGGCGGGCGCCCCGCACATTCTGGGTTACCCTGAAACCCTTGGGATTCATTCATGAACCGGAGAGTCGAATGTCGATCGAGCGCAGCGTCCAAACCAAGGACGTGCGCGCGCGCTTCTACATACGGCAGGGAAGGCAGTAACCCGAAGGCATCGTCTTATGACGGTGCCTTTTTGTTTACCTACCGCTTCAGTTGGTGCGTGACCCTCAGGGAGTCGAACGCCTGCAAGCCGTGCAGGCTCTTTCGAGAGGATGACACTTGCGCACACTTGTCCTGAACGCGGGCTTCGAGCCCCTCGCCGTCGTGTCCTTCAAGCGGGCACTGGTACTGGTGATGAACCAGAAGGCCACCATCGTGGCTGCCGACTCCGAGCATCCGGTCTGGGGCTCGCAGGGGGCGTGGGATCGCCCGTCGGTGATCATCCTGCGAAATTATGTGCGCATTCCGAGCGGCAGGCATGTGCCCGTCTCGAGGCGCGGAGTGCTGCGCCGCGACAACCACCGCTGCGGCTACTGCGGCGGTGCCGCGAACACGATCGACCACGTGCTGCCGCGCTCGCGCGGGGGCAAGGACAGCTGGGAGAACCTCGTCGCCTGCTGCCTCAAGTGCAACAACATCAAGGGCGATCGCACGCCCGCGGAGATGTCGTGGAAGCTCCGGATGACCCCTCGTCCACCCCACGGAACGACGTGGCTCGTGCGCGGAGTTGAGCGCGCGCTGCCCGATTGGGAGGAGTACCTGGCGCCTGCCGCGTAGCGCGCCGACTTGCCGTCGGGGGCGATGCGACGTAGCTTGGACAAGGTCCCAGCACCACCGAGGGGAATACGAAACGTGGATGGAAGCAATACCAGCAGCCCCAAGAGCCTGACATCAGGCCCTCGGAAGGCGGCACGAAAGAGCCCGGCAAGCGTCTTGCTGACGATGGCGGCGGTGGGCGGAATGTTCGCCTGCGTCGCCCTTCCGGCCTACGCTCTCGACCCCGTCGAGACCACCTCGAACGCGGCTCTCGCGTCGACGGTAGGCGCCCAGTCCGTCAAGGTCTCGGCCGACGCGGTCGCCGGTTCGGCGGCGCGTGACGTGTTCACCGCCACGACCCCCGAGGAGCTCGCCGCTGCGAAAGCGGCTGCCGAGCTCGCGGCCTCCTACGTCTACCGCGACCCGGGCCCGCGCCAGGCCGGCGACGACTACCCCTGGGCCGGCATGGAGGGTCTCTCCCCGCTGCGCTACTACTACGGCGAGTGCGTCGACTTCGTCGCCTGGCGCCTGAACCGCGACGCCGGTTTCACGAGCGCGCCCTTCGCCTGGACCTGGGGCAACCTGACCCCCGGCGGCGGCAGCGCCTCGTCGTGGACCGACGCCTGGTACTCGCACGGCTGGCCCGTGAGCGCGACTCCCATCGCGGGTGCGGTGGCCGTCACCGGCTACAACCACGTCGCCTACGTGAAGGAAGTGTACGGAGACGGCTCGGTGCTCATCGAGGAGTACAACTACGGCAACTACCACGCCTACGGCCAGCGTGTGATCTCGGCCGGCTCCGCGACGTACCTCTACCCGCCGAGCTGATTCGCGCCACGCCGGGCTACCGATTTCACTAACCTGTTATCTTCCTGTGACAATGGGAAGCCCGCCGGTATATCACGTAGCCTCTCTTAGGTTCTGCCCGCTCCCGAAGGGAATCACCCGTTTTGGTCGACACCACGCCATCCAGAGACATGGATGACCTGTTCGGCTTCGGGAACCCCAGATCCGCGACGGATGCCTCGGCGCCCGCCGCCGCACCGGCAGCCCAGTACACCTCTCGCCGTGAGGCTCGCGCCGCGGCATCCGTAGCCCCCGCCGCGGTGTCTCGCAAGCAGGATCGCGGGGCATCCCCCCGCCGCAGCGACCGCCCGGCCAGCCGCAAGCTGCGCCGTTCCGAGATCGCGCTCATGCACAAGTCGGCGCCGAAGCAGTCGCACCACACGAGCCCGCTGCGCGCCCTCGCCACCATGGCGGTCGTCGGCGGCATCTTCGCGACCGCGGGCCTTCCCGCCTACGCCATGACGACTACGTCGTCGACGGCGGCCCTCAAGGCGGAGGAGGCGAACGCGAAGTCCCAGTCGATAGTCGTGAGCGCCGATGCCGTCGTGACCTCCGCCAGCCGTGACGGCTACCACGCGACGAGCCAGTCGGAACTCGAGGAGATGTCGAAAGACGAGATCCGCGCGCAGAACAACGCCGACTACATGCTCTCCGGGGCCCGCGAGCTCGGCGACGACTACCCCTGGTACTACGAGCTGTCGGAAGATCAGGGTGCCGGCCTCTCGCCGCTCAACTACTACTACCGCCAGTGCACCGACTTCGTCGCGTGGCGCCTCAACCGCGACGCCGGTTCGTACGCGGCTCCGTTCAAGTGGGTCTGGTCGAGCCTCACCCCCACGGGCGGCAACGCGTCGCAGTGGGAGTACGCGTGGGAGCAGCACAACTGGACGGTCTCAGACACCCCGATCGTCGGCTCCGTCGCATGGTTCGGCTGGTCGAACCACGTCGCCTACGTCAAGTCGGTCAACGCCGACGGCACGGTGACGATCGAGGAGTACAACTACATCCCGAACGTCTACAGCCAGCGCACGATCCCCGCCACCTCGGTCGAGTCGTTCCTCTACCCGCCGTCCTAGCTCCCGAGCTCGGGTAGGCTCATTTTCGCCAAGCCTCTGTAGCTCAATGGAAGAGCAGTTCCGTCCTAAGGAAAGGGTTGGGGGTTCGAGTCCCTCCAGGGGCACCCCGCCGAGCAACTCCCCCAATTTCCTCGCGAGCGGCGCCCGGCTTGCCGCAGTGCTTGCCCGTACTCTCTAATCGTGACCGACGAGACTGCGGGAAGCCCTGCTATCGACAGGCCTTGGAGGCGTCCCGGCGCGCGAGCCTACGCTCGTGCGCGGGTGCAGGCTCTGCGTCGGCCACCGATCACCGTGTATCCGATGCCTGCGGACGTGGTGAAGGACGAGGATGTGGCCGTGCGGATGCGCGATGGCGTGACGCTGCGGCTCAACCTGTACCGCCCGGCGGGGGCGGAGGGTCCCCTCCCAGTGCTGTTGTCCGCGCATCCGTACCGCAAGGATGCCCTGCCCGAGTTGAAGCGGGGTAAGTGGTCGATCAACCCGCAGTTCCGGATCATGAACCAGCCCGAACCGCTGCGAATCTCGGATCAGACCAGCTGGGAGGCGCCCGACCCCGTGTGGTGGGCCCAGCACGGCTACGCGGTCGCCAACCTGGACACCCGCGGGGGAGGGCGGTCTGAGGGCCGCGGCGACCTCCTCTCCGATCAGGAGGCTGACGACATCGCCCAGGTCATCGCCTGGCTTGCTGGCCAGTCGTGGTCGAACGGCCGCGTCGGGATGCTCGGGGTGTCGTACCTCGCTCTCTCGCAGTACAAGGTCGCCGCCCTGAACCCGCCGGCGCTCAAGGCGATCTGCCCGTGGGAGGGATTCACAGATGCCTACCGCGACTTCTTCACCCCCGGCGGGGTGGTCGAGAACGGCTTTGCGCGGGTGTGGCTCGCGATCACGAAGCGGGCAGCCCGCCTCACGACCGACCTATCGAAGGAGCGTCGCGCGCACCCGCTCCGAGACGAATCGTGGAAGGGGCTCGCTCCTGACCTGGGCAGCATCGCCGTTCCGATGCTGGTGTGCACGAGCTTCTCGGATGCCAACCTGCACAGTGTCGGTTCGATGCGCGCGTTCCAGGAGGTCGCCTCCTCCGAGCGTCACGCCTATGCCCACCGCGGGCCGAAGTGGGCGACCTTCTACGGCGCCGAGGCGCTCAAGCACCAGCTCGCGTTCTTCGACAAGCACCTTCGCGAACTGGATGTGCCAACCCTGCCGCCTCTTCGCCTCGAGATCCGGGATCGCCGCGACCACATCGTCGAGGTTCGGGACGAGGCCGAGTGGCCGCTGGCGCGCACCGAGTGGCGGCAGCTGCATCTGGGAGCGCGCGGCGCGCTGAGCGAGAGCCCCACCGCTTCGGGGCAGGTCACCTTCGATCTGAAGCGGGATGCCGCCGCCTTCGAATTCCGCTTCACCGACGACACCGAGGTGAGTGGCCCGATGGCCGTGCGGCTGCAGGTCTCCACGCGAGGGGCCGCGGACCCGCGTCTCTTCGTCGGAGTCGAGAAACGCGCCAACGGCCTACCGGTGCCCTTCGAAGGGTCCTACGGGTACGGGCGCGATCACGTCGCGCAGGGCCGCCTGCGTCTCGCCCTCCGCGAGCCGGATGCCCACAGCGCACCCCATCGACCGGAGCACGCCCTCGATGCCGCGACCGCCGTTCGCGACGGTGAGGTGATGGACGTGCAGATCGCGCTCAGCTCGTCCGCCACGCTGTTCCGCTCGGGGGAGAGCATCCGGCTCCTAGTCGGGGGTCGCTACCTCCAGCCGCGCAACCCGCTCTTCGGCCACTTCCCGACGCACTACGCGCCGAGCAGCTCGGGCCGCGCGACTCTCAGCTGGAGCGAGGATGCCCCCGCCTACCTGGAGATCCCGGTGGTGCCGAAGGCGTGAGCTCGGGCGGGGTGAGGGCCGGGCAGCTCCGTAACAACTCCCCGGCCCTCGTGCGTCCCCAGGTGTGGGCGGTAGGCGTTTCCGCCCCACGCGCCATCGTGCGCACCGTGCCACCTCTTCCTGACCTGCGGTCGCGATGACAACGTTAGGTATCGGTGTGGTGAGTCGAAATCCGCTCCACGCGCGGGTGTAGCCAGTTGACGCGACCTAGCGCCGTACGGTCTCCGACGGCTTCTCGGCGAACTGGCGCCGGTAGTTGGCCGCGAAACGGCCGAAGTGGGTGATCCCCCACCGCGCCGCGACCTCGGTGACGGAGACCGACCCCGGCTCGGCGCGCACGAGTTCGTCGTGTATCTGCTCGAGCCGCACGTCACGGAGGTAGCCCATCGGGGTGCTGCCCAGCGACCTGCGGAACCCCTCCTGGAGGCTGCGCACACTCACCGCCACCCGGTTCGCGAGGTCTGCGACGGTCCAAGCGAGCTCCGGATGCGCCCGCAGCAGTTCGGCGGCGCGGGCGACGGGCCGGGGTCCGGCGGGTGTAACGGGCGTGGTGAGCGCGTCGAAGTAGTTGTGGGGCTGGCCGAGCAGGAGGGACGCGATGAGCATCTGCTCCAAGCGCTGAGCCGCGAGCGGGTGCCGCAGCAGCCCGGAACTGTCGTTCGACACCTGGTCGATGAGGCGAAGCGTCTCGAGCACGGTGCGTCCCGGTCCCTCGGTGAGGCCGAACTCTGCCGAGAACTCGAGCGGCCTCGAGACGCTGTGGCCGAGGAGGCTCTCCAGCTCGAGGTGCAGCTCGGCCCGCGGGATCATGATGGCAAGCTGCGAGAAGTCCTCGTCGCAGTCGAGATCGGCCGGGTAGCCCGGCATGAAGACACGGGCAGTCTGCGGGGTTCCGTATACGGGGCCGCGTGAGCCTCCGCGCATCACCGCCTTGCCTGTCACCGGAATGTCGACGTGGTAGTCGGTGGCCTCAACCGTGCGAATGCGAATCGCGCTGCCGAATCGCAGGAAGCCCGCGGTGACGCGCCCGACTTTGACGACGTTCAGGCGCAGGTCGACGGCGGTGGAAGCAGGTGCGGAGGGAAAGTCGAGGGGCAGGTAGGCGTCGCTGAGCACCTGGCGGGCATGGTCGATGTCTGCCGATGATGCGAGCGGGTGGCTCTGGAAAATTTCTCTGGCGGCTTGTGGCACCTAGGGAGTATAGGCACGTTGCATCGCGCGAGTAGGGGCGCGGGACACCCTCCGCGCACGATGGATGAATCCCCGCGGTAGGCGGATTTCGTGCGGGATGGCCCCGATCTACCGTGATGGAGTTCGCCGCCAGGCGGCCGACTCGTCCCGGGAAGGGCACATGCTCACACTAACGCGCTTAGTCCTCGCACCGGCAGTGCGAGCGTGGGTTGCCTCCAAGACCGACGAGGTCGAGAGCTGCCCGCGCGCTCGGGATACACCCGAATGGCACTCACCCGGAGTGGATGCCGATCGGGTTCTACTATTCGGGGGCGGGCCGGCGGTCGGCTGGGGCGTGCTCAGCCACGCGCTCGCCCTCACCGGTTCCCTGGGGCGTGTGCTGTCGCGACAAACCCATCGGGGCGCCGACATCTACACCGTTCCCGTCCCTGGGCTCAAGGCCGCGGCTGCCCGCGCCGAGCTCGGCCGGGTCGGACTGGAGGGCTACGACGCGGTGGTCCTCACCCTCGGTGTCAACGACGCCGCAGCGCTGACCTCACTGGCATCCTGGGAGCAGGAGCTGCGCGGCATTCTCCGGATGCTCGCGCGCCGGTGTCCGCGGAACGCGCGCATCTTCGTGGCGGGGGTGCACCCGCTGCGGTCGATCCCGGTGTACGACGGCCCACTCGGCTCCATTGCGGATAGTCACGCTCGGAAGATGAACGCCATCACGGCCCGGCTGTGTGCTGAGCTGCGCAATGTGACGTATGTGGAGTTGACCGCGCCCGAGCCCGGTGATGCACTCCGCTTTCGGGACGCGAGGTCGTACCGCCACTGGGCCGAGGAGTTGGCCGAAGTCATGGCGCCTCAACTCAACCAACTATGACGCGAACGAGGGGCCCCAGCTGTGGGGAGTGCGGAAGCAGGGGCATCCGGGACAGCATGGGGGCATGGAGAATGTGGGGGTCGTGCTCGCGATCATCGCCATCGCAGTCATCGCGGCCGTCGCCGTGGTGCTGTTGACGGCGCTCTGGGTGTGGGCGAGCGGGAGCAGGCGTACCGTCGAGAGATGATCTCGATCGGCTCGATTGTCTTCCGCGTCACCGACCTCGCGCGCCAGGAGGCGTTCTGGTGCGCTGCCCTTGACTACGTTCCGCGGGCACATGACGAGGATGACGACTTCACGTTGCTGAGGCCGCGCAACGGGGTTGGTCCGAACGTGTCTTTGGACGAGCATCCGTCGGCGTATGAATTGCCCCCGCGCATTCACCTCGACCTGTACGCCGACGACCAGCCCGCAGAGGTCGAGCGCCTCAAGGGGCTCGGGGCCACCGAGGTGCACTGGGACAAGCTGCCCGCCGACGCGGACTACGTGATCATGGCCGACCCCGAGGGCAACCGGTTCTGCGTGGTGCAGGCGTAGTTCGCACCCTGCACATGTGAGTTACCTCCGTATCGGCACACGCGGGTTGATCGAGGGTGGCACCCGTGGAAGCGTGGCTACCTCGCTGCAACGGAAAGGAAGCACACAATGCTCACCCTCACAGAAACAGCCACGACCGCCGTCAAGGCGATCATCTCCGGCAACCCGGATATCGCGGGCGGTGGCCTGCGCATCGGGCAGGGTCTCGACGACAACCAGGGCTTCGCGGTCTCGGTAGTCGCGAGCCCGGAGCCGGGCGACTCGATGGTGGAGTCCGATGGAGCCAAGGTGTTCCTCGAGCCGACCGCTTCGGCGGTGCTCGATGACAAGACTCTCGATGCCCAGATCGAGAACGGGTCAGTGACGTTCGCGTTAGTGCCCCAGGTGTAACCGAGTTACCCGGGAAGGGCCGCTGCCGTGAGGCGGCGGCCCTTTCGCTTTAGGGCTGGTGGTACGGCGCGGTCAGGCGAACAATGTTGCCCATGGACATGAAGCTTGAAGTACTCGTGCTCCCCGTCAGCGACGTGGACAGGGCAAAGGCGTTCTACGAGCGGCTGGGGTTCCGGCTCGACATCGACTATGTGGGCAGCGACACCTACCGCGTGATCCAGTTCACGCCACCGGGCTCGGAGGCGTCGATCATCCTCGGCACCGGCATCACGAACGCCCCAGCCGGTTCCGTGCAGAAGCTCCACCTCGTCGTGACCGACATCGTTGCCGCACGCGACGACCTCATCGCCCGCGGCGTCGAGGTGGGCGAGGTCTTCCACGACGCGACCGGCATCTTCCACCACGCGGGCACCGAGGAGCGCGTCGCCGGGCCCGCGCCGCAGCGCGCGTCGTACGGCTCGTTCGCCGAGTTCAGCGACCCCGATGGCAACGGCTGGGTGCTGCAGGAGATCACCCAGAAGGCGCCGGGCCGGTGACAGACCCGGCGTTCGCGGGCGTGCTGGCCGACCTGCTGCGGCGTGCGGAGGCAGCGCACCTCGCTTACCAGGAGGAGCACGGCCCGACCGACTGGCCGCAGTTCTACGCGAAGCACCTGGTCGCGGCGCTCGGCGAGGAGAACTACCGCGAGGAGGATGTGCTCACGGCACTGCTCGCCGCCGCGTCGGCCCACGGCATCCACGAGGCGCAGGAGGGCAAGGGCCGCGACGAGAAGTGGCCCGAGTGGTACGCGGAGCACATGGCCGACCGGCTCTCACGGCAGTGGTACCTCGATCAAGCGCTGGATGACGAGTTCTGAGAACCCTGTCACAATCCGACCCGCTGCCCTGTCTAGGGTGATGGAGGGGTCTCATGACTGATGGTGTTGAGCAGTTCCTGGCGGTTCGCCCCAGCCTGTTCGGTATCGCGTACCGCATGCTCGGAAGCGCGACGGAGGCTGAGGACATCCTCCAGGAGGTGTGGCTGCGCTGGCAGGCCTACGACCGGGAGAGTGTCGAGTCGCCCGCCGCGTTCCTCGCGACGGCGACGACCCGCCTCTCGATCAACGCGGCCACGAGCGCACGCGCGCGGCACGAGACCTACATCGGCCCTTGGCTGCCCGAACCGGTGGACACGAGCGCCGACCCCGCACTCGGTGCCGAGCGCGGCGAGGCTCTCGAGTTCGCCGTGCTGCTGCTGCTCGAGAAGCTCTCGCCGGTCGAGCGCGCGGCCTACGTGCTGCGGGAAGCCTTCGACTACCCCTACTCGACGATCTCCGAGATCGTGCAGCTGAGGGAGCCCGCGGTGCGCCAGCTCGTCAGCCGGGCGCGCAAGCACCTCACCGAGGCTCGCCGCGCACCCGTCGCGAGCGCGGAGCAGAAGCGACTGCTCGAGGCGTTCCTCGTTGCGGCCCAGGCGGGCGACTTCGAGGGTCTCGAGCGCCTGTTCGCCGAGGACGTCGTGAGCTACTCCGACGGCGGCGGTCGCGCGCTCGCCGCGCGCATCCCCGTCATCGGGCGCTCGCGGGTGGCGAAGTTCATCGCGGCATTCGCCAGCCACTTCTGGGTGGGAGTGTCCTTCCGCCCGGCCGTGCTCAACGGGCAGGCCGCCGCGATCCTCAGCAAGGACGGCGCCGATTTCACCGTCGTGAGCCTGTCGGCCTCGACCGAGGGCGTCGACCAGATCACCTGGATGATGAATCCCGAGAAGCTGACAGCGATCTCAGCGTGAACCTCGGGCGCGAGTCGCTCGTCGCCAGGGTTGCAGAAGCGTGCGAGCGCACGGATGCCCGAGCCCTCGCCGCGCTCGTGCACACCGATGCCGTGGCACTGATCGACAGCGGCGGCGACCTCATCGCGCAGACGCTCCCGGTCTCCGGCGCGGACCGGGTCACCGCCGAGCTCCTCGCCCTGGCGGCCGGGGCGGCCACCACGGTGCAGGCGGTGAACGGCGTCACCGGGCTCGTCGTGCGCCGCGGCATCCGTGTGGTGGGCATCGTCGCCTTCGACGTCGAGGGTGACTGCGTGACGCGGGTCTGGATCACCGTGAATCCCCTCAAACTCCGGCGTTGGAACAACTGACTGTCACAGGTCGACCCCGTGCCCTGTCTTAGTTGTTGACCGGGCGCGCAGGGCATCCGGCAGTACGGAAGGCACTCTCATGAAGATCGTCGTCATCGGTGGAACGGGTCTCATCGGCTCGCAGGTTGTCAACATGCTGGGCGAGCACGGCCACGAGGCCGTCGCGGCGTCTCCGAGTTCGGGGGTCGACACCCTCACCGGCGCCGGACTCGCCGACGCGTTCGCCGACGCGGAGGTCGTCGTCGACGTCTCCAACTCGCCGTCGTTCGCCGACGACGACGTGATGAACTTCTTCACCGTGTCGACCACGAACATGCTCGCCGCCGAGAAGGCCGCGGGCGTGAAGCACCACGTCGCGCTCTCCATCGTGGGCGCGGCGCGTCTGCCCCAGAGCGGCTACCTCCGCGCGAAGGTCGCCCAGGAGGCGCTCATCGAGGAGTCCGGAGTGCCGTACTCGATCATCGAGGCCACCCAGTTCTTCGAGTTCGCAGGCCGCATCGCCGACTCGGCGACCGTCGACGGCGTCGTCACCCTCCCGCACGGCTACTTCCAGCCCATCGCGGCGACGGATGTCGCAACCGTCGTCGCGCGAACCGCCGCCCACGCCCCCCTCAACGGCAGGCTGGAGATCGGTGGACCCGAGGCCTTCCCGATGGACGACTTCATGCGCGACCACCTGGGTCGCACGGTCACCACGGGTCCGGATGCGGAGTACTTCGGTACCCCGCTCGCCGGCCGTGAGCTGTGCCCGGGTGAGGGCGCGCAGCTCTCCACCCTCACCTACGCGGAGTGGGCGGCGCGCGCATGAGGATCGCGGTCGTCGGGGGCACGGGCCTCATCGGCAGCAAACTCGTCGCGCACCTGACCGCCGACGGCCACGACATCGTCGTCGCGTCGCGTGCGACGGGAGTCAACTCGTACACGGGCGAGGGCCTGGAGGCGGCGCTCGACGGTGTCGAGACCGTCATCGACACCTCGAACTCGGGCTACTTCGACGACCGCGCCGCGACCGAGTTCTTCTACGTCTCCACCCTCAACCTGCTCACCTACGGGGAGGCGACCCACCACGTCGCGCTCTCCGTGGTCGGCACCGATCGGCTCGCGGCATCCGAGGGCGGGTACTTCCGTGCCAAGGCGGCGCAGGAGAAGCTCATCCGCGAGTCGGGCAAGCCGTACTCGATAGTGCACTCGACCCAGTTCTTCGAGTTCGTGAAGAGCATCGCGGATGCAGCCACGGTCGGTCACGTGGTGCGCCTGTCGAACGCACTCATCCAGCCGATAGCGGGAGACGACGTTGCGGCGGAGGTGGCGCGGGTCGCCGCCGGGGCGCCGGTCAACGGCATGGTCGAGATCGCCGGGCCCGACACGTTCCGCCTCGAGGAGCTCGTGCGCACCCAGCTGGCGCTGCGCGAGGACCCGCGGGAGGTCGTCGCCGATCCGCTCGCGCGGTACTTTGGAACGGAGCTGGACGAACGGGAACTCTTCCCGGCCGACGACGCGGTGATCGCGCCGACCCGGTTCGCGGAGTGGCTCGCGGCCGCACCGCGCTGACGGAAGGGACTCCATCCATGCGCACGATCTTCCTCGACAAGGCCTTCCCCGACGCCTACAAGGCACTGCTCGGGGTGAGCAAGGAGGCCGAGAAGGCCGCCCTCTCGGTGGGGTTGCAACCCCTGCTCATCGAGCTCGTGAAGCTGCGGGCATCCCAGATCAACGGGTGTGCGTACTGCCTGCGGCTGCACACGAGGGATGCCCTCTCCAAGGGTGAGACGACCGATCGGCTCGCCGTGCTCTCGGCCTGGCGCGACACGGACTACTTCACCGAGGCGGAGTGCGCGGCGCTCGCCATCACCGAGGAGATCACCCTCATTGCGGACGTCACCTCGGGCCGCCGGGCTGCCGATGCCGATCATCCGGAGCTCACCGACGACCAGGTTGCCGCCGTGCGCTGGCTCGGCATCTCGATCAACTCGTTCAACCGTCTCTCGATCACCAGCCATCACCCGGTTGACCCGGATGCCGAGAGCGCGCCGAAGAAGGCCGAGCCGGCCGACATCGACGACATCGTCGAGGCGCTCGCCGAGTTCGACGAGCCCGACAACCGCGACGCTTAAGCGGCGAAGCCGCCGCCGGAGCTGACTCCGGCGACGGCCTCGTTCGTGGTGCTCATCGCACCGACTGCACGTCGAGTCGGTAGCGGCGCTCGTAGTCGCGCTCCCGCTCGAGCCTCAGGAGGTTCTGCTCGAAGCGGTTGGCGCGACGCTCGCGCGTGGGGGTGGCGCTAGGACGCCGACCCCACTTGATCAGGGCCACACCGAGGTGCAGCGCCAGGCGGTCGAGCGTTCCGACGCGGCGCACGGGGTGCGAGAGCGTCTGTTGGGGCGGGTGGTCTTGGCGACCGGGAGCGGTCGTCAACGTTGCGTTCATGATGGGTGTTCCTTCACTGCTGGCGCGCGTGAGCGCCCGAGATGCCGCTTCGTGAGCGGCGGAGTGGGTCGACCAGGTCGGATGCGACCGGTCGTCGACGGGGCGATCGGCCCGGCTGCGTGAACAGCGCTGGGGCCGAGGAGCTTCGAGAGCGTCACCACCGTGAGCCGGTGGCGGAATCCGTCAGCAGGCTATGCGGTGAAGACGCCAGCGAAGCCGGCGGTGAGGGACATTCCCTTGGTGTGAATAAACATTGCTGGCCTCCTTTCACAGGCGTGGAGTTAGAACGTAGCGCGATCACGCCGGCTGTCGCAACCGGCGTGATCGTGTTGTTATGCGAGTGTGTCGATCTACTTCTTCTGGTCCACGGCGAAGAGCATGCGCGCGAGCACCAGGAAGAACACCACGAGGGTGGCGACAAGGGCGAGCCACGACCAGACGAACCCGACGGTGAGGCTCAGCACGCCGAACAGCGCGAGGCCCGAGATCCAGATCACCACGGTGTAGATGCCGAAGCGCGCGGCGGCGGCGGGATCCTGTGCGAAGCGGTCCTCTGCGGCGTACGAGCGCTGCAGCTCGAGTGCCCACGGCTTCGTGCGGTTGGTCTGGGTGACACCGAGCCACGTGAAGCCCACGATCCCGACGACGACGAGCACGATTCCGGCGATGAGGATGCCCAGCTGACCCTCCCCGAAGAAGGCGCCCGCGAACGCGAGGCCGAGCGCCAGCACGAGTGCGGTGATCCCGAATGCCGCGGCCCTGCCGCTCGGAAGGCGGTAGTGCTGGCTGGTCTCCTGCCGCAGGCTGTAGTCGACGAGCGCGCCGACGGCGATCGCGAACACGGCGGGGGAGGCCCACCACGGCACGTCCACGACGTGCACGGCGACGAGCGCGATCGCGGTGCCGGCCGCGGCGATGAGCAGCGACAGGATGACGGCGACGCTCACGAACGTGGGTCGCGGCTTGACGCGGTTGCGCGCCACGAGGTCCGCTGCGGCATTGCCGGTGAGCGAGGTCGTGTCGAGCGAGGCGATGAGCTCACGGATGTCGCCGAGCTCGCTCACGGCCGCCGCCGCTGCTGCCGCGGCATCCGTGCCCTTTGCCTCCAGTTCTTCGGCGCGCGCGGAGAGGCTGCCGCGCAGCTCCTCCTTGAGGTCTTGCACGTCGGGGGTCAGCTCGATGCCGGCGAACGCGTCGTCGAGGTACCGGTGGATGCTCGTGTTCACTTGCCTGTCTCCTTCAGAAGCGTGTTGATGATGGTCTGCGTGGCCGTCCAGTCCTTCACGTTCTGGGTGTAGACCGCGCGACCGGAGTCGGTGATGCGGTAGTACTTGCGGCGACCGCCCTGGGTCTCGTCGCCCCAGTACGCCTCGACGAGGCCGTCTTTCACGAGACGGCGGAACGTCGCGTAGAGCGTCGCCTCCTTGATCTCGTACTCGCCGCCCGTCGCGTCGCGGATCGTCTTGTAGATCTCGAAGCCGTAGCGGTCTGCGGTGCGCAGGGTGCCGAGCACGATCGTGTCGGTGTGCCCGCGGAGGAGGTCTGACGCGAAAGCGTCGCCGGTGTTCGGTGCCATGTCAGGTACTGTATCAGGCATAGTACAAGCGCACAACAACAACTCAGAGGGCGGCGAGCAGCTCCTCCAACGGGCGGGGGATCGTCTCCAGCGCCTCGGCGAGCGCGCGGGCGTACTTGGCCTTGCGCCCGCTCATGGTCCCCATGAACCGGTGCAGCTGGTCTTCCGGTGGTCGCGTCCGCTGGAACGGCTGGTTCTGGAACACCCTCAGCTGCGCGAGGTCGCCGAGCTCGTCGACGACGCGCTCGACGCCCTCGACACCCAGGGCACGGATGAACTCGCCCTCCAGATCCGGATCGCACACGAAGTACGTGCCGAGGGCCCGCTCGAAGTACCGCCGCTCGCGGGCGTCGCACAGGCCGACGTACCTCAGGTCGACGCCGCGGAACAGGGTGAGGAAGTTGCCGATGTTGGTGACCCCGCCGAGCGCGACGACGGTCACGCCCTCGAGCCGGAGGTCATGGCCCTGCCGCGCAGCGAGCACCTCGACGGCGACCTTGTCGCTCGTGCCCTCGACGAGCACCGCCGTGCGCGTGGTCGGATCCAGGCCGAAGTCCATGGGTTCACGCTAATCTGAAGGCATGGCTACCGCTCTCTGGATCATCATCGGCGTCCTGACCCTGGGCACGGGCCTCACCGCGCTCGTCGCGATCATCGCCATGGCCGGCTCGAAGTACCGCGGCTGATGAGCGGCGTCGAGGAGTACCTCGACAGCTTTCCCGACGACGTGCAGCACATCCTGCGGGAGGTGCGGGCGGCGATCCTCTCCCAGGTGCCCGGCGCTGAGGAGAAGATCCGCTACGGGATGCCCGCCGTGATGCTCGGCGGTCGCTACGCCCTGCACTACGCGGGCTGGAAGAAGCACGTGGGCCTCTACCCGGTGGCCACGGCGCCCGAGCCCCTCGAATCGGAGCTCGCGCCGTACCGTGCGGCCAAGGACTCGATCAACTTCCCGTACGACAAGCCCATTCCGTACGACCTCATCGAGCGCATCGCGGCGTTCTGCCTGTCGCGGGTTGAGTAGGCCGCCCGCGGCCGTATCGAAACCAGGGTTTCGATACGCGCGCTAGAGCGCGCTACTCAACCCACCTGATCAGTAGCGCGCGAGCGCGTCCGCGTCGCGCGCGTGCGTGACCGCGCGGCGGATCGTGTCGAGCGCCTCGACGGGGTCGGTCGCGGCCTGCGCGAGCTCGTACTGCCGCTCGGCCTCGGCCAGCCGCGTGCGCGCCCCGACTCCCGCGCCGTGCGAGCCGATGTACTCGCGCACCGCGGCGATCTGGCTCGTCGCGCTCACGAGCGTGCCCTCGTAGGCGGCCTTCGCGTGGGCCAGCCGTGAGGCCTGGTTGCGAGCGCTCGCGAGGGCGAGGTCGAGCTGCGCCACCGCCTCCCCGATGCGGTCGAGGGCAGCGACCGGGTCGGTCGAGTCGCCCGCGAGGGCCTTCTCGACGAGCGCCATGGCGTCGATGATCCCCTGGGTGGTCTCGGCATCCGGCGCCTTGTCGCGCTCGGCGGCGGCCTCGACGAGATCGGTGCGCGTGCCCGTCCGGAGGGTGTCGAGGGCGGCCGCCGCAGCCGCGAGGTCGCGGGCCGTGCGGTCGACGGCATCCAGCAACTGGTCGGCGCGGTGCGCGGCCTGGCCGGCGCGATCGAGGGCGTCCGAGACGTCGTTGACACCCGTCGCCGAGATGGCGGGGGCCGCGGCATCCGTGCCCGCAGTCGCCTCGCCGAGGGCGTGCTCGGCGTCGTCGACGTTGGTAGCGACCGCCGCGAAGGTCGACGGCGCGTACGACGTCGCCAGCGCCGCGAGCGTCTCGCGCGCCGGAGCGAGCCGCGCCGTGCCGGCGGCGATGCGCGAGCGCAGGTCGGCGAGGGTGCCGGCCGCGTTCACCTCGAGCTTGCGCAGCCCGGCGAAGGACGCATCCTGCTGGGCGAGGGATGCCTCGGCCTGCTCGCACAGCGCGATGATCTGCAGGGTCCACTCGCGCTTCTCCCGCTCACTGTCGGGGGTGGCGTCGTCCAGGGCCTGCCTCAGCCGGAACGCCTCGGCGACTTTGCCGCGCGCGGCGGCGAGCGTCTCGCCGTAGCCGCGCGCCCGGTCGGCCCCGAACTGGGCGATCGCGTAGCCGAGTTCCTCGTCGGCCTCGCGCACGGCGTCGTCCATACGCACGAGCAGGCTCGACGCGCGGGTGCCGAGCGCCTCGAGAGTGTTCGGGCCGGAGGGGGTGATGCCGCGGTCGCCGCGGCGGCGGAAGAGGAGTGCGAAACCCGTGGCGACGAGGGCCCCCACGAGTACGACGGCGGTGATCACCGCGACGGCAATGCCCGTGACGACGTCCATGAGGCCCCAGTGTACGGCCGCGCGGTTCCGCGAAACTCGGCGGCACCTGCGGGGTTTCTCCGCGCGGCGACCTTAAGGTGGCGGTGTGCGGCGCGCGGACAGACACTCAGAGGACTTCACGGTCGAGCCCGACCTCGTCGAGCCTGAAGCCCCCGCTGCGCACGCCCAGATTCAGGTGACCGCGCCGCACGCGATCTCGCTCGCCGAACCCGGTGTGCTCCCCGGCAACGTGGCCGAACCCGTGTGGTCGCAGTGGCGCGCCGAGTTGGAGGCCGTCGGCGGCCGTTCGCCGCTCCTGCACTTCGTCGACTCGCCCCGCACCCGCATCGAGCTCTCGACCACCCACCCCGGTGGGCTCGCGCAGTTCATCACCGGCAAGACGACACTGCTCTCCAATCTCATCCGCGACGACGTGGCACTGCGCGCCGCGAAGATCGCCGCGGGCGCGATCGCCGCGAAGGGCCTCGAGCTGCAGAGTGCGCGCGGCATCGACGCCATCCACCTCGGTATCGGCATGGCGGAGTGGCGCCACGGCATCGGCGAGTACCGCGCCCCGATCCTGCTGCGGCCGCTCGCCATCCGCCGGCACGGGCGCGACTTCGAGGTCAAGCTGCGCGGTGCGGCGTTCCTCAACCCCGCGCTCGCCGCGGCCCTCGACGAGCAGTTCCAGCTGCGCCTCGACGCCGACGCCTTCGTCGCCCTCACCGACGACGACGGCACCTTCAAGCCCAACCCGGTGATCGACCGCCTGCGCGGACTCACCTCGCACCTCGACGCGTTCATGGTCAGCCCGCGTCTGGTGGTGTCGTCGTTCGCCGACGTCGCGACGGGCCTCGTGAGGGATGCCGCGAACCTCGAGCACCCCGTGCTCGACGCCATCGCCGGCAACACCGCGGCCCGCTGGACCGTGGAGGAGGGCTACGCGCCCGTGCAGTCCGTGCCCTCGGACGAGCGCGCGCCGCAGACCGACAGCCTGCTCCTCGACGCCGACTCCGAGCAGGAGAACGTGATCGCGCAGATCACCGCGGGCAACTCCCTCGTCGTGAAGACGCTGCCCGGCACCGGGGGAACCCAGACGATCGTCAATGCCATCGGCACTCTGGTCGCGCAGAACAAGAGGGTGCTCGTGGCCTCGGCGCGGCGGGCATCCCTGCAGTCGATCTCCGACCGGCTGGGCGACATCGGCCTGCCCGGGCTCGCGGTGTCGCCGCGCACGTTGCGGCGCGACATCATCCGCTCGATCTCCCGCAGCGAGAAGGCCAAGCAGCCGCTCGTGGGCGAGGTCGACGACGCGCTCGTGCGCCTGCGCAAGGTTCTGCTCGACTACCGTAGCGGGCTCGCCAAGCGCGACCCCGCCCTCGGCATCTCCGTGCTCGACTGCGTCACCGAGCTGAGCCGCCTGCAGCTGCTGCCGAACCCGCCGTCGACCACCGCGCGGCTCTCGCGCGGCACCGTGGAGCGGCTCGCCGCCGACCGCACTCGCGCGACCGAGGTCATGGTCGCGGCAGCCCAGCTCGGCGAGTTCAAGTACGGCCCGGGCGACTCGCCCTGGTACGGTGCGCAGTTCGCGAGCGGCGAGGAGGCCCTGCGGGCCCACGAGATCGCGAAGCGCCTCAACGAGAACCTGCCGAAGCTCGTCGAGTCGGGCCTGCAGCTCATCGCGGGCACGCACATGCGGCCGTTCCAGAACCTCGCGGAACTGGGCATCTACCTGCGCCTGCTCGTCGACCTGCGCGACACGCTCGACAGATTCCTGCCGATGGTGTTCGACAGGTCGATCACCGAGCTCATCGCCGCGACGGCGCCCAAGCGCGACTTCCCCGACATGTCGGGCGGCGACCGCCGGCGCCTGAAGAAGCTCGCGATGGAGTACGTGCGCCCCGGCGTGCGCGTGGGCGACCTCAACGCGGCCCTCGTGCGCATCCAGCAGCAGCGCGTGCTCTGGCACCGCTTCGTCGCCGAGGGCGCGACGCCCGAGGTGCCCGTGGGCATCGGCGAGGTGCAGCAGGCCTACGCGCTCGTATCGCAGGATCTCGGCGCCCTCGACGGCCCCCTCGGCCTGAACTCGCGCGAGACGTCGCTGAGTGCGATGCCCGTGCCGTTCCTCATCGAGAAGATCGCGGGGCTCGCCGCCGAGTCCGACGTGCTGCACAACCTGCAGGAGCGCACGGCGCTCATGTCGAACCTCCGCGAGCTCGACCTCGACCCGCTCATCGACGACCTCGCGCGCCGGCACATCCCCGAGTCGGAGGTGGCCGCGGAGCTCGAGCTGTCGTGGTGGAAGTCCGCTCTCGAGGGCATGCTCGAAGCCGATCGCGCGCTCCTCAACGCCAACACCTCGGTGCTTGACCGGCTCGAGGCCGACTTCAAGCTCGTCGACGAGGCGCACGCCGCGGGCAACGCCCAGCTGCTGAGCTGGCAGCTCGCCGAGAACTGGAAGATCGGGCTCGTCGACTGGCCCGACGAGGCGACACTGCTCAAGCGCCTGCTCGCACGGGAGGGCATCACCGCCTTCGACCTGCAGACGACGGCACCGCACCTCTCCCGCACCGTTGCACCGGTGTGGCTCACCACCCCGTACGAGGTCGACGAGATCGTCGACACGATGCCGTTCGACACGGTCATCCTCGTCGACGCCGGTGCCACCACGATCGCCGAGAACGCGGGCGCCATCCGCCGCGCCAAGCAGGTCGTCGCGTTCGGCGACCCGGTGACGCAGACCCCCGCGCCGTTCGAGATCGCCGTGAGCGACCCGACCCTCTCCGTCGCATTCTCCACGGATGACTCGCGCGACGAGCTGCACGCGAACTCCGCCCTCGCGCGCCTGGGCGAACTGCTGCCCACGCTCACCCTCACCCGTTCCTACCGCCCGGGCGGCGAGGACCTCGCAGAGCTCGTCAACCGCCGCTTCTACGGCGGCCGTATCGAGTCGCTGCCGTGGGCCGGCTCGTTCCTCGGCCACGGCAGCCTCGCCCTCGACTACGTCGCCGACGGCCAGGGCATGCCCGACCCCGACTCAGGCGCGGTCGAGAGCCCGATCGCCGAGGTCGAGCGCGTCGTCGACCTGGTGCTCGACCACGCCACGAAGAAGCCGCACGAGTCGCTCATGGTGATCACGGCCTCCGAGAAGCACGCCGTCGACGTCATGCAGGCCGTGCTCAACCTCGCCGCCACCCAGCCCGAACTTCTCGACTTCGTCACGAACGACCGCCCCGAGCCCTTCACGGTGACCACCATCGAGCAGGCCGTGGCGCAGAGCCGCGACCGCGTGATCTTCTCCATCGGCTACGGCCGCACTCCGCACGGCCGCGTGCTCTCCGACTTCGGCGCCCTCGGCGAGCCCGGCGGCGAGCGCCTCCTCGCGGTCGCCATGACGCGCGCGCGGCGATCGATGGTCATCGTCTCGTCGTTCGAACCCGCCGACCTCGACGACGGCCGCATGCAGCACGGCGCCGTCGCCCTCGCCGAGATCCTCTCGGAGGTGGGCGCGCGCCAGGCGGCCCTCCCGGTGCCCGACGACAGCGAGCCCATGCTCGTCGACCTCGCACAGCGCCTCGCCGCCCGCGGGCTGAACGTGGCGCTCGGGCATCGCGGCAAGCTCGGGCTCGTGGCATCCCGCGGCGGCATGTGTATTGCCATCGAGACCGACACCGTGCTGCACCGCACGTCGCTGCGCGAGTCGATCCGCCTGCGCCCCGAACTACTGCGCCGACTCGGATGGCACTACCTGCGCGTGCACGCCTTCGAACTGTTCAGCGACCCCGACGCCGTCGCAGCCAAGGTAGCCGTCATGCTCGGCGCCGACGCAGCCCCGGTGACGGAACCGATCTCGGTGATCCCCGTGGCGGAGCCGGCCCCGCACGGTGCCTGACCACGCCGACGCCCCCGAGAGCCAGGTGTTCGTGCCCTCGGAACCGGCTCACCGCGCCGACGTGCCCGACGATGTGCCCGCGGGCCGCGGCAAGCACCGCCGGGTGACCACCGAGCCGCCCGCCGGCTCAGACCCGACCCCCGCGCCGGAGCCGCCGCGCCACGCGTCGACCGAGAACGACGAGCGCCTCAAGGGCGACAAGCCGCCGCACTGGGGCTGAGAAGACCGCTACTGCGCGTCGCGCTTCGCGAGCAGGTCGCGGATGTCGGCGAGCAGCTCGAGCTCGGTCGGGGGAGCGGGCTTCTCGTCGACGACGCCCGCCTCCTTCTTCTTGAAGCTGAGCTTCGACAGGTAGTTGATCGGCACGATGATCGCGAAGTACACCACGAGCGCGACGAGCAGGAACTGGATGACGGCGCCGATGACGGCACCGAAGAACATGGTGGCCTCGCCGCCCGAGGTCGTCGGGATCGTGACCGGCAGGGCCTCGTTCAGCGACTCGGCGTTGAAGAGCGCGCCCAGGGCGGGGTTGAAGACGTTGTTCACCAGCGCGTTGACGACGTTCGTGAACGCGGCGCCGATGACGACGGCGACGGCCAGGTCGATGACGTTGCCGCGCAGGATGAACTGCTTGAAGCCCTTGAGCATGACGCTCTCCTAACTGTCAGAACTGCCGGAGGAGGATGACGCGGAGGTCGACGGAGCAGGGGCCGCGGCGGCGGGGGCTGCGGGCGCGGCAGCGCGGGAGTCCGTGCGGTAGAAGCCGGAGCCGTTGAAGGTCACCCCGACGGTGTTGAACAGCTTGCGCAGAGGGCCGCCGCAGGTCGGGCACACGGTGAGCGTGTCATCCGTGAAGGCCTGCACGATGTCGAAGGCGTTGCTGCACTCGGTGCAGCGGTAGGAGTAGGTGGGCACGAGAGTCCTAACGAAAAACTAGAAGGCGACGATGCCGGAGGGTGTGACCACTCCGTCGACGCGCTGGTCGTGCCGTTCACTCGGCACGCTGTCGACCAACTCATGGTCGAAGATCACAGCATAGACCGGGGGGCAGTTCTCCATCGATCCGAGGGTCTTGTCGAAGTACCCACGGCCCCACCCCATGCGCATGCCCGTGCGGTCGACGGATGCCGCGGGCACGATGATCAGGTCGACGCTGTTGATCGCGATCGGGCCGAGCAGCTCTGACGTGGGGGCGGGCATGCCGAGCGGGTCGAGCTCCTCACCGGAGCCGTCGTACGGCGCCCAGTCGAGCAGGCCGTCGATGCGCGACACCGGCAGCAGCACCCGGATGCCCTGCTCGCACGCCCACGCGACGAACTCACGTGTGCCGGGCTCCTCGGGCAGCGAGAGGTAGGCAGCCACCGAGCGCGCCCCGACGTCGCTCGTGAGGTCGATGAGATTCTGGGTGATGGCCTCGTCGGCGATAGCGCGCTCGCGCGGCGTCGTGATGCGACGGCGCTCGCGGAGTTCAGCGCGCAGTGCACGTTTTTGGTGAGCGACCTCGTCCGCCATGGTTCCGATTCTACGGCGGTGGGCCAAGTAGCCTGTCCCTATGGCGTTTCGCATTACGAAAGCGGTGATCCCCGCAGCGGGTCTGGGCACGCGGTTCCTTCCCGCGACGAAGGCGATGCCCAAGGAGATGCTGCCCGTCGTCGACAAGCCGGCTATCCAGTACGTGGTGGAGGAGGCGGTTGCCGCCGGCCTCACCGACGTGCTGATGATCACCGGCCGCAACAAGAACGCCCTCGAGAACCACTTCGACCGGGTGACCGAGCTCGAGGCGACCCTCGAGCAGAAGGGCGACCTCGACCGCCTCGAGAAGGTCGAGTACTCCAACGACCTCGCCGACATGCACTACGTGCGCCAGGGCGACCCGCGCGGCCTCGGCCACGCGGTGTTGCGTTCCCGCATGCACGTCGGCCACGAACCCTTCGCCGTGCTGCTCGGTGACGACATCATCGATGCCCGCGACCCCCTGCTCGACAAGATGCTCGCCGAGCAGATCAGCCGCAACACCAGCGTCGTCGCCCTCCTCGAGGTCGACCCGTCGCAGATCCACCTCTAC
>CAIXMB010000096.1 GCA_903920435.1 uncultured Actinomycetes bacterium
ACCATTGCCGCCCTTGAGGCCGCCGGCGCGCTCGAGTTCACTGTGATCGTCGCCGCACCCGCCGCTGACAACGCCGCCAACCAATACCTCGCTCCGTTCTCCGGCGCCGCCATCGGCGAGTGGTTTATGGAAAACGGCATGGATGCACTCATCGTTTACGACGATCTCTCGAAGCACGCTGTCGCCTACCGCCAAATCTCGCTCATTCTGAAACGCCCCTCCGGCCGCGAAGCTTATCCCGGCGACGTGTTCTACCTGCACTCCCGCCTGCTGGAGCGCTGCGCCAAGCTCTCCGACGAGCTCGGCGCCGGCTCGATGACCGGCCTGCCGATCATCGAGACCAAGGCGAACGACGTCTCGGCGTACATCCCGACCAACGTGATCTCGATCACCGACGGACAGATCTTCCTGCAGTCCGACCTGTTCAACGCCAACCAGCGCCCCGCAGTCGACGTCGGCATCTCGGTGTCGCGCGTCGGTGGTGACGCCCAGGTGAAGTCGATCAAGTCGGTCTCGGGAACGCTCAAGCTCGAGCTCGCCCAGTACCGCTCGCTCGAGGCGTTCGCGATGTTCGCCTCCGACCTCGACGCCACGAGCCGCCGCCAGCTCGCGCGCGGCGCCCGTCTGACCGAGCTGCTGCGCCAGCCGCAGTACTCGCCGTTCCCCGTCGAGAAGCAGGTCGTCTCGATCTGGTCGGGCACCAACGGCAAGCTCGACGAGGTGCCGGTCGAAGACATCCTGCGCTTCGAGGCCGAACTGCACGACTACCTCGCGCGCAACACCAAGGTGCTCGACACCCTGCGCGAGACGAACGTGCTCGACAAGGACACGATCGCCGCGCTCGACGCCGCGGTCGACAAGTTCAAGCTCGAATTCCAGACGGGCGAGGGCAAGCCCCTCCTCTCCGCCGGTACCGAGGTGTTCGAGGAGATCGAGCCCGAGGCCATCGAGCAGGAGAAGATCGTCAAGGGCAAGCGCAAGTAGCTAGGGACTAGGACAAAGCACATGGGAGCGCAACTTCGGGTCTACCGGCAGAAGATCAAGTCTGCCCAGACGACCAAGAAGATCACTCGGGCCATGGAGCTCATCTCCGCATCGCGCATCCAGAAGGCGCAGCAGCGGGTGGCGGCCTCCGGGCCGTACTCGCGCGCCGTCACGCGCGCCGTCTCGGCCGTGGCGACGTTCTCGAACGTCGACCACGTGCTGACCACGGAGCCGGAGAAGATCGAGCGCGCTGCGATCGTCATCTTCTCGTCAGACCGCGGTCTTGCCGGTGCGTTCAACACGAACGTGCTGCGCGAGGCGGGGGAGCTCGCCGCTCGCCTGCAGGGCCAGGGCCGCGAGGTCGTCTACTACCTCGTCGGTCGTAAGGCCGCTGGCTACTTCGCCTTCCGCAAGCGCGACTCCGAGCAGATCTGGACGGGCGGCACCGACGCGCCCGAGTTCGAGACCGCCAAGGAGATCGGCGATGCGGTGGTCGCCAAGTTCCTGCAGCCCACGAGCGAGGGCGGCGTCGACGAGATCCACATCGTCTACAACCGCTTCGTGAGCATGCTGGTGCAGGTGCCCGAGGTCGTCCGCCTGCTGCCGCTCGAGGTGGTGGAGGGCGTGGACGCCCCCGGCGACAACGAGATCCTCCCGCTGTACGAGTTCGAGCCCGAGGTGGGCGACGTGCTCGACGCGCTGCTGCCGGTCTACATCGAGAGCCGCCTGTTCAACGCCATGCTCCAGTCGGCGGCGGCGAAGCACGCGGCCACCCAGAAGGCGATGAAGTCGGCGAGCGACAACGCCGACAAGCTCATCACCACCTACACCCGACTGGCGAACAACGCCCGCCAGTCCGAGATCACCCAGCAGATTTCCGAGATCGTGGGCGGCGCAGACGCCCTGAGCTCGGCTAAGTAATAGCTACCGAAAGAGAGATAGCAATGGCTACCGCTACCAAGAAGGCTCCCGCCGCCAAGGCCGCCGTCGCCGGAGTCGGCCGCATCGCGCGCGTCACCGGCCCGGTCGTCGACATCGAGTTCCCGCACGACTCGATCCCCGGCATCTACAACGCCCTCAAGACGACGATCACGATCGGCTCCGAGTCGACCGAGATCACCCTCGAGGTCGCCCAGCACCTCGGCGACGACCTCGTGCGCGCCATCGCCCTGAAGCC
>CAIXMB010000097.1 GCA_903920435.1 uncultured Actinomycetes bacterium
CGCGCTACTCAACCGGCCTTGTTTCAGCAACCTCGGTTTCGATACGCGCGCTAGGGCGCGCTACTCAACCGGCCTTGTTTCAGCAACCTCGGTTTCGATACGCGCGCTAGGGCGCGCTACTCAACCAGCCCTATTTCAGCAACCTCGACAGCACCCGGTCGGCGAGCGGCTTGCCGCCCGTCTGGCAGGTGGGGCAGTACTCGAGGGTCGAGTCGGCGAACTTCACCTGGCGCACGGTGTCGCCGCACACGGGGCACGCCAGCCCTGCGCGGCCGTGCACCTGCAGGTTCGTCTTCTTCTCGGCCTTCAGCTCGGATGCCGCCAGCCCGTCCGCTCGCGCGACCGCGGCGCGCAGCGTCTCCTGAATCGCGTCGTAGAGGCGCTGCACCTCGTCGGCGGTCATCGACGCGGGCTTGTACGGCGACATCTTCGCCGCGTGCAGGATCTCGTCGGAGTAGGCGTTCCCGATCCCCGCGATGATCGTCTGGCTGCGCAGCACGCCCTTGATCTGCGACCTGCCCTGCTTCGCCAGGATCGCGGCGAGCACGTCGACGGTGAACTCCGGCTCCAGCGGGTCTGGGCCGAGGGTGGCGACCCGCTCCACGTCGAGGGGGTCGCGCACGAGGTGGATCGCGAGCGACTTCTTGGTGCCCGCCTCGGTGAGGTCGAACCCCGAGCCGTCGTCGAGCACCAGGCGCGCGGCGAGCGGACCCTTGCCGCCGGGACGCACCGGGTTCGGGGCCGAGTCGCGCCAGCGCAGCCATCCGGCCCGCGCCAGGTGGATGAGCAGGTGCAGTTCACCGATGCCTATGTCGAGGTACTTGCCGTGCCGACCGACCGAGGTCACGGGCAGGCCGTGCAGCGCCGATACGGGCGGGTCGAAGGTCTTGAGCGCGGCGAACGAGATGAGTTGCAGCGCGTCGACGGTGTGCCCGGACAGCCGGGTGCGCAGGTCGCTCACGAGCGCTTGTACTTCGGGTAGTTCCGGCACCCCTCCAGTCTGCGCTACGGGAGTTCGTAGCCGCCAGCCACCTGCACCACGAGCCCGTCGGCGATGAGGCCCGCGAGTGCGCGGTCGCGCTGCACGGCGTCGGCCCAGACGGTCTCCAGCTCCTGCGCCGTGACCCGGATGTCGCTGGCCCGCAGCTCGGCCATGATCAGGCCGCGCACCTGGCGGTCGCTGCCCGCGAAGCTCGCCTGCACGGCGGCGCGCGGTCCCTCGTAGGACGGATAGCCCTCCGCCCGCCAGCGGCAGGAGTCGGCGATGGGGCAGTCGTGGCACCGGGGCGAGCGGGCGGTGCACACGATGGCGCCCAGCTCCATCATTGCGGCGTTGAAGAGCCGGGCATCCGGGAGCGCCGGGGGCAGCAGCGCGTCCATGGCGGCCAGGTCGCGACGGGTCGACGGCGGCCCGGGGAGGGCCTGGCCGAGCACGGCGCGGGCGATGACCCGCCGCACGTTCGTGTCGACGACCGGATGCCGCAGCCCGAACGCGAACGCCGCGACGGCCCGCGCGGTGTAGTCGCCGATCCCGGGTAGGGCGAGCAGCTCGTCGACGTCGTGCGGCACCACGCCGCCGTGCCGCTCGGTGATCGCCACGGCCGCGGCGTGCAGGCGCAGCGCCCGGCGCGGGTAGCCCAGGCGCTCCCACGCGCGCACGGCGTCGCCCGGGGGAGAGGCCGCCAGGTCGGCGGGTGTCGGCCAGCGTTCGAGCCACAGTGCCAGTCGTGGGATCACGCGCGCCACCGGGGTCTGCTGGAGCATGATCTCGCTCACGAGGATTCCCCACGCGCCGAAGTCCGGGGCGCGCCACGGCAGGTCGCGGCGGTTCGCGACGAACCATTCGTTGACCGCCCGTGCCATGCCCACCCGACAAATCTAGACTGGGCACCATGGCCCAGTGGACGCCCCTCAAACGCGACACCCTCGACTCGCTCGCGGACGAGTTCCTGCACAACTACGCCCGCGGTCGCACCCTGCTCGCTGTCGACGGCATCGACGGCGCGGGCAAGCGTCCGTTCGCCGACGACCTCGCCGAGCGCCTCGGGCGCGGCGGCCACGCGGTCTTCCGTGCGTCAATCGACCGGTTCCACCGCCCGGCGGCCGAGCGGTACGCGCGCGGTGTCGACTCCGCGGAGGGCTACTACCGCGACTCCTTCGACTACCCGCTGTTCCGCCGGGTGCTCATCGACCCGTTCAAGATGGGCGGCAGCGCCGGCTTCGTCACCGCGGCGTTCGACGTCGAGCGCGACCAGCCCATCGAGGCGGACTGGAAGACCGGCCCCCAGGACGCGACGCTCATCGTCGATGGGGCGTTCCTGCACCGGCCGGAGCTGCGCGGCCTGTGGAACTGGTCGATCTGGCTCGAGGCCGACCAGGAGGCGGCCGCGAAACGGCTCTTCGTGCTGGATGGGGCCGCCGGGCTCAGCCCGCGCTATCCCGGGGGCCAGGCGATCTACCTGCGCGACGTCGGGCCGCGCACACTCGCCTCGGCGATCGTCGACAACACCGACCCGGAGCATCCGCGTCGCGTCTTCGCCGACGGCTGCTAGGCGGCCATGCGGCTCGGCGGCCATGCGGCTAGCCGACCCGGCGGGCGACCTCCGCCGGTGTCAGGAACGCCTTGGTGCGCTCGACCTCGTGCACGAGCTTCACGAGCTCGGCGTTCACGGGCGCGGTTCGACCGATCGCCTGTGCGGCGCGGACTACTGCGCCATTCAGGTAATCGATCTCGGTGGTCTGCCCGCGCTTGATGCTCTGCAGGGTGGAGCCGGGGTTCGGGGTGGCGCCCATGCGCCGCGCCATGAGCGCGGGCAGCGACGCCGCGGCCCACAGCGGCATCGCCGCGAACCAGCGCAACCGCCGGTGGGTGAGCCCCTGGAGGGTCTCGAAGTGCACATGGCTCGCCAGCGCCGTGCGCACGCACTCCTTCATGCTCCGGGTGAGGATGCGCTTGAGGCCGGAGTCCTTGAGCACCTCCTGCACGCTCAGGCCGGTGATGGCCGGAAGGGCGTTGACCATGTTGATGATGAGCTTGGTCCACTGCGCGCCGGCGAAGTTCGCGACCGTGCTCGTGGGCAGCGCCTCGGCGAGGATGCGCGCGGCGTAGCGTGCGGGCACGTCGCTGTCGGAGGCGGTCACGCCCAGGTAGAGCGGCCCGGCGGCGGTGACGGTGATGGTGCCCGGCGAGAGGTACGACGAGGCGAACGTCGCGAGCCCGCCGACGATGTCGGAGCGCGGCGAGGCGGCCTTGGCGTTCGCCATCGCGTCCAGCCCGTTCTGGATGACCACGAGGGGGATGCCCCGCAGCACCGCGATGTTGTCCCGGATGGCTGCGGGCGCATCCTGCGCCTTGGTGGCGATGATGACCAGCTGGACGCCCCGGGTGAGTTCCTCGGCGGCGTCGACCTGCGCGCGGTAGTCGCCCCACGCCCCGGTGAGGATGATGCCGTGCTCCTGGATGGCCGCGAGGTGCGCGCCGCGCGCCGTGACCTCGACCTCGTGGCCGACGCGGGAGAGCAGCGCGGCAATGGCGCCGCCGACAGCTCCCGCTCCGACGACGCCAATACGCATGCTCAGATACTAGAGGCGGTGATGCCCTGCTCCCGGGAGGTGCGCAGTGCGCGCCCCGCCGGCAGGGCGAGGGCGATGAGCGCCGAGAGGCCGAGCGCGCCGGCCCCCACGAACACCGCGGGGATCGCGGCATCCACGTAGCCGGTGGGGGTGAGCGAGCCGCCCGCACCCACGAACACGGCCGTCAGCACGGCGATGCCGAGCGCGACGCCGATCTCGCGGAGGGTGGAGTTCGTACCGCTCGCCTTGGCGTGGTCGTCCTGCTTCATGGTCGCGAGCACCGCCGTGGAGAGCGGTGCGAACACGAGCCCCATGCCGACTCCGGCGAGGAGGAACGCGGGCAGCATCTCGAGGTACGGGGTGGTCGCCGACATCGTCAGGCCGAGCCAGGCCATGGCGACCGCCTCGAAGGCGAGCCCCACGACGATCAGCAGGCGCGTGCCCACGCGCGGGGCGACGAGACCGGCCAGCGGCGCGACGACCATGGGCGCCATCGTCCAGGGCATGGTCGCGACGCCGGCGGCGAGCGGAGAGTAGCCCTGCACCACCTGCAAGAACTGGATGAGGATGAAGATCGCGCCGAAGATGCCGAAGCTGAAGGTGAGGCCGACGATGTTGGCCACCGAGAAGCTGCGGTCGCGGAACAGGCGAAGCGGCAGCAGGGGCGCGGGGGAGCGGTACTCCCAGGCGATGAAGGCGGCGACGAGCACTGCCCCGAGCCCGAGCGACCCCATGACCTCGAGGCTGTCCCACCCCGCGTCGTTGCCGCGCACGATGCCGAAGACCAGGGCGAGCACGCCGATCGCGACGAGCAGGAGGCCGACGATGTCGGCCCGCACCCGCGCGCCGAACGTGTTGGGCAGCGCCGCGAGGGCGAGGGGTACCGCGATGATGCCCACGGGCACGTTGATCCAGAAGATGGCCTCCCAGCTGATGCCCTCCACGACGGCACCGCCGATGAGCGGGCCGAGCGCGACGCCCAGGCCCGAGATGCCGCCCCAGATGCCGATCGCGAGCGGCCGCATGCGGGTCGAGACCGATCCGACGAGGAGCGTGAGCGAGAGCGGCATGATCGCGGCGGCGCCGAAGCCCTGCACCGCGCGCCCGACGATGAGCATCCACGGCTCGGTGCTGAGCGCGGAGAAGACGGAGGCGAGGGTGAAGACGACGATGCCGCCGACGAACACCGTGCGGCGGCCGAACCGGTCGCCGAGGGCGGCCGCCATGAGGATGAAGCTCGCGAAGCTCAGTGTGTAGGCGTTGACGAACCACTGCAACTCCTCGACCGAGGCGCCGAGGTCGACGCGGATGGTCGGAAGCGCGTTGGTCATGACGAGGTTGTCGAGGGTCGACATGAACATCGGCAGCGAGGCGGCGATGATGGCGAGCCAGATGGGCACTGTGCGGCGTGCCGCGGTGGCGGCGGGAGCCTCGAGCAGCTGGGTCATGGGGGAGGCTCCGGTCTTGGATCGACAGGTGGTTATTGAATGATTACTTACGCACATTAGTTATCGACTGATACCCTGTCAAGCGTGAGCAAGCACGACGAGTCGCACCACCCGATTCCGCGCATGAAGTCCGAGGATCGGCGCGAGCTGATCCTCCAGGCCGCGACCGATGTCTTCGGGCAGTACGGCTACTACGGGGCGACCACCGACCAGATCGCACGGGCGGCGGGTGTGAGCCAGCCCTACGTCGTGCGCATGTTCGGCACCAAGGAGAAGCTGTTCATCGAGGTCATCGAGCGGGCGCTGCAGTTCATCCTCGTCAGCTTCCGCGCCGTCATCGCGGAGAGCCGCGCCGACCTGCAGTCGCGACTGGGCTCGGCCTACGTCGAGCTGCTGCGCCAGCGCGGGCTGCTGCTCTCGCTCATGCACTCCTTCGTGCTCGGCGGCGACCCCGTGATCGGTCCGCGCGCGCGGGAGGGGTTCCTCGAGGTCTACCAGTTCCTGCGCGACGAGGCCGGCCTCGCCCCGGCCGAGGCCCAGAGCTTCCTCGAGGGGGGAATGCTGCTCAACACCCTCGTCGGGCTGCGCATGAGCGAGGAGTTCGACTCGAGCACCGCCGCCAACGAGCTGCTGTGCACCGCTCTGCCGCAGAAGCTCGACGTGCTGCTCGAGTTCGGCAAGCAGCAGGCCAGCGCCTGATGGCGAAACCGCCCGCCAATCCCACCAGCGGCGTGCTGCTCGTCGACAAGCCGTACGGCATCACGAGCCACGACGTGGTCTCCCGCGTGCGCCGCGCGATCGGCACGCGCCGGGTCGGCCACGCCGGCACGCTCGACCCGATGGCGACCGGCCTGCTCGTGCTCGGAGTCAACGGCGCAACACGCCTGCTGACCTGGGTGGTCGGGCTCGACAAGGAGTACACGGCCACGATCCGACTCGGCGCCGGCACGAACACCGACGACGCCGAGGGCGAGCTGGGCGAGCACACGAGCCCCGAGGGCGTCACGGATGCCGCGATCGCGACCGGTATCGCAGCGCTCACCGGCCCCATCCTGCAGCGCCCCAGCTCGGTGAGCGCGATCAAGGTCGACGGCAAGCGCGCGTATGCGCTCGTGCGCGAGGGCGAGGAGGTCGTGCTCGCGGAACGGCCGGTCACCGTGTCGGAATTCGAGGTGCTGGCCATGCGGCGGATCTCGATCGCCGGGGACGACTGGCTCGACCTCGACGTGCGCGTGGTGTGCTCCTCCGGCACGTACATCAGGGCCCTTGCTCGCGACCTCGGGGAGTCCCTCGGCGTGGGCGGGCACCTCACGGCGCTGCGGCGCACGCGCGTCGGTCCCTTCGCGGTGGCCGCGGCATCCGTGCTCGACGCCGACGACCTCGCCGACCGCATGCTCGCGCCCGCGGACGTCGCGACGCGCCTGTTCGAGCGCGTCGACCTGACCGCCGGTGAGGCCACCGACCTGGGTCACGGCAAGCGCATTGCCCTGGGCGAGACGGGTGGCGGTACGCTCGCTGCCGTGGCCCCGGACGGCAGGCTCGTGGGGCTCGTCGAGAACGTCGGGGGGCGGGCGCACGTGCTCGTCAATTTCCCGCAGGAGGTGGGCGCGTGATCGCGTGGTTCCAGTACGTCGAGATAGCCGTCGCCGTGGGCGCGGGCCTGTTCGCGCTCGTGCTCGGGTTCGCGGGCCGCAAGCCGAGCGACTACACGCTCGGGGCCACCGCGCTCCTCGAGGTGCTCCTCGTGGTGCAGGTGGTGATCAGCATCGTCGCGCCGCTGGCGGGCAACCCGCCCACGGGCGACCTGCTCGAATTCTGGATCTACCTGGTCTCGGCGGTGCTGCTCCCGCCCGCGGCCGTGATCTGGGCCCTCGTCGACCGTGGCAGGTGGAGCACGGCGGTGCTCGGGGTCGCGTGCCTCGCCATCGCCGTCATGGTCTACCGCATGGGGCAGATCTGGTTCGTGCAGGTCGCGTAGCGCGCATAGGCTTTGTGGCGATGTCCAACACAGCCTCCACGCGCGCCGTCGGCGTCGGTCGCGTCCTCATCGTGGTGTACGCCATCCTCGCGCTCGCCGCGACGGCACGGTCGGTGTACCAAATCATCAGGTCGTTCGACGAGGCGCCGGTCGCGTACACGCTCTCGGCGCTCGCCGGGGTCGTCTACATCCTCGCGACCATCGCCCTTATCAAGCGAGGCGACGCCTGGTACCGGGTCGCGTGGGCCACCATCGTCTTCGAGTTCGTCGGGGTGCTCGCCGTCGGCACCCTGAGCGTCGCCGTCCCCGCGCTCTTCGCCCATGCCTCCGTGTGGTCGTACTACGGCATGGGCTACGTGTTCATCCCCCTCGTACTGCCCGTGCTCGGCATGCTGTGGCTGTACCGCCGTCGCCCCTCACGGGCGGTCTGATGCTCAGGTACGAGTCAGTCGAGTCCGTTCCCGCGGACTTCGGGCCGAGCGTGGTCACGATCGGCAAGTTCGACGGGGTGCACGCCGGCCACCGCGCGGTCATCGCGCGGCTCGAGGAACTCGCCCGGCAGCGCGGCCTCCTCTCGACGGTGCTGACGTTCGACCGCAACCCGCTCAGCGTGCTCAACCCCGCAGCGTGCCCGGCACCCCTCACGAGCAACGCGCAGAAGCTCGACCTGCTCGAGTCCACCGGGCTCGACGCCGCAGTCGTCGTTGCGTTCGACCGGGCCTTCAGCCAGCGGCCGCCCGAGGAGTTCGTCACGCGCATCCTCGTCGATGCGCTCCACGCGCGCGCCGTGCTCGTGGGCCGCGACTTCCGTTTCGGGGCGAAGGGCAGCGGCACGGTCGACCTGCTTCGTGAGCTGGGTGCCGAGCACGGCTTCGAGGTCGTCGTCATGGACGACGTGGCCTCGACGGGTGAGCGCCGCGTCTCGTCCACGTGGGTGCGCGAACTGCTCGACGCCGGCGATGTCGAGGGCGCCGCCGAACTCCTCGGGGCCCCGCCCACGATCCGCGCCGAGGTCGTGCACGGCCTCGAGCGGGGCCGCACGCTCGGCTACCCGACCGCCAACTTCTCGCCCGTCGTCGAGGGGTTCGTGCCCGCCGACGGCGTGTACGCGGCCTGGTTGACCGTCGACGGCGTCCGCTACCCGGCCGCCGTGTCGATCGGCAACAACCCGACCTTCGAGGGTGTGCCCGAGAAGACCGTCGAGGCGCACGCCATCGACCAGGTCGGGCTTGCGCTGTACGGCAAGCTCGCCGAGCTGTCGTTCGTGCGGTACATCAGGGGCATGCGCAAGTTCTCCGGCGCCGACGCACTCGCCGAGCAGATGGGTGCCGACGAGCTCCGCATCCGCGAGGTGCTCGGCGTGCCGCGACCGTGACCGACGTCGCACCGCGCCCGCTGTGGGCGGGTCGCGCCGCGGCCATCATCGGCATCGTCCTGCTCGCCCTGAACCTGCGCACCGCGGTGGCGGTGCTGTCGCCGATCCTGTCGTACGTCTCGGGGGACATCCCGCTCGACAGCATCGGGATCGGCCTGCTCGGCATGCTCGCCCCGCTCGCGTTCGCGGCATCCGGCTTCATCGCGCCGGTGGTGGCCCGGCGCATCGGGCTCGAGCTCACCACGGTGCTCGCCTGTGCGTCGATGATCGTCGGCCCGCTGCTGCGCGCCGCCGCGCCGAACTACGCCGTACTGGTGGTCGGGAGTGTCTTCGCGCTCGCGGGCATGGGCTTCGCGAACATCGTGCTGCCGCCGATCATCAAGAAGTACTTCCCGGATCGGGTCGCCCTTCTCACCGGCACCTACGTGACCCTCATGTCGATCAGCGCGTCCGTGCCGCCGCTCATCGCAGCCCCCCTCGCGCAGTCGGCGGGCTGGCGGGTGACCCTCGGTGCGTGGGCGCTGCTGGCGGTGGGCGCCCTCATCCCGTGGCTCGTCGTGCTGCTGCAGCACCGGCGCTCGGTGGCGGCCGACGGCGCCGTGCCGGTCGTCTCGCAGGCACTGCTCGGCCGGATGCCCCGCTCGCGCGTGGCCCGAGCGCTCGCGCTCGCGTTCGCGATGACGGCCCTCAACGTCTACGCGCTGTTCGCCTGGCTGCCGGAGATCGTCATCGACACCGCGGGAGTCACCCCCGCGCAGGCCGGCGCGCTCGTCGCCCTCTTCGGCATCATCGGGCTCCCGGCGGGCCTCATCGCGCCGGTGCTCGCCGCGCGCGTCACCAACATCGGCTGGGTGTTCGCGGGCGCCGTCGCCTGCTATGTGCTGGGCTACGCCGGCCTGCTGCTCGCGCCCGGCACCGCCACGTGGCTGTGGGTGCTCCTCATCGGTTCCGGGCCGATCGTGTTCCCGCTGTGCCTCGTGCTGATCAACCTGCGCACGCGCTCGCACGAGGGCTCGATCGCCCTCAGCGGCTTCGTGCAGGGCATCGCCTATGCGCTGGGCGCCCTGGGCCCGCTGCTCATCGGCGTGCTGCACGACGTCTCGGGCGGCTGGACGGTGCCGCTCGCGTTCCTGCTCGCGACCACGCTGCTCACCCTCGTCTCCGCGGTCATGCTCGCCAAGCCCGGGTTCGTCGAGGACGAACTGGACTAGCTAGCTCACCAGGTCTGCGCGGTGCACGAGCGCCGCGGCGCCGATGAGCGGGCCCTCGCCCGACAGGCCGGACGCAATGACCCTGACCTTGGCGACGAAGGGGAACGCCGCGCGCTGGGCGATCGCCGCGCGCACCATGTCGAGCAGGTCGGGGGCGACGTGCGAGAAGCCGCCGCCGACGGCGACCACGTCGAGATCGACGAGCGCCGTCGCCGACGCGATGGCCTGGCCGATCGCCCGGGCCGAGCGCTGTACGGCCGCGATCGCTATCGGGTCGCCCGCGGCGTAGCTCGCCGCGAGATCCTCACCGGTCTCGCCCACCCAGCCATGCCCGCGCGCCCAGCGCACGGTGTGCGGGCCGGATGCCACGGCCTCCACGCACCCGGTGCCACCGCACAGGCACGCCTCGTCGAAACCGCCGACCTCCACGTGCCCGATGTGCCCGGCGTTGCCCGTGGGACCCGCCACCGCCATGCCGCCGAGGATCAGGCCACCGCCGATGCCGGTCGAGACGACCATGCCCATGAGGTTGTCCACGCCCTGGCCGGCGCCGACCCAGTGCTCGGCGAGGGTGATGCACTCGCCGTCCATGCGCAGTGCCGTGGGAACGGCGGAGCCGTGAAGCGAGGCGACGAGGGCCGCGACGTGCTCGCGGAGCGGGAAGTCGCGCCAGCTCGGCAGGTTGAGGGGCGACACGAGGCCGCGGTCGACGGTGATCGGGCCGGCGCTGCCGATGCCCACGCCGACGAGGGTCGAGCCCTCCGGGAGAGTGGCGAGGGCCTGGGTGACTACGGAGTCGGCGCTCGCGACGAGCTGCTCGCTCGACGACCCGCCGCCGGTGGGTGCACGGAAGCGGCTGCCGGGAAGCAGGACGCCCGCCGGATCGACGAGCGCTGCCTCGATCTTGGTGCCGCCGAGGTCGACCGCGAGGGCGAGCGCGCTCATGCTCCCGCGACCGCCTGGCCGCCGAGGAAGGCCGCGAGGTAGAACCCGACGATGAGCACGACGAGGGTGCCGACCGCCCACGGCCAGGTGTAGCGCTTGCGGATGACGCGCACCACGGCGAATCCGAAGCCGAGGAAGAAGCCGAGCACCGTGACGGTGAGAAGACCGTAGGCGACCGCCGTGAGCAGACCGGTGTTGCAGCCGCTGCCGCAGGTGCCGGCGATGTCGTTGAGCTGCACGACGAACGCGACGGCGTAGAGGCCGAAGACGAGCGCGAACAGGAAGAGCGCGGCCGAGGCGACCAGGTCGACGACGACGAGCACCGGATTGCGGCGGGCGGGAGCGGTGGTGGAACTCACACCGACAGCATAGGGCCGGGCCAGTGCGGGCCGGGCCAGTGCGGGCCGGGCCAGCGCAGGGCCGTCGTACAGTGGGGGTGTGAGTGGTCTGGAGCTGGTATTCGAGCGTGACTTCGAGTTCGCGCCCGTCATCGTGTGGGACGCCCTGCTCGACTCCGACCTCGTCTCCGGCTGGCTCGCCGAGGCGGTCATCGACCCCGTCGTGGGCGGCGAGTACAACCTGCGCTGGGTGAACCGCGTGGGGCAGCCCGAATCCCTCGGCCGCATCACCGCGCTGCAGCCCCTCGAGCGGCTGCACGTCGACACCACCACCGTGGGGCTCCTGCGCTTCGAGCTCGAGGAGGTGCCGGGCGGCGGCCGCGGCACGAGCACGCGGCTGGTCCTGCGCGTGGACGTCGAGGTCGAGAGCGCGTTCGCGGCACGGGTGAGCGCCGATTGGCTGACCAACCTCGACCAGCTGGACGACCTGCTGCACGGGCATCCGGTCGACTGGGCGCACTGGGACCGCGATCGCCACGAGGCGTGGAGCCAGCACCTCGACGAGGCTGCGAACTCCGCGGGCTAGGACTAGCCTCGGCGCATGACCGACATCGTGACGCTCGTCTCGCCCGACTTGGGCATCAACCCCTGGGGCATGCTCGGCTGCGCCCTCACCTACGCGGCCGCGCTGTTCGCCTCGGTCGACGGCATGGCCGACCACCTGGTGCGCCGCATCGGTGAGACGGATGCCGCGACCCTCCGCGCACTGCGCCTCAAGATGGCCGCTAAGATCGCCGCCGCCATCATCGCCGTCGGCACCGCCGCCATCGTGCTCGCGATCGACGGCAACTGGATCGCGCTCGCGGTGCTCTCCGTGGTGTTCGTGGCCGTGGTGGTCTGGGTGGGAATCGTCTACCGCCACGGGGTCAGAAACTAGCTGGCCGGTAGAGTGGGTGGGTGAACGCAACAACATTGGTCACGCCACCACCCGCGCTGGCTCCGGCCCAGCGGGCGATGGACCTCATCGGTGCAGACCTCACCGAGAAGAGCCTCAAGCTCCACCTGGAGGGCCTCCCCGGCGTCGACGCCGTGGGGCTCGAGCAGCGGGCGGCCGGTCTCGGCACGCGCTCGATCAAGACCACCTCCAAGGCGTGGGCGCTCGACACGATCATCAAGCTCATCGACCTCACCACCCTCGAGGGTGCCGACACCCCCGGCAAGGTGCGCTCGCTCGTCGCGAAGGCCGTGAACCCCGACCCGTCAGACCCCTCGACGCCCCGCGTCGCCGCGGTGTGCGTCTACGGCGACATGGTGCCCTCGGCCGTCGAGGCGCTCGGCTCGTCGTGGTCGAACGGCAAGGATGACGGCATCAACGTCGCCGCCGTCGCGACCGCCTTCCCGAGCGGGCGGGCTTCCCTGGCGGTCAAGCTCGCCGACACCGCCGACGCCGTCGCGAACGGTGCCGACGAGATCGACATGGTCATCGACCGCGGCGCGTTCCTCGCGGGCAAGTACGGCATCGTCTTCGACCAGATCGTCGCGGTCAAGGAGGCGTGCCGCCGGGCAGACGGCACCTACGCCCACCTCAAGGTCATCCTCGAGACGGGCGAGCTCAACACCTACGACAACGTGCGCAAGGCGTCGTGGCTCTCGATCCTCGCCGGCGGCGACTTCATCAAGACCTCCACCGGCAAGGTCGCGCCCGCCGCGACGCTGCCCGTCACGCTGCTCATGCTCGAGGTCGTGCGCGACTGGCACAAGCTCACGGGCGAGCGCATCGGCGTCAAGCCCGCTGGTGGAATCCGCTCGTCCAAGGACGCCATCAAGTACCTCGTGACGGTCGCCGAGACCGTGGGCGAGGAGTGGCTGCAGCCGCACCTGTTCCGCTTCGGCGCCTCCTCGCTGCTCAACGACGTGCTGCTGCAGCGCCAGAAGCTCACCACCGGCCGCTACTCCGGCCCCGACTACGTGACGATTGACTGAGATGACCGAGATTGTGAAGAAGTCGAGCTTCCTCGATTACGCCCCTGCGCCGGAGTCGACCAGCATCCTGCACCTGCAGAAGAGCTACGGGCTCTTCATCGACGGCTCGTTCGTGAAGGGGCACGGCAAGGCGTTCCAGACGATCTCGCCCGCCACCGAGAAGACGATCGCCGAGATCGCCAACGCCTCCGCGAAAGATGTCGATACCGCCGTCGCCGCGGCCCGCCGCGCGTACGACCGCACCTGGTCGAAGCTCAGCGGTGCCGACCGCGGCAAGTACCTGTTCCGCATCGCGCGGCTCGTGCAGGAGCGCGCCCGCGAGCTCGCCGTCGCCGAGAGCCTCGACAACGGCAAGCCCATCAAGGAGTCGAGGGATGTCGACGTGCCGCTCGTCGCCGCGTGGTTCTTCTACTACGCCGGCTGGGCCGACAAGCTCGACTACGCGGGCCTCGGACCGAACCCGCGCGCGCTCGGCGTCGCCGCCCAGGTGATCCCGTGGAACTTCCCGCTGCTCATGCTCGCGTGGAAGGTCGCTCCGGCGCTCGCCGCGGGCAACACCGTGGTCATCAAGCCCGCCGAGACGACGCCCCTGAGCGCGCTCATCTTCGCCGAGATCCTCCAGCAGGCCGAGCTGCCCGACGGCGTGGTGAACATCATCACCGGCGCGGGCGACACGGGCCAGGCGCTCGTCAACCACCCCGACGTCAACAAGGTCGCCTTCACGGGCTCCACGGCGGTCGGCCGCGCGATCGCGAAGTCGGTGGCGGGCACGGGCAAGAAGGTGACCCTCGAGCTCGGCGGCAAGGCCGCGAACATCGTCTTCGACGACGCGCCCATCGACCAGGCGGTCGAGGGCATCGTCAACGGGATCTTCTTCAACCAGGGGCACGTGTGCTGCGCCGGGTCGCGACTGCTCGTGCAGGAGAACATCCACGACGAGGTCGTCGACCGGCTCAAGACCCGCCTCTCGACGCTGCGACTGGGCGACCCCCTCGACAAGAACACCGACATCGGCGCGATCAACTCGCGCGAGCAGCTCGACCGCATTCGCGAGCTGAGCGACATCGGCGAGAAGGAGGGCGCCGACCGCTGGACCGCGGACTGCGTCATCCCCGACAAGGGCTTCTGGTTCGCGCCGACGATCTTCGACAACGTCTCGACGTCGTCGACCATCGCGCGCGAGGAGGTGTTCGGCCCCGTGCTGAGCGTGCTGACCTTCCGCACGCCCGCCGAGGCGATCGCCAAGGCGAACAACACGCCCTACGGCCTCTCGGCGGGCATCTGGAGCGACAAGGGCTCGAAGATCCTCGCCGTCGCCGACCAACTGCGCGCCGGCGTCATCTGGGCGAACACCTTCAACAGGTTCGACCCCGCGTCGCCCTTCGGCGGCTACAAGGAGAGCGGCTACGGCCGTGAGGGAGGCCGTCACGGCCTCGCCGCCTACCTCGAATCAGCCGGATGGAGTGCAAGCAAGTGACCCGCCTCGCAGTACCCAAGACCTACAAGCTCTACATCGGCGGCAAGTTCCCGCGCAGCGAGAGCGGCCGCACCTACGAAGTGCTCTCGAAGAAGGGCGCGTTCCTCGCGAACGCCGCCCTCGCGAGCCGCAAGGACGCGCGTGACGCCGTCGTGGCGGCCCGAGCTGCCCTCGCCGGCTGGTCGGGCGCCACCGGCTACAACCGCGGCCAGGTGCTGTACCGCATCGCCGAGCTGCTCGAGGGCCGCCGCGAGCAGTTCGCGGAGGAGCTCATCAGCAGCGAGGGCCTCACCAAGGCCGCCGCCGCGAAGCAGGTCGACACGGCCATCGACGCCTGGGTCTGGTACGCGGGCTGGGCCGACAAGTACGTTCAGGTCGCCGGCAACGGCAACCCCGTCAGCGGGCCGTACTTCAACCTCTCGACGCCGGAGCCCACGGGCGTCGTCGCGATCGTCGCGCCCCAGTCCGGGGAGTCGCTGCTGGGCCTCGTCGCGGTGGTCGCGCCGGCGATCCTCGCGGGCAACACCGTCGTGGTCGTCGCGTCCGAGTCCGCCCCGCTCGCCGCGATCAACCTCTCCGAGGTGCTCGCCACGAGCGACGTGCCCGGCGGGGTGGTCAACATCCTCACCGGATCGCCGAAGGAGATCGCCCCCTGGCTCGCGGGCCACGCCGACGTGAACGCGCTCGACCTCGCCGGCGCCGAGGGCCTCGACTGGGTATACCTCCAGGTCATCGCCGCCGACACGCTCAAGCGGGTGCTGCCCCCGGTCACCGGGGCGCCGGCGCCCTCGCTCGAGCGCATTGTGGCGTTCACCGAGACGAAGACGGTCTGGCACACCAAGTCGCTCATCTGATGGGCGATGCCGACGCCCGCGGGCGGCTCATCGACGATCCGTTCAGCTGGCGCGAGACGAAGTCGGGCGAGCTGATGATCAGCCGCGGCGGTCGCGTCGTGCAGACGCTCGGCGGGCCGTCGGCGGCGAAGCTGCGCAAGGCGCTCGCCGCGGCCGACGAGACCCAGGAGCAACTGGTCCTCGCCAAGTCAACGGGCAATTACAAGCGCGGCAACGAACGATGATGGGCGGCGGCGCAACCCCCGGGTCGATTCGGGCGCGTACGCCTAGCGTGGGATGATGCGCATTCTCGTCACGGGCTCCACCGGCTACATCGGCGGGCGCCTGGCGCCCCGGCTCGCGGAAGCCGGGCACGAGGTGCGCGTGCTGGTGCGCGATCCGCTCAAGCTGCGCGACGCGCCCTGGGCATCCGGTGTCGACATCGTCACGGGCGATCTCACGGATGCCGCGGCAGTCGCCCGCGCGATGCACGACATCGACGTCGTCTACTACCTCGTGCACGCCATGGGCGCGAAGGGCGACTTCGAGCGCACCGAGCAGACGACCGCGCGGACCGTGGCGCGTGCCGCCGCCGCGGCGGGGGTCAAGCGCATCGTGTACCTGGGCGGCCTGCACCCCGACGTGCCGGTCGACCAGCTGAGCCGCCACCTGCGCAGCCGCGAGCTGGTCGGGCGCACCCTGCTCGCGTCGGGCGTGCCGACCGCGGCGTTCCAGGCGGGCGTCGTGATCGGCTCGGGCTCTGCGTCGTTCGAGATGATCAGGCACCTCACCGAGGTGCTGCCGTACATGCCGGCGCCCAAGTGGGTGCGCAACTTCATTCAGCCGATCGCGATCCGCGACGTGCTGTACTACTTGGCCGCTGCAGCCGAGCTGCCGGCCGACGTCAACCGCACCTTCGACATCGGCGGCCCCGA
>CAIXMB010000098.1 GCA_903920435.1 uncultured Actinomycetes bacterium
CAAGACCGGGGCGCTTCGCACGAGGGGTGTTAGCCGCAGGTGATGGTGACACCGTTGTCGAGCTCGTGCACGCCGCTGCCGAGCTCGGCGCACTGGCCGGCGAGGGCCGCTGCGCCACCGGCGACCACGACGATGATGATGACGGTGGCGATGATGCCGAGGATGCCGAGGACGATGCCCACGGTCGCGGGGGTGTTCTTGAAGCCGGCCTTCTTCGACTGGCCGCGGGCGACGATACCCAGGATGAGGCCGATGAGCGAAAGGCCGAGCGGGACGGTGAGAAGGATGGAGACGATCCCGAGAACCTTGCCAGGAACGGTCGCGGGAGCGGCGGGGGCCGGGGCAGCTGCAGTCATTGATTTCTCCATGAGAGTTCGCGGACTCCACGTTGGCGTCCGTCGGCATGACTCTAGTAGCCGCAAGGTCGTTCGAGATACGTATGAAACGCCGCGGGTGAATCGAATTTGCAGCATGCGCCATGATTGATTCATGGCAATCGGCATCCTCACCAGCGGCGGCGACTGCCCCGGGCTCAACGCTGTCATCCGCGGCGCTGTGCTCAAGGGCACCCAGATCTACAAGCAGGAGTTCGTGGGCTTCCGCGACGGCTGGCGCGGCGTAGTCGAGGGTGACGTGATTCCCCTCGAGCGCAAAGACATCCAGGGCATCGGCAAGCAGGGCGGCACCATCCTCGGTACGTCGCGCACGAACCCCTTCGAGGGCAACGGCGGCGCCGACGTCGTCAAGGCGAACATGGACCGCCTGGGCGTCGACTCCCTCATCGCCATCGGCGGCGAGGGCACGCTCGCGGCAGCCAAGAGACTGACGGATGCCGGCATCAAGATCGTGGGCGTACCGAAGACCGTCGACAACGACCTGTCCGCCACCGACTACACCTTCGGCTTCGACACCGCGACGCAGATCGCCACCGACGCCATGGACCGCCTGCGCACCACCGGTGACTCGCACGGCAGGTGCATGGTGGCCGAGGTCATGGGCAGGCACGTGGGCTGGATCGCCCTGCACTCGGGCATGGCGGCGGGCGCGCACGCGATCCTCATCCCCGAGCAGAAGACGAGCATCGAGCAGATCTGCGAGTGGGTGCAGTCGGCCCGCAACCGCGGGCGGGCACCGCTCGTCGTCGTCGCCGAGGGCTTCAAGCTCGACACCATGGACGACGCGCACTCGGAGCGCGGGCTCGACGCGTTCGGCCGCCCGCGCCTCGGCGGCATCGGCGACCTGCTCGCGCCCGAGATCGAGGCCCGCACCGGCATCGAGACGCGCGCGACGACGCTCGGCCACATCCAGCGCGGCGGAACCCCGACGGCATACGACCGCGTGCTCGCCACCCGGTACGGCATGGCCGCCGTCGACTCGGTGATCCACGGCCGCTGGGGCCGGATGGTGTCGCTCAGCGGCACCTCGATCACGCACGTCGCCTTCGAAGACGCGCTCGGCAAGCTCAACACGGTGCCGCAGTCGCGCTACGACGAGGCAGCGATCCTGTTCGGATAGTGGCACACTGGCGAACATGACCGTTTTCGCCATTATCGGATCGATCTTCGTCTTCATCGCCGCGGTGATCCACGTGCTCATCTTCTTCCTCGAGAGCGTGCTCTGGTCGAAGCCGTCCACGTGGAAGCGCTTCGGGCTCAAGACTCAGGCCGAGGCCGACATCGTGCGGCCCATGGCGTTCAACCAGGGCTTCTACAACCTGTTCCTCGCCATCGGCGTCGGAATCGGCCTCGTGCTGATGGGCGTCGTGGGGGCCAAGCAGCCCGGCATGGCCATTGCGCTGTTCTCGGCGCTCAGCATGGTGCTCGCCGCGCTCGTGCTGGTGACCTCGTCGCCCAAGCTCGCGCGCTCGGCGGCGATCCAGGGCATCGCACCGCTGATCGGTGTGATCTTCCTGACCGTCGCCCTGCTGAACTAGGCGGTGTCCTCGCGGGTCGCGTACTCGACGAGCGCGGCCACCAGCGAGTCGGCGGAGCGGTCCTCCGCGATGAGGTCGACCGTGAGCCCCGCCGCGCGGGCGTCGAACGCCGTGCGCGGGCCGATGCACGCGACGAGCGTGCCCTCGGGCAGCGGAGCGAGCTGAGCGGCGATCTGCCGCGCGACCGAGCCCGAGCTCACGAGCAGAGCGCCGATGCGGCCGGATGCCACGTCCGCGACGACGTGCTCCGCGACGGGTACCCCCACCGTGCGGTACGCCGCGATGAACTGCACGTCGAGGCCGAGCTTGCCGAGCCCCGACACGAGGTTCGGCTCGGCGATGTCGGACTGCGGCACGAGCACGCGACCGCGGATGTCGGACTGCGGCCACTCCTTCACGAGACCCCGCGCCGAGTTGTCCCCCGCGGGCACGAAGTCGACCCGGTAGCCGGCGAGGGTCAGGGCGGCGGCGGTCGTCTCGCCCACTGCCGCCACCTTGGTGGTTGCCGGAATCGTCGCGCCCTGGCCGACGAAGACGTCGACGGTGGTCGCGCTCGTGACCACGAGCCAGTCGAACTGACCGTCCTTGAGCTCGTGCAGGGCGTTCGCGAGGGCAGCACCGTCATCGGCGCTTGCGAAGTTGATCATGGGCGCGATCACCGGGATCGCGCCGTAGCTCCGGAGGGTTGCCGCGACGCCGTCCCCCCACTTTCCGCCTCGGGGAACGAGCACGCGCCAACCGCCGAGCGGTTTGGCTGCCATGTGCCTATCCTCCCCGACCGCGCCGGAGGACGCGAATCGAGGAGGTCACGACTGGCTAACGTGCGCGGGGACGAGAACTACTCGTCGTCCCCGCTGAGGAGTGCCCACGCGACGATGCCGGCGACGGCGACGGCCGCCGCGACACCGCCGATGATCCACGGCAGGGGGTTCTTCTCGTACGACGCCTTCACGGTGTCGGTGAGCTCGCCGAACCGCTTGGGAACGTTGAGCTTGTCCTCGATGGCGTCGAGGGTGGCTTCGAGATCGGCGCGCGCGCTGGCCACGCGGGAGGAGGTGTCGCTCATGAGTTGACTCGCTTTCCGGTGCCCTTGATCACGCGGACATCCTTCTTGATGCTCTTGATGGTTTCGGTGGGCGCCGGGGGCACGCCCTTCTTCAGGCTCGAGATTCCGATGAGCGCGAGGATCACGGCGATGACGAGGATTCCGCCACCGACGATGAGCGCCGCCGCCCAGGCGGGCAGCACCGTGGCGAGGCCGAGGACCGCCGCGGCCAGGAACACGAGCAGCGCGAAGAACAGGAACGTCGCGGCGCCGACGAGCAGCCCGATGCCGACACCGGCGAGCTTGAGCTTGCCGATCAGCTCCTGCTTGAACGACTCGATCTCCCCACGGACCAGGTCCATGAGCAGGCTCGGGATGTCGGCGATGAGCTTGAACAGCCCGCGTCGCTGCACGGGCTCCGGGGTGCCGGTCATCGCCGGCCTACTTCGCGGTCGTTGTCTTCGACGCCGCCGGCTTCTTCGCGGGTGCCTTCGAACCCGACACCTGCGATACCACCTTCTTCGCGCCGTCCGACAGGAACTCCGCGACCTCGGGGGCCTTGTCCTTCACGAACTCCTCGGCGTTGTTCACCTGCTTCTGCACGCGCGGGTCGTTCCACAGCTTCTGAGCGGTGGCCTTCATCTGGTCGTACTTCTCGCGGCCGGCGCGCGTGCCGAGCACGTAGCCAATGCCGATTCCGACCACCAGCAGGATCTTGCCTTTCACGGTGTTCTCCGTTTCGTCGTGACGTCTGGTTCCCACAGTAGACCGCGGCCCTCACAGGAACTCTTGGGTTACGCGACAGCGTCGGCGCGACTAAGGTACATCCTCGCGCATCCATGCCCAGCGCGGAATACGTCAGCGCATGCGGGTTGAGTAGGCCGCCCGCGGCCGTATCGAAACCGGTGGTGAGGTTTCGATACGCGCGCCAGGGCGCGCTACTCAACCAGCCTTGGCGGATGCCGCGGCGCCTGCCGCGGCGGGCAGCGCGTCGAGGATCCGGCCCACTACCGTCGAGTCGTGCGCCGCCGACACGAACCACGCCTCGAACACGCTCGGCGGGAGGGAGACTCCGGCGTCGAGCATGGCGTGGAAGAACGGCGGGTACCGGAACGCCTCCTGCGCCTTGACCTGCGCGTAGTCGCGCGGCGGGGTGTGGCGGAACGACACCGAGAACAGGTTCCCTGCGTGCTGGACGGAGTGCGCCACGCCCTCCGCGGCCAGAGCATCGGAGAGTGCGCCCGAGATCGTGGCCGCCGTCGCGTCGAGGTGCGCGTAGACCGCGGCATCCGTGAGTCGCAGGGTCGCGAGGCCCGCCGCGACCGCGACCGGGTTACCGCTCAGCGTGCCCGCCTGGTAGACCGGGCCGAGCGGGGCGAGCAGGTCCATGATCTCGGCGCGACCGCCGAGCGCCGCCAGGGGGAGGCCGCCGCCGATGACCTTGCCGTACGTGACGAGATCGGGCAGGTACGACGTGTCGAGGCCCCACCAACCGGCCGGGGAGACTCGGAAGCCGGTGAGCACCTCGTCGAGGATCACGAGGGCGCCGTGCTCGTGCGCGAGCCGCGTGAGTTCGGCGTTGAAGCCCGGGTCGGGCGGCACGACGCCCATGTTCGCCGCGGCGGCCTCGACGATCACCGCGGCGATCTCGCGCGTCTCGAGCACCTCGCGCACGGCGTCGAGGTCGTTGTAGGGGATCACGATCGTCTGGGCCGCGATCGCCTCCGGCACCCCCGCGGAACCCGGGATGGCGAGCGTCGCGAGGCCGGAACCGCCCTCGGCGAGCAGCCCGTCGGAGTGCCCGTGGTAGTGCCCGGCGAACTTCACGAGCAGGTCGCGGCCGGTGGCTCCGCGCGCGAGCCGGATCGCCGTCATCGTCGCCTCGGTGCCGGTCGAGACGAGCCGCACCTTCTCGACGAGTGGGCCCACGCGGTCGCGCACGACCTCGGCGAGCTCAGCCTCGCCGGGCGTCGACGCCCCGAAGCCGAGACCCTTCGCGGCGGCGGCCTGCACGGCGGCGATGACCTCCGGATGCGCGTGCCCCAGGATCGCCGGACCCCACGCGCTCACGAGGTCAACGTACTCGGTGCCCTCGACGTCGGTGACGTACGCACCGCGCGCGCTCACCATCGACCGCGGGGAGCCGCCGACCGAGCCGAAGGCCCGCACGGGGGAGTTGACCCCGCCGGGCAGCACGGCGCGGGCGCGCTCGAAGGCCTGGTCGTTGGTGGTCATAGTGACCGTGCGATCTCGGCCGCGAAGTAGGTGAGCACGGCGTCGGCGCCCGCTCGCCGAATGGAGACCACGGACTCGTGGATAGCGCGGCTGCGGTCGATCCAGCCGTTGGCCGCGGCGGCCTCGATCATCGCGTACTCGCCAGACACCTGGTAGGCCCACACCGGCACGGGGGAGAGGGCCGCGGCGTCGGCGAGCACATCCAGGTAGCTCATCGCGGGCTTGACCATGAGGATGTCGGCGCCCTCCTCGATGTCGAGGAGCAGCTCGCGCGTGCCCTCGCGTCGGTTGGCCGGATCCTGCTGGTACGTCCTGCGGTCGCCGACGAGCGAGGACTGCACGGCCTCGCGGAACGGCCCGTAGAACGCCGAGGCGTACTTGGCCGAGTAACCGAGTATGGGGGTTTCGTCGAAGTCGTTGCTGTCGAGCACGTCGCGCACCGCGGCGACCTGGCCGTCCATCATGCCGCTGAGGCCGAGGAGCTGCGAGCCGGATGCGGCCTGCGCGAGCGCCATCTCCCGGTAGCGCTCGAGCGAGGCGTCGTTGTCGACCCTCCCCCGCGAGTCGAGAACGCCGCAGTGCCCGTGGTCGGTGAACTCGTCGAGGCACAGGTCGGTCTGCACGACGAGCGCGTCTCCCGCCTCCGCGACGGCGACGCGCGTTGCGACGTTCAGGATGCCGTCCGGATCAGTGGCACCGCTGCCGACGGCGTCCTTGTGCTCGGGCACACCGAACAGCATGACTCCGCCCAGCCCGAGCTCCGCTGCCTCCGCGACCGCGCCCTTGAGCGAGTCGAGCGAGTGCTGCACGACCCCCGGCATCGACGAGAGCGGGATGACCTCCGTGGTCCCCTCCCGAACGAAGAGCGGGAGGATCAGGTCGGCCGGGTGCAGCCGGGTCTCCGCGACGAGGCGGCGCATCGCGGGGGACTGGCGGAGCCGGCGGGGGCGTTCCATCAGGACCCTCCTGAGGCACTCGAAGGGGCCATCAACTCCCGTGCCCCCAGGTCGAACAGCTCGTTCGAGACGCGCACGGCGAGGTCGCCGGCCGGGTCTTTCACGTCGTCGACGTAGAGGGCGTGCGAGCTCGTGAGGCGCTCGGTCCCGTCCAGGGTGTACACCCGGGCCGAGAGGAACAGCATTCCGTCGTCGATGAGCGCGTGCGCGCCGACCGGAGCGGAGCATCCGGCCTCGAGCAGCGCCAGGGTCTGGCGCTCGGCCTCGACGATGATGCGCGTGGTCTTGTGGTCGAGCGCGGCCACGAGCTTCTCGTCGCCCGCGCGCACCTCGATCGCGAGCGCGCCCTGGCCGGGCGCCGTGGGCCAGCCATCGATCCCGAGGAACTCGGTGATGGCGTCGAGCCGGCCGAGCCGCTCGAGCCCAGCGGCCGCGAGCACGACGGCATCGAGCTCGCCCGACGCGACCTTCCCGAGGCGGGTGTCGACATTGCCCCGGATGCCGACGACCTCGAGATCGGGCCGGCGGGCCCTCAGCTGCGCGACCCGTCGGGGCGAGCCCGTACCGACGCGGGCGCCGGGCGGCAGCGTGTCCATCGTCAGGGAGTCCCGCGCGCACAGCGCGTCGCGGGCATCCGCGCGCTTGGGGATCGCGGCGATGACCAGGCCGGGGTGCGGTGCCGTGGGCAGGTCTTTGAGCGAGTGCACGACCACGTCCACGGTGCCGGCGAGCAGGGCGTTGCGCAGCGCGGTGGCGAAGACGCCCGTGCCACCGAGCTCGGCGAGCGGGGCGGTCGAGGTGTCGCCCTCCGTCGAGATCGTGACGATCTCCACGGTCGCGCCCTTGGCGCCGAGGGCCGACGCGATCGTGTTCGTCTGGGCCACCGCGAGGGCGCTGCCGCGGGTGCCGATCCGCAGCACCGTCCCCTGAGCTTGAACGGTCACGGCTGCAGCCCCGCGAGCGCAGGCTTGAACCCGAGCCGCACGTTCTCGCAGCAGCCCGGGCGGCACACGTCGTACCAGGGGCCGAGGTCGGTGAGGGCGGGGCGCTCCGCGGTGGGGACGCCGTCGCGACGCTCGAGCACCAGGTCCACGAGCCCGCTCACGAATGCCGCGTGCACGCCGGGCGTGGGGACGCGCACGGCGAAGACACCGTGCTCCTCAGCGGTCTCGAGGGCCTCGGTGTCGAGATCCCACTTCACCTCCATGTGGTCGGAGATGAAGCCGAGCGGCACGATGACGACGGCCTTCGTGCCCGCGCCGGCCAGCTCGGTGATGCGGTCGTTGATATCGGGCTCGAGCCACGGCTGCGTGGGCGGGCCGCTGCGCGACTGGTACACCAGATCCCAACCGACACTCGGGTGGTCGAGCATGATCACCTCGGCGACCGCGAGGTGCTGCGCCTGGTACGCGTTGCCCTGCGGCCCACTCCGCTCGGCATCGGCGGTCGGGATCGAGTGCGTCGCGAAGAGCACGTGGGTGTCTTCCGGCCGGATGCCCTGCGCCGCCGCATCCGTGAGCCCCTGTGCCACGCCCTCGATGAAGGGCTCGACGAACCCGGGGTGGTCGAAGAACTGCCGAACCTTGTCGATCTGGATGACGCCCTCGAGGCCGGTCTCGGCAAGGGCCATCGCGTAGTCCTCGCGGTACTGGCGGCAGCTCGAGTACGACGAGTAGGCCGAGGTGCCGATCGCGATGAGCGTCGTGAAGCCGCGCTCGTGCGCCTCGGTCAGGGCGTCGCGCACGTAGGGGTTCCAGTTGCGGTTGCCCCACAGCACGGGCAGGTCGACGCCGCGACGGGCGAGCTCGGCCTCGAGCGCGGCCTTGAGCTCGCGGTTCTGGTCGTTGATCGGGCTCACGCCGCCGAACGCGCGGTAGTGGTGGGCGACCTCCTCGAGGCGCTCCTCGGGTATTCCACGGCCGCGCGTGACGTTGCGCAGGAATGGGATGACGTCGTCCTGCCCTTCCGGCCCACCGAAGCTCGCGAGCAGGATCGCGTCGTAGGCGACGGGCTCCTCGACGTGCTCGGGGCCGTGCTGGGCGGCGGGGGTGGCTCCGGGTACGAGGCCGTTCGTGATCGTCACTTCAGGATCTCCGCGACCTCGGCGGCGGCGATGCGGCGGCCGGCGTAGAACGGGATCTCCTCGCGCACGTGGCGGCGGGCATCCGTCTGACGCAGGTGGCGCATGAGGTCGACCAGGTCGACCAGCTCGGGGGCTTCGAGCGCGAGGATCCACTCGTAGTCGCCGAGCGCGAAGCTCGCGACCGTGTTGGCCAGCACCTGCCGGTACTCGGAGCCCTTGCGGCCGTGCTGGCCGAGCATCGCCCGGCGCTCGTCGTCGGGCAGGAGGTACCACTCGTACGAGCGCACGAACGGGTAGACCGTGAGCCACTGCTCGGGCTCGGCGCCGCGCATGAACGCGGGCAGGTGGTTGGCGGTGAACTCGGCGTCGCGGTGCACACCCATCGCGTTCCACGTCGGCAGCAGGGTCGGCAGCGCGCGGCGCAGCTCGCGGAGGGCCCACTGCAGCGTCTCGGGGGTGTCGCCGTGCAGCCAGATCATGAGGTCGGCGTCGGCCCGCAGGCCGGAGACGTCGTAGAAGCCGCGGATGGTCACGCCCGCGCCCTCGACCGCCGCGATGGCGGGCTCGAGGTCGACGGACGCCACCGGCCGGATCGGGTCTCGGCGGAGCACGGCCCAGAGTGCGTAGCCGAGACCTTCGGGAGCCTCAGGAACCGCCGCGGGCCGGGTCTCAGCGCTGTCGCTCATAGCTCTATCCTCCCCCACGGCGGCTGGGAGTCCGACCGGGAGCAGGGCGTCAACAACTCAGGAAATTCGACGCGGGCGAGCTCGGTCAAGCGCTCGACGGGCCTTTCAGGCGAGATTCTGCCTGAGTTGTTGACCGAGTCAGTCCTCGCGCACCTGCAGCCCGAACGCCCCCGCGATCACGATCGCCTGCCGCTCGGTGATGATCGCGCCCCGCAGCGAGACCGTCGCCGGGTCGAAGGCGGAGAGGTCGCTGCCGCGCAGGTCGGCGAGGTCGAAGTCGGCCTTGGCCACCGACGCTCCGGAGAGGTCGCACGAGAGGAACGAGGCACCCGAGCAGCGCGCCCCGGTGAGGTCGGCCTCGCGCAGCGTGACCCCGTCGAAGGCCGCCCCGCCGAGCCGCGCACCCGCGAGCGAGACGAAGCCCCAGTTGCCCCCGTCGACCTTCACGATGTCCCACGAGCACTCGCGGAACGAGCTGCCCGTGAGCTTGCACCGCGTGAACGTGGCGTCGAAGAAGTTGCAGCCGCGGAAGGTGCAGTTCACGAACGCCGCGTCGGTGTGGCTCGACACGTTGAACTTCATGTTGACGAAACTGCACTCCTGGAAGATCGTGCCCGCCGTCGTCAACTCGGTGAAGTCGACGTCGATGAACTCGGTGTTCGCGAAGGTCTCGCGCCCGAGCTCGCGGCCGTACCAGTCTTCGCCGCGCACCGTCTGCTCGATCACGCGAGCAGCTCCGCGGCCTTGGCCTCGGCCTGCGCGACGATGCCCGCGAGGCCCGTTCCGGCCACCGACTCGCCCACATCGGCCGCACCCTCGAGCGAGCGGGTCCACTCCACGCGGGCGAGGTCGACGGGTGCGGGCAGCCGCACACCGAGCAGCGCCGAGGCGTCCTGCAGCGCCACCGCGGCGAGGTCGGCGGGCTCGTCGTCGTACGACAGGCGCAGCACATGGCGGCCGTGCGCCCGCTCGCGCAGCCAAGCCCACTTGGCGGTCGAGTGCGTCAGCGCCCTGGCCCGGATGCCCGCCGCCCCCCGCGCGACGAGCACGCCGGTGCCCCGGGGTGCGCCGTCGAGCTCCGGTGCCTCGACGACGAGCGTCACGAGCACGACCTTCCTCCCACCGGAGGGCCGCAGCGGCGCAGCCAGCACGACCTCGCCGTCGAGGCCGGCGGTCGAGCTCACGCGCCTGCCGAGCTGCACGTCGACCCCGTAGGTCTCGAGGTCGGCGACGAGCTCGGTCACGAGCCGGTGCACGCCGCCGCGGATTCCCGCCACCGCGGATCCCGGGGGAGCGGCCTCGCGCAGCGACCGCACTGCAGCGGCGAGCGAGCCCTCGTGCCGCACGGCGGCGCGCAGGCCCGGGGCCGCGCGGTCGGCGAGGAGGGCATCCGGATGCACCGAGTGCACCCCGTGCACGACGGGCGCCACGAGCTTGTCGAGCACCGCTGAGCCCATGCGCCGGCGCACGAGCATGCCGAGCGTGAGTGACGGCGCGGTGGCGAGCGAGGGCAGGAGGGCGTCGAGCTGCGCGCGCAGTGCACCGCCCAGGCCGACGACCGCGATGACGTCGCGGGCGAGGGGAGTTGCGGGGATTCCCAGGATGCTCGTGGCGGGCAGTCGCACCGCCGGTCCGTGCACGGGCTGGAGCCACGCGCCCGCATCGGAGGGCGCGACGAGCTCGGGCCCGAGACCGATCTCGCGCGCGAGTGACTCGACGACGCCGCCGCGCGCCGCGAAGCTCTCGGCGCCCGCGTCGAGATCGATGCCGCCCACGATGTGGCTCGCGACGGTGCCACCCAATCGACCGGATGCCTCGAGCAGCGTGACCCTCCGGCCCGCCTTCGCGAGCCTGCGGGCCACAACGAGCCCGCCGATGCCTCCGCCGACGACCGAATAGCTAGAGGCCACCGTGCACCAGCTCGACCATGCGCGTGAGCACGTCGGGGTCGGTCTCCGGCGGAACCCCGTGGCCGAGGTTCACCACGTGCGCGGGGGCGGACTCGCCGCGCTCCATCACGTCGCGCACGTGCGCCTCGAGAATGCGCCACGGCGCACCGAGCAGGGCGGGGTCGATGTTGCCCTGCAGGGGAACGCCCGGGATGCGCCGGGCGGCCTCATCGAGGGGCAGGCGCCAGTCCACTCCCATGACGTCCGCGCCGATGCCGTGCATCGCACCGAGGAACTCGCCGCCACCGAGGCCGAAGTGCACCTTAGGCACGTCGAACCCGCGCAGGTGCGACAGTGCGCGCTTCGAGTGCGGCGCCACCCGGCGCACGTACTGCTGCTCACTCAGCGAGCCGACCCAGGAGTCGAAGAGCTGGATCGCGGATGCCCCGGCCTCCACCTGGGCGACGAGGAACTCGCCCGCGATGTCGGCGCACCAGTTGAGCAGGCTGGCCCACACCTGCGGCTCGGTGTACATCAGGGTGCGGGTGCGCAGCTGGTCCTTCGACGGGCCGCCCTCGACGAGGTACGACGCGAGGGTGAAGGGCGCTCCGGCGAATCCGATGAGGGGGGTCGAGCCGAGTTCGGTGACCGCGCGGGCGACGGCCTCGCGGATCGGTGCGAGGGAGTCGGGGTCGAGGGGGCGCAGCGCCGCGACATCCGTCGCCGTGCGGATGGGGTTGGCGAAGACCGGACCGCGACCGGGCACGATCTCGACCTCCACGCCCGCGAGCTTGGCGGGGATGACGATGTCGCTGAAGAAGATCGCGGCGTCGACCCTGTGCCTGCGCACGGGCTGCAGCGTGATCTCCGCCGCGAGCTCGGGGGTGAGGCAGGCCTCGAGCATCTCGTTGCCCACGCGCAGCTCGCGGTACTCCGGAAGGGAGCGGCCGGCCTGGCGCATGAACCACACCGGGGTCGTCTCCGGGCGGTCGCCGCGGTACGCGCGGACGAGCGGGGAGGTGCCGGTGCGGCCGTCGAGGAGCGGATGGTCAGCGGTCAGGGGCACGGGGTTAACATTAGGTCGTGCTCCTGTGCCTCAGCTCGAACCATGGCAACGCGAGCTTCGAGCTACTCGAGCAGCTGTCGTTCGTGGCTCCCGGGGCAACAGCAGCACTCGTCGACTCGACCGCGTTCGTGAGCGGTGCCGTCGTGCTCGCCACGTGCAACAGGTTCGAGGCGTACCTCGACATCGACGAGCCGCTCACCGCCGCGACCACCGTCGCCGTCGAGTCGATGCTCACGACGCTCTCCGACGCGAGCGGCATCCCCGCCGCCGAACTGCGCGCGGGCATCACCGTGCACGAGGGTCCGGATGTCGCGGCGCACCTGTTCGCCGTCACGAGCGGACTCGAGTCCGTCGTCGTGGGGGAGGACGAGATCGCGGGCCAGGTCGGCCGCGCTCTCGACCGTGCGCGGCGGGAGGGCACGACGAGCCGCGACCTCGAGCGCCTCTTCCAGCGCGCCACCCACACCAGCCGCGACGTGAAGAACCTCACCGCCATCGGGGGCGCGGGCCGCTCGCTCGTCCGGCTCTCGCTCGAGCTGGCCTCGAGCCGCGTGGGGGACTGGGCCGATGCCCGGGTGCTCCTCATCGGTACGGGGCAGTACGCGGCCACCACGGTCGCCGCGCTGCGCGACAAGGGCGCGCGCGACATCCGTGTGTTCAGCCGCACGGGCCGCGGGCCGGCCTTCGCGGCGAAGCACGGTCTCACGCACGACCACTCGTTCGATGTCGACGTCGTCATCGCGTGCACGGCCAACACGGTGATCGGCCCCGAGCTCTTCACCGGCACGCACCGCCGTCTGGTGATCGACCTCGGCCTGCCCCGCAACATCGACCCGGCGGTCGGCCAGGTGGAGGGCGTCGAGCTCCTCGACCTCGAGACGGTGCGGCTGCACGCCCCGCTGGAGCAGCTCTCCGAGAAGGCCCACGACCTGGTGCGCACCGCCGCGGCGGAGTTCACCGCCGCGAGCGCAGCGGAGCCCGCCATCGTCGCGCTGCGCACCCACGTGTTCGAGCTCCTCGACGCCGAGATCGCGCGCGCCCGGTCGCGCGGCGCCGGGGACGAGACCGAAGCCGCGCTGCGCCACTTGGCGGGGGTGCTCCTGCACGAGCCATCCGTGCGCGCTCGCGAACTGGCAGCGCAGGGCCGGCTCGCCGACTTCGTCGCGGGGCTCGACGCCCTGCACGGGGTTCGACCCGCGGAGGCCGAGCGCAAGGCGGAGACGGCGTGATCCCCTGGGACTTCGAGCCCATCACGACCGAGCGGCTCACCCTACGGCTCATGGTCGACGCCGACCTCGACGACGTGCTCGCCTGGATGTCTGACGAGGAGGTCACGCGCTACCAGCTCTACGATCCCCGCTCGCCGCAGCAGGTGCAGGAGCACATCGACAAGGTCAAAGACGCGCGCCACCTCGAGAACGACGACGACTTCGTCGAGTTCGCGCTCGACCTCAACGGCACAGTGATCGGCTGCCTGTACTTCGTGCTCAAGAGCGCGGAGAACGAGACCGTCGAGCTCGGGTGGGCGCTCACCGCGGCCTATCAGGGCAAGGGCTACGCGTTCGAAGCGGCGCGGGCGGGGCTCGAGCTCGCCTTCGACCGGATGCGCGCGCACCGCGTCACCGCGGAACTCGACCCGCGCAACTCCCCCTCGATCGCACTGTGCCACCGCCTCGGCATGCGCGAAGAGGCGCACTACGTCGAGGATCTCAAGTTCAAGGGCGCCTGGGCCGACACCGGCGTGTACGCGATCCTCGACCGCGAGTACCGCGCCCGGTAGGCGCCCGGGGCGGCCGTCGCTCCCGCCGTGGCTCCGGCCATCGGCGTGCATTGAGTCTGACGCACAGTGCTGCGCCGGAAAGCCCCGACTGATCCCATGAATTGTACGGTGTACAACGTCAATTGTACCGTGTCCAATACATAACGACTCGCGTTCTCGCGGGCACGCTGAAGAGCGCCGTGACCAGCACTTCTTAGCGGCGACGGAAGAGGCTCGCGACACCCCGGACGACCGGGTTGTTCGCCAGGGCGATGAGCACGCCCACCCGCTTGAACGATTCGCCGACGCCCGGGAAGCGCATGAGGCGCCGCATCGGCATCGACGCGACCATCCCCAGGAGGTTGGTGCTCTCGCCGTCCTCGGCTCCGCCCGCGGCCCGCGCGAGGATCGGACCGGTGACCGGATGCCCGAGGAAGTCGCTCACGCGCGAGTCGAGGGTGAGCCGTTCCGGCCGCGGTGGTGCCAGTTCCACGGGCGCAGAGGCGACGATGTCGTGCGCCGAGCGCCCGATTTCCACGAAATAGCGCCCGCCGGCGACCACCCAGGCCTTCCTGGAGACGTCCCAGTGGCTGAAAGCGCGATTTTCGAGCTCGAAATGCACGCGGATCGCCTCAGAAGGCTCCAGGGAGATCTTCTCGAAGCCCTTGAGCTCCCGTTTCGGCACCGGTACGCCACCCGCCGGGGCCGCCACGTAGAGCTGCACGACCTCACGACCGGCACGGTCGCCGGTGTTCGTGACGGTGACGGCCGCCGTGCGTCCGTCTGCCGACACCTCGAGGTCGGTGTACGAGAACGTCGTGTAGGTGAGGCCGTGCCCGAACGGGTAGCGCACCGGGAGGTCGACGGTCTCGTAGTAGCGGTACCCGACGAAGATGCCCTCGCCGTAGCGCACGGTGTCGCCCTCGCCCGGGAAGTTCAGGTACGACGGGGTGTCTTGCAGGCGCAGGGGGATGCTCTCCGCCAACCGCCCCGACGGTGCGACCCGCCCGAACAGCACGTCGGCCACCGCCGAGCCCCCGGCCTGGCCGAGCAGCCACGCCTCCACGATCGCGGGCACGGAATCGTGCCACGGCTCGAGCGACACCACTCCGCCGTTGGTGAGCACGACGGCCGTGCGCGGGTTGGCCGCGGCGACGGCGCGGATGAGCCGCACCTGTGCCGCGGGCAGGTCGAGGTCCGTGCGGTCGTAGCCCTCCGACTCGTCACGCGCCGGCAGCCCCACGAACAGCAGCACGGCATCGGACCGGGCGGCGACCGCGACCGCCTCGGCGATGAGCGGCTCGGGGTGGACGCGGGGGTCGAGGCTGTAGCCGGGCGCGAACTCGACGGGCGCGACGGCGCCGATCGACTCGAGTGCGCTGTCGACGCGCGTGGCGTTGACCTGCGACGAACCGGCCCCCTGGATGCGCGGGGTGCGGGCGAACTCGCCGATGACACCGATCGCCTGCGCGGTGTCGAGGGGGAGGAGCGCGCCCTCGTTGCGCAGCAGCACCATCGACTCGGCGGCGGCCTCGCGCGCGAGGGCGTGGTGCGCGCCCTGAGGCACTCGAAGGGGGTCGGGTTCGTCGAGCTCATTCGAGAGCCTCAGGGAGCGCTCGGCCAACGCCCGCACCCGCCGGACGGCGTTGTCGAGCACCTCGGTGCGCAACTCACCCGAGCGCACGGCGGCCACGATGGCGGCCGCGCTGTCGCCCTGCGGGCCGGGCATCTCGAGGTCGAGCCCCGCCGTGAGCGCGGGCACGCGGTGCTCGACCGCTCCCCAGTCGGAGACGACCAGCCCGCGGAATCCCCACTCGTCGCGCAGCACCTCGGTGAGCAGCCAGTGGTTCTCGGCGGCGGCGACCCCGTTGATGCGGTTGTACGAGGACATGACCGTCCACGGCTGCTCGCGCGTCACCACGCGCTCGAACGCGGGCAGGTAGATCTCGCGCAGCGTGCGCTCGTCCACCTCCGCGCTGACCGTCATGCGGTTGGTCTCCTGGTTGTTCGCGGCGAAGTGCTTGAGCGACGCACCGACGCCGCGCGACTGGACGCCGCGCACCCACGCGGCGCCGAGCTCGCCGCTCAGCAGCGGGTCCTCGGAGAAGTACTCGAAGTTGCGCCCGCACAGCGGCGAGCGCTTGATGTTGACGCCGGGGCCGAGCAGCACGCCCACACCCTCCGCCCGGGATTCCTCGCCGAGCGCGACACCCACCCGCTCGACGAGCGCCGGGTTCCAGCTCGACGCGAGGCCCGCCGCCGGGGGGAAGCAGGTGGCGGGAACGCTCTCGCCGATACCCAGCGCGTCGCCGCCCGCGCGCTGCAGACGCACTCCGTGGGGTCCGTCCGTGATGACGACGGCGGGGATGCCCGCACTCTCGACCGCGACGGTGCTCCAGAAACCGGCCCCGACGACGAGCGCGGCTTTCTGCTCGAGCGTGAGGTCCTGCATCCGGCTACTTTACGGCGCGGATCGGTGCGATCAACCCCGCACCGAGCAACGACAGCACCGCACCGGCGAGGAAGAGCGCCGTGTAGTTGCCGCCGCCACCGATGGCGAGGAACAGCGGTGCCATCGCCGGCGCCACCGACTGGGGCAGCGAGTTGGCGATGTTGAAGATACCCATGTCTTTCGCCGCGGCGTGCTCCTTGTCGGGCAGCACGTCGGTGATGAGCGCGAGGTCGACGGCGAAGTAGGCGCCGATGCCGACACCCATCACCACCGCCGCGACGTAGAAGGCGGGCAGCGAAGCCGTGAGTGCGAGCATCGCCAGCGCGACGGCGACGATGGCCGCGGCCCCGAAGACGAACGGCTTGCGCCGGCCCGTGCGGTCTGACGCGCGGCCGCACAGCACGGCGCTCACGGTGAGCGACGCCGCGAAGATGAGCAGCGCGATGAGCTGCTGGAGGATGAGGTCGGCTTCCGCGACCCCGAGCCGGTCGGTGATGAAGTACGGCTGGTAGGTCGTGTAGACGGCGAACCCGAGGATGACGAAGAACCTGCCGAACCACGTCCACGCGACGTCGTAGCGCTTGCCCTTCGGTATCGCGAAGCCACGGATGAACGCCCCGAGCGAGAACGGCGGTACCGCGTCGTGCGGCACATCCCGGATCATGACGGCCAGCAGGATCATGAGTGCGGCGCCCACGATGCCCGGGATGAGGATCTGGTTGGCGATGCCGAGGCCGGTCACACCGTAGGCGAGGCCGATGCCGACGACGGGCGAGACCTGCTGCGCGATGCCGAGCACGGCACTCACCCGCGCGCGCTGCTCGAGGGGAACCTGATCGGGCAGCAGCGCCTGCAGCGCGGCGAGCACCATGTTGAGGGTGAGTTGCGCGAGCGCCCACCCCACGGCGACGACCGCGAGGTTGGGCGCGTAGCCCATGACGGCGAGGGCGCCGACCCCGCCGAGGGCGCCACCGATGATCCACGGGCGGCGGCGGCCGAGGCGCGACGTGGTGCGATCGCTCGCGGCGCCCGTGAGGAGGTTGGAGAAGATCGCGACGAGGGCGCCGAGCGCGGCGATAAGCCCGAGGCTCGTCTCCTTGCCGACGGGGTCGAGGTCGGCGACCTTGAGGGCGAGGGTCGTGACGACGGGAGTGATGAGCGCGACGTACGCCCCCACGTACCCGATCGCGTAGAGCGCGATGAATCGCGGACGGGCAACGGGTATCGACGTCGTCGTCATGATCTCGAATGTAGACCCGCGCGCCCCGGAAACGCGGGAAGGCCCCGGTACGAATACCGAGGCCCTCCCTCCCCTGTGAGGCGGTGTGTTACTCCGCCTCGACCTTGCTCTCGGTCCACTTGCGGCGGGCGATGAAGAGGCCGCCGATGCCGATGAAGACCATGCCGCCCGCGAGACCCAGCTGGCCGATCGAGCCGGAGCCCGTGTAGGCCAGCGTCTCGAGCTCGCAGCCGATGCTCGCGGCCGGGAACTTCAGTACGGTCGGGTTCGCCCAGGCCGGGTCGAGCCCGTTCTTGGGGTCGGTCGGCGCGGCGACGAGCGTGACGTCACCGGCCGTCGTGACCTTGTAGGTACCGGCAGCGGCAGGGGTGCCGTTGACGGTCCAGGTCACGGTGCCGGGGGTGACGGCCCCGATCGTGTAGGTCGCGGCCGAGGTGCAGGTGGCGGGCGTCTGCGAGACCGTGGGGGTCACGATCGCCAGCGTGGGCGGGTCGCACTTCGAGTTGTCCTGCACGAAGAACGTCCAGGCACGCGATGCCGTCGGCTGCAGCTCGTAGCCCGTCGCGGCAACCGCCGAGACGATGTACTTGCCCGCGTCGACCGCCGTGTACTGCGCGGTGGGGGTCGTGACGACACCGGTCACGGTGTTGGTGATCGTGTAGACGACGCGCGGGTCGATTCCGACCTGGATCCAGCTCGTGAGCGCGGTGTTGGGGTCGGTGATGAAGCACTGCGAGGCGCTGGGGTCGGTGCTGACCTTCACACCGCACTCCGACGAGACCTCCGCTGCGGTGAGCGGGCGGTGACTGATGACCGGCGCGCCCTTGACCTCGGCCTGCTCGACCCACTCGAGCTTCGTGGTGTCGAAGGCGTAGTCGGTCGTGTAGGTGATGGTCGTGACGGTGGCGTCGTTCGCCGTGCAGTCGTAGAGGGCCGTCGACTCGTCGCGCTGCTTGGGCGTCGGCTTGTCGTACGGGGGGCACGGGCTGGCGACGAGGTCGAACGTCGCGCTGTCTGCGGTCACCTGGTAGGTGACCCCGGCGGCGGGCGCGTTCGGCAGGTCGACGGTCACGCTCTTGCCTGCGGCGACGGTGGTGTCGTACGCGGGGTAGCCGACCACCTGGAACAGCACCGCCTTGTTGCTCTGGGTGTTGTCGAAGGTGATCGAGAACGTGCGGTCGCCGGCGGTGCCGGCGGCCGTGTAGACGCACTCGCCCACGACGGCGACCGGTCGCGGCTTCACGTTGCAGTCGTAGGTGACGCCCACGTTGCCGGTGAAGGTGATGACCTGGTCTGCGTCACCCTTGAAGAAGTAGCCCGTGGCCGGCGTCGCGGTGACCGTGTAGTCACCGGTCTTCGGCTCGAACGCGACGGCGTACACGACGCCCTCGGTCGTTGCGGGAGTGACGGAGCCCTGCGTGCCGCAGTCGGTGACCTTGACCACGTCGGGGGCGACGGGGGTGACGTCCTTCGGTCCGCAGTCGGCCGGGAACGTGCTGAACGTGAGGTTCTGCGAGTTGGTCGGAGTGTTGTTCGTCTTGAACCAGCTGACCGTGATCGCGAGGTTGACGGCCGCATTGGTCGTGACGTGCTGCACGTACGTGGTCGGCACGGACTTCGTCTTGTCGGCGCCGTAGTAGTTGGGGTTCGCGGGGAGGATCGTTCCTACGGGAACTGCCGCGTTGTTCGACGAGGTGACCTTGCCCTCGAAGTTCTCGGAGTTCATCACGCTCCACGTGATGTCCCACCCGCCGCCGGTGTTGCACACGGCGGTCGCGGTGAGGTCTGTGTGGTGCGCGGACGCGGGGGCGGCCACCGCAACGAGGGCGAGGCCTCCGGCGATAAGCAGCGCGGACGCTACTGCAAGGAATTTCTTGAACACGGTCGATCTCCAGGGGGAAGGAGTTCGGGCACAACCGTATGACGCTCGCGGTTTCGGGACGCGATCGTGAATTCGGGTACTCGACTGCACCGTTTCGGATCTCCTGCAGGGGTTTCGGGCTCGGCAGGAGCGGCGCAAGATCAGGTTAGGGTGTCCCCCCTAATGCGGACAAAACCCCAATAAGGGGGGTCCGCACTTTGGGGGACTGTACCCCTTCAGTGAACGTACTCGAGAAGGTCGTAGCCGACGGTGCGCATGGCGTCGAGGACGCGCATCCGTGCCGCAAGCCCGTCATCGTTGAACTGCACGGACACGGCGTACGACACGGCACGGCGACCGCCGCGCAGGGCGCCGGCCTCGGCTCGTACCCCGATGTCGGTGCCCGTCTTGTTCACGAGGAGGGTCGCGTGGTCCGTACCCCGGTGCGAGAGGGGGTCGAGGCCGAACGCGCTCGCGACCATCGACAGGTCGCTGTTGAGCGAGAGCCAGCCCATGACGCGCTGGCTCGTGAGGGAGTCCACGATCTCGTTACGGGCGAGCGCGCCGAAGAGCCAGCTCAGCTCGGCGGTCGAACCGACGGAGAGTTGCGGCGCGTCATCCGGCCCCCTGCTGTCGCGCACGAGGTCGAGGAGCGCGGTCCGCATGAGGCCGAGCGACTCGGTTCGGGCGCGCACCGCGGCGAGGCCCACCTGGCGCAGCAGCACGTTGGTCGCGAGGTTGTCGCTCGTCGAGCCGACGAGGGTCGCGAGGTCGGCGACCGGCAGCGACGGCGCCTGCAGGTGCTGCCAGATGCCGGAGTCGCCGACGGCGTCGCGCGGCGTCTTGTCGAGGATGCCGAACCCCGAGAAGTCGCGCGAGGTCAGTCGTGCCGAGACTTCGATGAGCAGGAGGATCTTGCCGATGCTCGCCGTAGGCAGCACGATGCGGTCGTCGATGGCGAGCAGCGTCTTGCCCGAGTTCAGGTCGACGGCGCTGGCCGAGACCTGGGCGCCCTCATAGGCGAGCCTTCCGAGCGCGGCAAAGGTGCTGGCGAAGTTCGCGACGTCGCCAGCACCAGCGTGACGGGCGGGCCTGGGGGCGCGCACCCGTTCGCTGCGTTCACGGATTCGGGCTGTTTCTACCAAATAGTGACGCGTTCTTTCGGGTCAAGCCAGAGAGAGTCAGTTTCGGTTACGGCAAATGTCTCATAGAACTCGTCGATGTTGCGGACGATTTGGTTGCATCTGAACTCATTGGGCGAGTGCGGGTCGATCGAGATGAGACGGATGACCTCCTCATCCCGCGCTTTCAGCTGCCACGCCTGCGCCCACGACAGGAAGAACCGCTGTGCCCCGGTGAGCCCGTCGATCACGGGCGGCTCGGCGCCGGCGAGGGAGAGCAGGTACGCCTTCCACGCGATGCTCAGGCCGCCCAGGTCGCCGATGTTCTCGCCGATGGTGAGGGCGCCGTTGACGTGGTGGTCGGGCACCTGCGCCGGCGCGAGGGCGTCGTACTGCGCGATGAGCGACTTCGTGCGCTCCTCGAAGGCCGCGCGGTCGGCGGGCGTCCACCAGTCGGTGAGGCGGCCGTCGCCGTCGTACTTGGATCCCTGGTCGTCGAACCCGTGCCCGATCTCGTGCCCGATGACGGCGCCGATGGCGCCGTAGTTCGCCGCGGCATCCCTCGTCTCGTCGAAGAACGGGAACTGCAGGATGGCCGCGGGGAACACGATCTCGTTGAAGCCCGGGTTGTAGTACGCGTTGATCGTCTGCGGGGTCATGAACCACTCGTCGCGGTCCAACGGCTTGCCGATCTTGCCGAGCTCGCGCTGGAACTCGTACTCGCTCGTCGCGCGCACGTTGCCGATCAGGTCGGTCGCGTCGATCGACAGCGACGAGTAGTCGCGCCACTTCACCGGGTAGCCGATCTTGGGCGTGAACTTGTCGAGCTTGTCGAGCGCCCGCGTCTTGGTGTCTGCCGTCATCCAGTCGAGGGCGATGATCGACTGGCGGTAGGCCTCGACGAGGTTCGCAACGAGCACGTCCATCGCGGTCTTCGCCGCGTCGGGGAAGTGGCGTTCGACGTAGATGCGGCCGACGGCCTCGCCGAGCGCACCCTCGACGAGCGAGACGCCGCGCTTCCAGCGGGCGCGCAGCTCGGGCGTGCCCGTGAGGGTCTTGCCGTAGAAGTCGAAGTTCGCGTCCACGAAGTCCTGCGAGAGGTACGCGGCGTTCGAGCGGATGACCTGCCAGGCCAGCCAGTCCTTCCACGACTGAAGGTTTGCCTCCTGGAGCACGGACTCGAGGCCCGTCATGAAGGTGGGCTGGCGCACGACGACCTCGGCGAACGACTTGTCGGGCACACCGAGGGCGTTCAGCCAGATGTCGAGGTCGACGTCGCCCACGAGGGCGTTCGCGGCAGACCACGCCATGGGGTTGTAGGTCTTCTCGCTGTCGCGCGTCGCGACGTTGTCCCAGTGGTGCGAGGCGATCTGGGTCTCGAGGGCGACGATCCGGGCGGCACGAGCAGCGGCATCGTCGAGACCGGCGAGGGTGAGCATCCGTTCCAGGTACGCGACGTACTTCTCACGGATGTCGGCGAACTTCTCCTCGCGGTAGTACGACTCGTCCGGCAGGCCGAGCCCGCCCTGCTCGACGAAGACGAGGTAGCGCTCGGGCTCGCCCGGGTCGTTGTCGACGAAGAGCTGGAAGAATCCGCTCGCCCCGCCGCGCTCCAGGCGACCCAGGGTCTCCAGCAGCGAGTCGATCGAGGTGACGGCTGCAGCTTCGGCGAGCGCCGGCTGAATGGGCTGCGCGCCGAGCGCGTTGACGCGGGCCTCATCGAGGAAGCTCGCGTACAGATCCCCGACCTTGCGGCCCTCGGTGCCGGGCGCCGCGGACTGCGACTCGATGATGATGTCGCGAACCGCCTTCTCCGCCTCCTCCGCGAGGAGGTAGAACGAGCCGTAGCGGGCCTTGTCACTCGGGATCTCGGTGCGGGCTATCCACTTGCCATTGACGTGGCGGAACAGGTCGTCCTGAGGGCGGATGGCGGAGTCGAGCTCCTCCTGGTCGATACCTGACGAGAGGGAACTATCGAGACTCATGCCGAAAGCCTAGTTCGGGCGACTACCCCGCATGGCGTTCCACTCGTCGAGTACCTGCGGCAGTCGCGCCTGCAGGAACTCGAAGAAGGCCGCCATCTCGTCCATCTGCGCCGAACCGCGCGGTCCGAGCGTCGCCGACGCCCTGCGCGCGAGGTCGACGATGACCCCGTAGAGCTCGTTCTTGCCGATCGAGACGGTGTACCACGGATGCTCCGGCAGCTCGTAGACGTAGCGGCGGCTGCCCGGCAGAACGTGACGGCGGACCATGCCGATCGTCGTGAGGTAGCGCACCGCCCCCGAGATCGCCGCGGGACTCGACTGCGTGCGCTCGGCGAGCGCCTCCGCGGTGAGCTCGCCCTCCTCGCTCGTCATGAGCGTCATGAGCACGCTTGCCGGCAGGCGCGGGAAGCCGTTGGCGGCGAGCGCGCTCACCGCCTGCGCGACGGGGTCGTCTTTCAGTGCGCTCATGCAGTCAATTGTCGCCTGCGGAGGGCAAGTACCGAGATCGCCACGACTACGACCGAGACGGCGGTGACCACGAGCGCCGGACCCCAGTCGGCGTCAGCGCCGGGCACCTGAGGCGTGTGGGCGAACGGGCTCGCGTCGCGCACGGCGTCGGGCAGCCCCACGAGCGCGCCGAACTGGCCGACGAACGCGCCGAGCGACACGAGACCCCATCCGGCGGCGACGGTGAGGCGCGGCAGTACAGCGAAGACGAGCGCCGTGACGGCGGTGAAGGCGAACGCCGCCGGCAGCTGGGCGACACCGGCAGCCAGGCTCGACCCGAACCGGTCGGGGTCGCCCGCCGCGACGAACGACAGGCCGGCGCCGAGCCCAGCGGCGAGCGCGACCGCCGCAGCCGACACGAGCGCGACGAGCACGTAACCGAGGAGCCACCCGGCGCGGGTCACCGGCGCCGCGAGCACGAGCTCGGCGCGGCCGTCGGCCTCCTCACCGCGGGCCCGGATGACCGCCTGCGCGCCCGCAAACGCGGCGAGGATCCCGGCGACCCCCACGACCGCGATGACGAGCATGTCGGTGAGCTGCCCCTTCCCACCCGGTATGAACAGCTCGAGGATGCGCTGGAGTTGGGCGCTCAGGTCGCCCGCACTCACGATGCTGCCCGACAGCGTGCCCGCGAGGGACCCGAGGACGAGACCGCCCACCGCCCAGCCGACGACGCTCGGCCACTGCAGGCGCCAGGCGAGGCCGATGCTCGAGGTGATGCGGCCCTCGGCGCGGCCGCTGCGCTCGCGCAGCACGCTCGACCCGAGGTCGCGCCGCGACTGCGCGGCGAGCGCGGCGGCAGCGCTGACGACGGCGAGGGCAACCGACAGGAGCAGGGGTGCGAGATCCGCACGCGTGAACGCGAAGACGTGCTGGCCCCAGCCGATGGGCGAGAGCCAGCTCGGCCACGCGCTCGTGACCGTGATCGCGTCGGGGTCGGGCGTGCCCGTGGCATCCCCGACCGCCCGCAGCACGAAAGCGACGCCGACGAGCGCCGCGGAGGTGCCGTTCGCCCCGCGGGACGTGGGGGCGAGCTGCGCGACCACCGCCGCGACACCGACGAACGCGAGACCGGTGGCGCCGGTGGCGAGACCCGCTGCCCACGACCCCTGAGCCGGAAGCCCACCGCCCTGCAGTCCCAGCGCGACCAGCACCGCCAGCGCCGCGTTGGCGAGCACGCCCCACGCGAGAGTCGCCGCGAGCGGAGCCGCCCTGCCGACGGCGGTCGCGCCCACGAGCTCGAGCCGACCGCGCTCCTCGTCGGCGCGGGAGTGCCGCGTGACGAGGAACGTGCTCATGAGCGCGGCCATGATCGCGAGATAGCAGAACACCTGGAAGTAGACGTAGGCCCCGAGGGTCGCGCCGTCGGGGAGGCCGCGGAGGGCGAGGAGCGAAGGCGTCACGACCGCGATCTGCAGCACGGCACCGCGATCGGCGTCCGTCGGGAACTCGGTCTGCACGCCCGCCGCCCCCGCGTAGGCGAGCAGTGCCGTGGCGGCCACCCACACCGGCACGATCACGCGGTCCCGACGGGCACGCGCGAGGAGGAGGAGCAGCATCACTGCTCCTCGCCGTAGTGGCGCAGGAAGAGCTCCTCGAGCGACGGGGGTGTGACTGTGAGGGAGTGCACGGGGCGCTTCGTGAGCTGCGCGAGGGCGGCGGCCGTGGCATCCGTCTCGACGTCGAACAGCAGGGCGTCGCCGTCGCGGCGCACGTGCAGCACGCCCGGGATCGACTCGAAGGCGTCGACGGGCGCGTCGGTGACCGCGCGCACGGCGTTGCTGGTGAGGTGCCGGAGGTCGGCTAGCGTGCCGCGCTCGACCGCCTTCCCCGCCCGGATGATCGTGACGCGGTCGCACAGCTCCTCGACCTCGCTCAGGATGTGGCTCGAGAGCAGCACCGTCGCGCCCTCCGCCGTGACGCGCTTCACCTGAGCGCGGAAGACCGCCTCCATCACCGGGTCGAGTCCGCTCGTGGGCTCGTCGAGCACATAGACGGATGCCCGGCGCGCGAACGCCGCGACGAGGGCGACCTTCTGCCGATTGCCCTTCGAGTAGCTGCGGCCCTTCTTGCGCACGTCGAGCTCGAAGTCGTCGATGAGCCGCGCCCGCAGCTGCCTGTCGGCCCCGCCACGGAGGCCCGTGAGCAGGTCGATCGTCTCGCCACCGGAGAGGTTGGGCCACAGGCTCACATCGCCCGGGACGTACGCGAGCTCCCGATGGATCGCCACGGCGCTCGACCACGGGTTCTTGCCGAGCACGGCCACGTCGCCCCCGCTCGCGCGCATGAGGCCCAGGAGCACCCTGATGGTCGTGGACTTGCCCGCGCCGTTCGGCCCGAGGAAGCCGTGCACCTCGCCAGCGTCGACCGACAGGTCGAGCCCGTCGAGGGCGTGCACACTACCGAAGTTCTTGCGGAGGCCCGTGGCCTCGATCACTGCTGCCATGAGCGCGATGCTACGCCCGATTCATAATTTTGTGAATGTTATGAAATTGCCGGGCCGGTCGTGTTGCCCACCCGGAACTCGCTCGTGAACGCGCGCGGCGCCGGGGTCTGCCCGGCGAGCAACTCCACGATCGCCGACCCGGCCGCGCGGCCCTTCTCGACCGCGGGCTGCACGAGGGTCGTGAGCTCGTACGGGGCCGCGCCCTCGATGCGCACGCCGTCGAAGCCGACGACGCTCAACTCCTCGGGCACCCGGATGCCCCGCTCCTGGGCCGCGCGGATCACCCCGAGCGCGAGCAGGTCGCTCTGGGCGATGACCGCGGTGGGGGCATCCCCCGAGCCGAGCAGCTCCCGCCCGGCGATGAGCCCCTCCTCGACGGAACTCCCGGCCGCGACCACGCCGCCGATGGCGGGGAAGACGTCGCGCGCCCCGCGGATCCGCTCGCGCGAGGTGAACGCCGTGGAGGCGGCGATGCGCTCCTCGGTGAGTGCGCCCCGGGGGTGCGTGGGCTCGAGCGGGAGGGTCACCAGGGCCACGCGGGTGTGGCCGAGCTCGTGGAGGTGGCGGGCGGCGCGGGCCGTGGCATCCCTGTTGTCGAGGTCCACGGCGAGCACGTCGACCATGGGCTCCGCCTCGATCGCGACGACGGGGATGCCGCGCTGGTGCAGGGCCACAACCGATCTGTCGAGCTGCGTGCTGCAGCCGACGAGCACGACGGCATCCATGGGTGCGAGCGAGAGCTCGGGCCCGCCGCTGCCCGGCTCGGTGAGGAGCAGGAGCCCCAGCCCGGCGGTGCCGAGCTCGTCAGCCAGTCCGTCGAGCATGGCGACGTTCATCGGATCGCGGAATGCCTCGCGCAGGCGATCCTCCATGACGACGCCGACGATGCCCGAGCGGCCGCGCCGCAGCGATTGCGCGCGCGGGTCGGGCCCGCCGTAGTTGAGCTGCTCGGCCGCCGCGAGGACCTTGGCGCGCGTCGCGTCGGAGACGGGGCCGGCGCCGCTGAACGCGAGCGAGGCCGTGGACGCCGAGACTCCCGCGAGCGCGGCGACGGCGGCGAGATTGGGTCTCGCGGCGCTGTTCTTGCCGCCTGCACGCGTGGCGCTTGCTCCGGCCTCCATGGCGTTGTAGCTTAGTCGAATCGAATCGATCGAATCGATTCGAGAACGACTGGGAGAAGCATGAGCAACACCACCGCCGCACTGACGCGGCCGCAGATCGTCGCCTGGCGCAACGCCGTCTTCGCGATCTTCGTGCTGCCCGGAATCGCGATCTCGAGCTGGGTGGCCCGCCTCCCCGCCGCGCGCGACGCGCTCGAGGTCGGGCCGGCCCAGGTCGGCTTCCTCATCTTCGGCATCGCCGCCGGCTCGATCGTGGGCCTCCTCGCCTCGAGCCACATCGTCGCGCGCTTCGGCGCACGGGCGACGATCGCGGGCGGCATGATCGCCAACGCGCTCGGCCTCGCGATCGCCGGCTTCGGCGCGACCTTCGGCCCCAGCTTCGCCGTGGCCTTCGCCGGCCTCTTGGTCTTCGGCGCGGCGGCAGGCTGCACGGATGTCGCGATGAACATCTCCGGTGCGGCGAACGAGCGCGCCCTCGGTCGGGCGATCATGCCCGTCTTCCACGCGTTCTTCAGCTTCGGAACGATGATCGGTGCGGGCCTCGGCGCCCTCGCCGAGGCGCTCGGCGTGCCCATCGCCCTGCACCTCGGCCTCATCGCCGTCATCATGATCGTCGGCACGCTGGTGACGCGACCGTTCGTGCAGGACGAGCACGTGCTCGGCGACGACGGCGAGCCCGTGCCTGACGACGACCACTCCAAGACCTGGCGCGGGCGCCTCGCCATCTGGAAAGACCCGCGCACGATCCTCATCGGCGTGCTCGTGCTCGGGGCGGCGTTCGCCGAGGGCTCGGCCAACGACTGGCTCGCAATCGCCATGGTCGACGGCCACGGCGTCTCCAACGCCACCGGCGCCCTCGTCTTCGGAATCTTCGTCACGGCGATGACGGTGGGCCGCCTCACCGGCGTCTTCCTGCTCGACAAGTTCGGTCGCGTGCCCGTGCTGCGGGGCTCGTTCCTGCTCGCGTCGGCCGGCCTTCTCGTCGTCATCTTCGTGCCGAACCCCTACATCGCCATGGGCGGCGCCGTGCTCTGGGGCCTCGGCTCCGCGCTCGGGTTCCCCGTGGGCATGTCGGCCGCGGCCGACGACCCGCGCACCGCCGCCGCACGCGTGAGCGCGGTCGCGACGATCGGCTACTTCGCGTTCCTCGTGGGCCCGCCCGTGATCGGTCTCATCGGCGAGCACACGGGGGTGCTCCGTGCCCTGCTCGTGGTGCTCGTGCTGTGCGCCGTAGGCGCCATCGTGGCGGGCGGGGCTCGCGAGCCGAAACTGCGGGCCGCGGCATCCGTCGACACCTTCGCCGACCCGCAGTCGTAATCTGAACGGATGCTCGTAGACAACGCCGCCCTTCGCGAGGCGATGGCGCGAGGGGCATCGAGCGACGAGCTGTTCGCGCTGCTCGGTGAGGGCGACCTCCTGCTCGACATCACCGGATCGTCGATCGAGCACACGACCGTCGAGGGCGGGCCCGCGATCGCCGCCGGTTCCACGTTCCGCGTGCACGAGGCGGAGCGCGACGACGGGTCGCGCATCCTGTTCGCGTTCACGCGGCAGGAGGAGGTGATCCGGATGCACGCCGAGACCCCGAACGACGTGCAGACCCTGGGCCAGCCCGCATCCGGACTGCTCGAGTTCGCCGCCTCCCAGGGCTACCGCTGGCTGTACCTCGACCCGGAGAGTCCCGCGACCGCCGCACTCGACCTCGCGCGCCGAGGATGACTCGCTGGCGCGCCGCGGTGGTGCTGCTGTTCCTGTTCAACGGGATCGGCACGGGCACGTGGGCGTCGCGCACCCCGGCCATCGCCGACGGGCTCGGGATCGGCGTCATCCACATGGGCGGGCTCATCACGGGCATGCCAGTCGGGTCGATCATTGCGATCCTGGTGTCGAGCCACGTGCTGCACGCGCTCAAGGTGCGCTGGACGATGCGGATGTCCCTGCTCATCTCGGCGCTCGGGCTCGCCACCGTCGGCATCGCCGCGGGCATGCTCGGCAGCTACGCCCTGTGCTTCGCCGCTTTCGTCGTCTACGGCTTCGGCAACTCGCTGTCGAACATCTCGCTCAACGTCGAAGCCGCCGAGATCGATCGGGCGGGTGCGCGCACGCTCCTGCCCCTCTTCCACGCGACCTGGTCGATCGGCACGTTCGCGGGGTCGGGCCTCGGCGCCCTCGCGACTCTCGGCGGGCTCGTGCTGCCCGCGCATCTCGGACTCGCCGCCGCCCTCCTGCTCGCGGGCGCCGGCCTCTTCGTCTCGCTCTTCCCCGCCGTGGACGTCGACGCCCCCCGGCACGCGCCCACGACCTTCGCGGAGCGCACGAAGGTGTGGGTGGAGCCGCGCACGCTCCTCATCGGCGTCATGGTGCTCGGGGCCGCCTTCACCGAGGGGACCGCGACCAACTGGCTCGCGCTATCGCTCTTCCAGGAGCGCGCGTTCACGGCGAGCGCCGGCGCGGCCTTCCTCGCAGTGTTCACGGGAGCGATGACGATCGGGCGCTTCGTCGGGGGCCCGATCGTGGATCGCATCGGGCGGGTGGCGACTCTGCGCGCCTGCTTCGCCCTGGCGGCCGCGGGGGTACTCGTCGTGGTGCTCGTTCCGTCGCCCGTCGCTATCTTCGTGGGGGTCGTGCTGTGGGGGCTCGGTGCGAGCCTCGGCTACCCGCTCGGCATCTCCGCCGCTGCGGACAACCCAGTGAACTCGGCCGCGCGGGTGAGCGCCGTCGCCGCCCTCGCCTCGATCGCGTTCCTCTCCGGCCCGTCGATCATCGGTCTGCTCGGCGAGCACGTCGGGCTGCTCGGGGCGTTCCTCTTCGTGGTGGGGCTACTGGTCGTCGCGCTGTCGGTGTCCAGTGCCGCGAGGCGCCCCGCATAGACTCGACGCCGTGCGTCTCGTCATTGCCCGCTGCTCCGTCGATTACGCGGGCCGGCTCAGCGCGCACCTCCCGCTCGCCACGCGCCTGCTCCTGGTGAAGGCCGACGGCTCGGTGCTCGTGCACAGCGACTCGCTGAGCTACAAGCCGCTCAACTGGATGAGCCCGCCCTGCACCCTCACCGTCATGGAACCCGAACCCGAGCAGGCCAATGCCGGCGTCGTCGAACTCTGGCGCGTCGCCCAGGCGAAGACCGCCGACCTGCTCGTCATCTCGATCCACGAGATCGTGCACGACAGCGCGCACGAGCTCGGCGTCGACCCCGGCCTGCAGAAGGACGGCGTCGAGGCGCACCTGCAGAAACTCCTCGCCGAGCAGATCGAGCTCCTGGGCGACGGGCACCGGCTGGTACGGCGCGAGTACATGACCGCGATCGGCCCCGTCGACATCCTCGCCACGGATGCCACCGGCGCCAGCGTGGCCGTCGAGATCAAGCGGCGCGGCGACATCGACGGCGTCGAACAGCTCACTCGCTACCTCGAGCTCATGAATCGTGACCCGCTGCTCGCCCCCGTGACCGGGGTGTTCGCGGCCCAGGAGATCAAACCGCAAGCACGCACCCTGGCCCAGGACCGCGGCATCCGGTGCCTGCTTCTGGACTACGACGCGATGCGCGGGCTCGACGACGCGGACTCGCGCCTGTTCTGATCAGGCCGGTTGAGTAGGCCGCCCGCGGCCGTATCGAAACCTAGCCGACATACGTGTCGTGCGCGTTGTTCGAGATGCCCGTCAGCAGCAGGATCGCCACTCCCGCCACGATCTGCACGGCGAGGATCAGGAAGGGCAGCTTGAGAGTGTCGAGCGACCGCGACTGGCGGTAGGCCAGCACGAAGAGCACGACGATCACGATCACGATGAGCCCGAGTGAGCCGAAGCCGAACCCGAGCAGCTCGCGCAAGTAGGCCAGGCCGTTGGTGATGTCGACCTCAGCGGGGTTGCCCGCGAAGAGAGCCGCCTTCACGAGCGAGCTGACGAGAAGGGGAAACGCGATGAGCAGTGAGCTCGCGAGAGTGGCAAGGTCATGCAGCCGGCGACGGGGAGTGTGCGTGGTGTCTGACATGCCCCCACGGTAAGCCCCGGGTGCCCTCACGCGGTTAGGCTTACCCGGTGCCACAGTTCAGCTGTATCCTGTTCGACCTCGATGGCACGATAGTCGACTCGGCCCCCGGTATCACGGCCACCCTCGCCTACACGTTCGAGCAGCTCCGCCTCCCTGTGCCGAGCCCCGCGGAACTCGTCGCCTACGTCGGCCCGCCCATCCTCGACTCGTTCCGCGATCTCGCGCGCTTCACCCCCGAGCAGTCCCAGCGCGCCCTCGAGATCTACCGCGTGCAGTACCTCAAGACCGGGGTGTTCGACGCGACCGTGTATCCGGGCGTCGCCGACGTGCTGAAGGCCATCCGCGCGCACGACGTGCCGCTCTCGCTCGCAACGTCGAAGCCCGAGACACCCGCGACGCTCATCCTCGAGCACTACGACCTGCTCAAGTACTTCGATGTCATCACCGGCGCCTCCGACGACGAGAAGCGCAGCGCGAAGGCCGACGTGGTCGAGGAGGCACTCAAGCGGCTCACGGAGCACGGCGCCGACATCTCGCGGCCCGTCATGGTCGGTGACCGGCACCACGACGTCGTCGGCGCGGCCGCGCACGAGGTGCCGACGATCTTCGTGCGGTGGGGCTACGGCGCGCCCGCCGAGGAGGTCGGCACGATCGGCGTGGTCGACTCCGCCGCCGAGCTGCAGCGGCTGCTACTGGGCTAGCGTCAGGCGGCGACCGGGCAGTGCATCCGGGTCGCGTGGTGGTCCTGGCTGCGCTCGAAGGTGTGCCCGCTCATGGGCATGCCGCACAGCGGGCACGGCTTCTCAGCGACCGAGGGCAGCGGCGGTTCGTCGAACGGCCCGAGTTGTGCCGGGCCCAGGTAGGGGAAGAGCGCCTTGTTGAGGCGCTGCCACCACAGTAGTTTGCTCACGAATAGATAGTACACTAACTATATGACGGATGCCCTCGCCCTCGACCGCCAGGTCTGCTTCGCCCTCGCTGCCGCCTCCCGCAGCGTGATCGGCCTGTACCGCCCGGTGCTCGAGCCCCTGGGGCTCACGCATCCGCAGTACCTCGTCATGCTCGCCCTCTGGGAGCGCAGCCCGCGCACCGTGCGCAACATCGGCGAGGCGCTCTACCTCGAGCCCGCGACCCTCTCGCCGCTGCTCAAGCGCCTCGAGTCGGCCGGGCTCCTCACGCGCGCACGCAGCAGCACGGATGAACGCGCCCTCGATGTGGCACTCACCCCCGCCGGGGCTGCCCTGCGCACCGAGGCGGAGAAGGTGCCCGCGCAGATCGTCGCACGGCTCGGCATGCAGGTCTCGGAGCTGGAGGCGATCCGCGACGGTCTCACCCGGTTGCTCGCCGCCTCTAGCGCCTGACCCCCTCGGCCCGTCAGGATGGGCGCCATGGGATCAGCGTTGACCACCATCGGATTGCCCGTCGCCTTAGGCATCATCATGTTCGGCCTGGGCCTGAGCCTCACCCCCGCGGACTTCGCGCGGGTGGCGAAGCATCCCAAGGCGGTGATCATCGCCCTGGTGTGCCAGCTCGTGCTGCTGCCGGCCCTGTGCTTCGGGCTCGTGCTGCTCTTCCGCCTCCCGCCCGTGCTCGCGGTCGGCATGATGATCCTCGCCGCGTCGCCCGGCGGCACCACCGCGAACCTCTACAGCCACCTGTTCCGCGGTGACATCGCCCTCAACATCTCGCTCACGGCGATCAACTCCGTGATCTCCGTGGTCACGCTGCCGTTCATCGTCAACCTCTCGCTCGGGTACTTCTACCCCGCGGGCGGCCAGGTCGGCATCGATGTGGTCGAGGCCCTCAAGGTATTCGCGATCGTGCTCGTGCCCGTCGTGCTCGGCATGCTCGCCCGCCGCGCCAACCCCCGGTTTGCCGACCGCATGGACAAGCCCGTGCGCATCGCCTCGATCGTCATCCTCGTCATCGTGATCGCCGGCGCCGTGGTCGCCAACCTCAAGCCCCTCATGGAGAACATCGGCGCGCTCGCTGGCATCACCGTGGTGTTCTGCCTCGCCTCGCTCACCCTGGGCTTCGTCATCCCGCGGCTGTTCCGCGTGAACCGCCCGCAGGCTGTGGCGAGCTCGTTCGAGATCGGCATTCACAACGCGACACTGGCGATCGTCATCGCCCAATCGGTGCTCGGCAACTTCGAGATGTCGCTTCCGGGCGCCGTCTACGGGGTGCTGATGTTCTTCATCGCGGCCGCGTTCGGGCTCGTGCTCACCCGGGTCGTGGGCCGCGCTCCGGCGCCGGCCTGAGGCGCCCGCGCGCAACAGCGACTCCTGCTAGCGCGCGAGCCGCTCTACGACCGACCCGTACAGCCCGGGCAGCGCGCGCGACAGCGGCACGATCGCGCCCCGAGCCGGCGAGGTCGCCGCGAGCACGAGCCGCGAGGTGAGCATTCGGAAGTCGCGGGTCGTGCGGCGCCACTGACGGTCGTAGTCGCCAGTCCCGAGCGCGTGCGCGACGGCGAGCCGCGCCTGGTCGAACCCGAGCCGCAGCCCCTCGCCCGTGATCGCGTCCACGTACCCTGAGGCATCGCCCACCAGCAGCACCCGCCCGCGCGAGGGCGCCACGGCCCGCTGCCGGAACGGGCCCGCTCCCTTGAGCTTCGTCGACGACTCACCGAGGTGCGCGAGCGCCGGGATCCCGGCGACCGTCTCATCGAAGTCCGTGCGCGGTGCCCCGAGCAACGCCACCCCGACCAGGTCGGGCGCGAGCGGCGTGACGTACACCTCGGCGCGCGGCGCCCAGTGCACCTCGATGAGGTCGCTCCACGGCTCGACGGCGAAGTGCCTCGTGATGCCGAACCGGCGGCGGGCGCGCGGCGCTCCGCGATCGAGGCCCGCGAGCCGTCGCACAGTCGAGTGCAGCCCGTCGGCCCCGAAGAGCCACGAGCCACGGATGCCCGCGGCAACGACCCCGTCGGCATCCGTCTCGACGCTCTCGACCCGGGCGTCCACCCGCTCCACACCGAGCTCGGCAGCGCGCGCCGCCAGCGCGGAGTGCAGCACGGTCCGGCGCACGCCGCGCCCGATGCCCGTCGCGAACACGTGATCCGCCCGGCGCCCGCGCGCGTTGTAGCTGACCCCGCGCAACGGCATGCCCGCGGGGTCGACGCCGAGGCGCGCGAGCAGCGGCAGCGCCCCGGGCATGAGGCCCTCGCCGCACGCTTTGTCGATGACTCCCTCGCGCGGTTCGACGAGCGCGACCGTCAGGCCGGCAAGCCGCGCCTCGATGGCCGACGCGAGCCCCACCGGCCCGCCACCCGCCACGATGACGTCGACGTCAGCCGAGCTCACGCAGCGCCCGATCCTCGGTGGGGATGCGGAAGCCCAGCAGCAGCACGGCGTTCAGCACCGTGAAGGCGATGGCGGTGACCCACGCGGTGTGCACGAGCGGCAGGGCGACGCCCTCGATCGCGACGATCACGTAGTTGGAGTGCCGCAGGAACCGGTACAGGCCGCGCGCCGTCACCCGCCCGGCACCGGGGACGACGATGACCCGCGTGTTCCACTGCGGGCCGAGCGAGCTGATCACCGAGTAGCGACCGACCTGGCACAGCAGCGCGATCACGAGCATGGGCCAGCCGAGCCACGGGATGAACGGCCGCGCGGCGAACACGACCTCCGCGATGCACGCGAGCAGGAGCCCGGTGTGCAGCACGACCATGAACGGGAAGTGCCGCAGCCCGTACTCCTTGCCGCCGCGGGCCATCGCCGCTGCCGCATTGCGCTTCGAGATGACGAGCTCGACGATGCGCTCCCCGCCCGTGAGCAGGATGAAGATCACGTAGAGAACGACGCTCACGGCCACTCCAGGAGCACGAACTCGGCGCTCACCCCGGGGCCGAGCGCGAACAGCAGTCCGCGCGCGCCTGCCGGCTGCTGCCACATGTCGGCCAGCACGTGCAGCACGGCCGCGGAGGAGAGGTTGCCCACGCGATCCAGCGTCGCCCACGACGTGCGGAACGCCTCTGCGGGAACGTCGAGCGAGTGCGCGAACGCGTCGAGCACGCGCGGCCCGCCCGGGTGGGCGACCCAGGCCGTGACATCCGTGGTCTGCAGTCCGTGCTCGCCGAGGAACGCGGCGACCTCCGACGGGAAGTGCCGCTCGATCACATCGGCGACCCCCGCCGTGAGCACGATCTCGAAACCGGTGCCGCCCACGTGCCAGCCGATCACATCGGTGGTGTCGGGGTAGAAGCCCGAGCGGGTGTCGACGATACGGATGCCCGGCTCCTGCCGGTCGTCGCCCACGAGCACGACGGCCGCAGCCCCGTCGCCGAAGAGCCCGGTCGCGACGAAGTTGGCGATCGTCTCGTCGTCGCGCTGGAGGGTGAGCGAGCACAGCTCGACGCTCAGCAGCACTCCGACCTCGTCCGGATGCCCGGCCAGGTAGTCGTTGACGCGCGCGATGCCCGACGCTCCCGCGACGCACCCCAGGCCGAACGACGGCATGCGCTTCACGTCCGGGCGCAGCCCGAGGCGGGAGACCAGGAGCGCGTCGATCGACGGCGCCGCGATTCCGGTCACCGAGGTGAACATCACGAAGTCGACGTCCGGCGGCTCGAGGCCCGCGTCGGCGAGCGCCGTGCGCAGTGCGCGCTCGGCGAGATCGGTGGCAACCTCGATGAAGATGTCGTTGGACTCCCGGAACGTGCCGAGGTCGCGGTAGCGCTCGATCGGCAGCGCGGTGTGCCGCGTGCCGATGCCGCTCGCGGCGTGCATCCGTTCGAGAACGGCGCGCTTGCCGGGCACCGACGAGATCAACGGGGCGAGCTCATGCGTGATCTGCGCCTGGGTGTAGACGTGCTCGGGGAGCACGGGCGCCACCGCCACTATTCGGGACATTTGCTGACGGTAGCACCGCGCGTGGGGTTCCCCTTAGCGCTTGACTACCGGCCGGAACCGCCGAGGTTTCCGCCGGCCGGAACGGGTGTCACCTTGAGCGTGAACACGACGTTCTGGATGCCGCCGTCCTTGTTCGAGAGGGTGACCTCGGTCTCGCCCACCTTCTTGGGAGTGATGCCGGGGTTGAAGGTCGCGGAACCGTCCTCCTTGCCCTGCACGAACTCGCCGATCGACGGGTCGGCGATCTCGGCGGTGTAGCTGTCGACGGCGAGCGAGCCCGTGTTGATCACGAGGGTGCTGTTGAGGGGAACGGTGACGACCGAGTCCTGGATGTCGCCGGCGTTCACGACGACCGGCGTGACGACTGGGGTGTTGCCGGCACAGCCCGCGATACCGACGAGCAGAACGGATGCCGCGGCGGCAGCCGCGAGAAGGCGACGGAGTCTCATGCCGCAAGTATGGCGCCGAGGTTGGGCGCGGGCAATGGGCGGGTTGCGCCTCAGTCGAGCGGCAAGCGCGGCCCACGCGCCGGTTTCGGGCCCGCGCGCCCACGCGCGTCGGCGCGTTCGCGAGAAAGCGGCGCGGGGCCGCGCGCCCGTCGGTTAAACGAGAGAAGGACGCCTCACTGGGCGTCCTTCTCTTTGGTGCGCGAGGGGGGACTTGAACCCCCATGCCCTCACGGGCACACGGACCTGAACCGTGCGCGTCTGCCAATTTCGCCACTCGCGCTCACCTGCCGGTAGCGAGCCACCGACTGAGCGAGATTATCACAGTGCGAGGAGTTCATCCCCGACGGAGATCGGCCCCGGGTTGAGCACGGATGCCCCGACCGCTAGCTTGCCGCCGCGCTCACGGTGGATGGTGCGCAGCACGTCGAGATCCTTGTCCACGCCGCCCGGCTGGGGGCGGGTCACCATGACGCACCTGCCCACCCGCTTCGTGATCTCGACGACGGCGCCACCGAGGCTCGCCCGGGTGCCGACGAGGTCGTCCTCACCGGAGTCGCTGAGCAGGACGTTCGACCGGAACCGCCGGCGGTCCCAGCCGTGCAGCGTGCCCTCCGAGACCAGCGAGACCACGGTCGCCTCGCTGTCGCGGAACGACCCCGAGGCGCCCTCGAAGGGGTCCCAATCCGCGTCGTTCTCGAAGTCGTCCGGGCTCTCGTAGCGGCGCGAGACGTTCTCGTCCGTCGAGCGCAGGGTCACCGCGCGGCCGAGCCAGTCGCTGAGCGCAGCGTCATCCGTCGCGATCTCTCCAGAAGGCAGCACGATCTCGAGGGCACCCGAGGCCGAGTAGCGCGCGGCGCCGAACAGCAGCTCGGGCACGCGTCGGCCGGTGAGCCCGAAGCCCGACTCGACATCGAAGATCGCGTACCGGCGGTCGCCCTCGACGCCCTGCGGGGTGAGTGCCGCCGACTGCAGCAGCTCGCCCTGCAGCGACTTGACCGGATATCGCCACAGTTCCTGAACGCGCACCCCACAACGGTAGCGTTGTGAGAACTATGGCAGTGGGCACGCGCGGCGTCGCGATCAACGCGACCCTCATCGTGATCGCGCAGAGTACTCAAGCCATCGCGGTCGGTGCGATAGCGCTGTTCCTGCCGCTGATCCGCTCCGACCTCGGCCTGACCTTCACGCAGGCCGGATTGCTCGCCGCCGTCGCGACGCTCTCCTACGCCCTCATGCAGGTACCCGCGGGGGTGCTCGCCGACCGCGTCAGCCCCAAGAAGCTGTTCGTGATCGGTGTGCTCGGTGCCAACGCGTTCGCGATCCTGTTCGCGCTCGCCAACGACTTCGCGCTCATGCTCGTCATCCAGGCCGTGGCGGGCATCTTCCGCGCGGCGATGTTCATCCCCGGAATGCTGCTCATGACGCGGCACTTCTCGCAGAAGCGCCGGGCGACCGCCATGGGCCTGTTCGTGGCTGGCGGCTTCTCCTCCAACATCGTCATCAACCTCATCGGCCCGCTTCTCGTGGGCCCGCTCGGCTGGCAGGGCGTGATCGTCGCCTCGTCGATCGTGGGACTGCTGTTCGCCGCGGCGCTCTGGTTCTTCGGCGACGACGTGCCCGCCCACGAGACGGATGCCCCGGCGCCGACGAAGTGGGTCTGGCGCACTCCGGCGTGGTGGCTCCTGGCGGTCATCCAGTTCGCGCGCCTAACGGCGGTCTCGGGCTACGGCCTCTGGCTGCCCGCCTTCCTCATCGAGGAGCGCGGCCTGCCGCTGGCCACGGCCGGACTGATCGTCGCCGTCTCGGCCGCGATCACCGCGCCGAGCAACATCGGCGGCGGCATCCTCTCCGACCGGCTGGGGCGGCCACTGCTCGTGATCGCCGTCTCGCTCGTCGCGCTCACCGTGCTCTTCTCCGTCGTGGGCGAGGTGACGAGCATCCCCCTCCTCCTGATCGTCATGGGGCTCATCGCCGTCTTCATCCAGCTCTACTTCGGGCCGCTGTTCGCGATTCCGCGCACGCTGTTCGGCCCGGGGCTCGCGGGGCTGAGCTCGGGCTTCGGCAACTTCACCGCAAACCTCGGCGGGTTCTCGGCGGCGTTCATCCTCGGCCTACTCAAAGACGTCACCGGCGACTTCACCGCGGGCTTCTACTACCTCGCGGCGGTGGTGCTCGTGGGGGCCGTCGCGGCCCTCGTGCTGTGGCGACAGCCCTCGCCACGGCCCACCAGCTAACATTCGTCTTACCGACACGAGCAATCTTGGGAGAGCTGTGGGCCTGCTGGACAACTTCGAGAAGGGTCTCGAGCGTGCCGTCAATGGCGCCTTCGCCAAGACCTTCAAGAGCGGTCTGCAGCCCGTCGAGATCACGGCGGCCCTCCGGCGCGAGCTCGACACCAAGGCCGCGGTCGTCGCGCGCGACCGCATCCTCGTGCCCAACACCTTCACCGTGCGGCTGTCGAAGACCGACTACGACCGCATGATCGCGCTCGGTTCGACGCTCACCGACGAGCTCACGCAGCTCGTGCAGCGCCACGCCGCCGCGCAGCACTACTCCTTCGCGGGCGGCATCTCCATCACCCTCTCCGAGGATCCGAGCCTCAGCGCCGGCATGCTCGAGATCCGCTCCGCCAATGAGCAGGGCGAGGTCGCGTGGACGCCCGTGCTCGAGATCAACGGCAAGAACCACCCCATCGTGCACTCGCACACCGTGATCGGGCGCGGCAGCGACGCCGACATCACGGTCGACGACACGGGCATCTCGCGCCGGCACGTCGAGATCCTCTGGGACGGCACCCGGGCCCAGGTCAACGACCTCGGCTCGACGAACGGCTCGCTGCTCAACGGCAATCGCGTCTCGAAGGCGCCCCTCCCGCCCGACTCGGTGATCGACATCGGCCGCACGCGCATCATCTTCCGCGTGCTCGCACAGGCGAGGTCGTAATGGGCGAACTCACCCTCCTCATCCTGCGCGTGGCGTTCCTCGTGGTGCTGTGGGCGTTCGTCTTCGCGATCGTCTACGCGCTGCGCTCCGACCTCTTCGGCCAGAAGGTGCGCCGGATGCCCGCCCCGGTCGCCGCGCCGGCACCCCAGGTCACGGCTCCCGCGGCCCCCGTCGCTGCGGCGCCCAGGCCCGCGGTCGCGCGCCCCCAGCCCGGATCGTCGCTCGACGCGAAGCGCCTCGTCATCACGTCCGGCGCGAAGGAGGGGCTCGAGATCGACCTCCCCGACGAGCTGCTCACCATCGGCCGGTCGAATGAGTCGGGGCTGGTCATCCGTGACGACTACACCTCGACGCACCACGCACGCCTGCTTCTCTGGGCCGACGGCTGGGTAATCCAGGACCTAGACTCGACGAACGGCACGTTCCTCGACGGAACCCGAGTGATTGTTCCCACGCAGGTGCCGCTCAACACGCCGGTCAAGATCGGTACGACAAGTTTCGAACTCCGGCGGTAGGTGAATGGCGACTACGGGCAAGAGCGCCGCCGTCTCCCACGTCGGGAAGATCCGCTCCAACAACCAGGACAGCGGATACGCCGGCCGGTACCTCTTCGTCGTCGCCGACGGCATGGGCGGCCACGCGGGCGGCGATGTCGCCTCGGCAATCGCGGTCAAGCGCATAGCGGAGACCGACCGCCAGTACGCCTCGCCCAACGACGCGGAGTTCGCCCTGCGCTCGGCGCTGTTGGCCGCGAACTCGCTGCTCGCCGAGACCGTGTTCGAGCACGGCGAGCTCACGGGCATGGGCACGACGGTGAGCGGTATCGTGCGCGTCGACGACCATGTGGCCATCGCGCACATCGGCGACTCGCGCATCTACCTGTTCCGGGGCGGCGTGCTCCAGCAGATCACCGCCGACCACACCTTCGTGCAGCGCCTCGTCGACAGCGGCCGCATCACGCCCGAGGAGGCGGCCGTGCATCCGCGGCGCTCGGTGCTCATGCGCGTGCTCGGCGACGTCGACGCGTCGCCGGAGATCGACACGACGGTCATGAAGACGCAGCCCGGCGACCGCTGGCTCATCTGCTCCGACGGCCTCAGCAGCTACGTCGCCGAGGAGAAGATCCAGGCGGTGCTCACCGCGATCCCCACCGCGCAGGATGCCGCGGAGCGACTGATCAAGGAGAGCCTCGATCAGGGCGCCCCCGACAACGTGACGATCGTGCTGCTCGATATCGACGAGACCGGCGATTCCGCGCACGAGCCGCCCGTGACCGTGGGGTCGGCCGCCGTGCCGCTCGTGTTCGAGACCGACAGCGTGCGCCGTCCGCTTCGCCTGCCGAGCCTTCTGCTGCACCCGTTGAAGGCGACCCCCGCCGACGACAGCCACTTCGAGCCGGAGTCGGACGAGTACCTCGATGCGCTGATCCTCGAAGACCGTCGTCGGGCGCGCAAGCGCCGCATCTCGTGGCTCGCGTTCGTGCTCATCGTCATCGCGGTCATCGTCGCGGCGGGCATCCTCGGCTACCAGTTCACGCAGCGCCACTACTACGTCGGCGCCGACAACGGGCGGGTGGCGATCTTCCAGGGCGTGCAGCAGGACATCGGTCCGATCAAGCTCTCGCACGTCTACTTCACGTCCACCCTGAGCCTCGACGACCTCTCGCAGTACCAGCAGCAGCAGGTCGAGGGAACCATCAACGCCACGGACCTGGCCAACGCCAAGGACATACTGGAGCAGCTCTCGGATGCCCGAAAGCCCTAGCAGCGCGGCCGCGACCGGCACCCTGTCGACGTTCACGTCGACGATTCGACTCCGCCTGAAAGTGCCGGCCAAGCTGCGCAATCTCGAGCTCGTGCTGCTCGTCCTGGCCCTCGGGCTCGACCTCGGGGCGATAGCCCTCGTGCAGCTCGGTGTCTTCGGTTCCCTCGGCTTCGGCATGCTCGGCATGTTCGCCCTGGTGGGCGTGCTCATCCTCGGCATGCACTTCGCGATGCGTGTCGCTGCACCGGATGCCGACCCGCTCATCCTGCCCGTCATCACCGTGCTCAACGGCCTGGGCATCGCGATGATCTACCGCATCGATCTCGCCTACGGCCTCTCCGGTTGGGACAACGGAGGGGTGCGCCAGCTCGCCTGGACGGCCCTCGCCGTCACCATCGCGATCGTCGTGCTCCTGGGCGTGCGCAACCACCGCGTGCTGCAGCGCTACCGCTACATCGCCATGCTCGCCGGCATCGTGCTGCTCATCCTCCCCGCGCTGCCCCTGATCGGAAGCGACCTCGGCACGAGCGCGCGGCTGTGGATCGCCGTCGGGCCATTCTCGTTCCAGCCCGGCGAGCTCGGCAAAGTCGCCCTCGCCATCTTCTTCGCGGGCTACCTCGTGACCGCCCGTGACTCGCTCTCCATGGTGGGCAAGCGGATCCTCGGGATGCGCTTCCCGCGCGCCCGCGACCTCGGGCCCATCCTCGTGGTCTTCGCCGCCTCGATGCTCGTACTCGTCTTCCAGCGCGACCTCGGCACGGCGCTTCTCTACTTCGGACTGTTCCTCGTCATGCTCTACGTGGCGACGGGCCGCTCGAGCTGGATCGTGCTCGGGCTCACCCTGTTCGGCATCGGCGCGTTCACCGCCTCGCGGCTGCTCAGCTACGTGGGCGGCCGTGTCGATGCCTGGCTCAACCCGTTCGACCCCGACATCTACGACGCCTTCGGCGGCAGCTACCAACTGGTGCAGGGTCTCTTCGGCCTCGCCGACGGCGGTCTCATCGGCACGGGCCTCGGCCGGGGCAGCCCCGACATCACTCCCCTCGCCGAGAGCGACTACATCATCTCGGCCCTCGGCGAGGAGCTGGGGCTGGTCGGCCTGTTCGCGATCCTCGGGCTCTACCTGCTCTTCGTGTCGCGCGGCTTCCGCATCGGCTTCGCCGGTCAGGACGACTTCGGCCGCCTCCTCGGTGTCGGCCTCTCGTTCGTCATCGCCCTGCAGGTCTTCGTCGTGATCGGCGGCGTCACGCGCGTGATTCCGCTCACCGGGCTCACCACGCCGTTCCTCGCCGCCGGTGGCTCGTCCCTCGTCGCCAACTGGATCATCGCGGCGCTGCTGCTGCGCCTGTCGGACACGGTGCGGAATCAGCCGCGCCTCGTCGTCGATGAGCTCGCGCCATCCGACCGATTGGTGGTGGGCCAGTGAACAAGGAGCTCAAGCGGGTCAGCACCGTCGTGCTGCTCATGTTCCTCAGCCTGTTCCTGTCGACGACCATCATCCAGGTCGTCACCGCAGACTCGCTCAAGGCCGACGGCCGCAACGCACGCACCCTGTACGCGAGCTACTCGGCCGAGCGGGGGCCGATCCTCGTCGATGGCCAGCCCATCGCCTACTCGCAGCCCGTCGACGACGACTACAAGTTCCAGCGCGTCTACGCGAACGGGCCGCTTTACGCGCCGGTGACCGGATACCTCACGCTCAACCAGGGCAACACGGGAATCGAGAGCGCGCTCAACAGCTACCTCACGGGCACGTCGAACGACCAGTTCTTCGACCAGATCAACGCGGTACTGACGGGACAGAACCCGAAGGGCGCCTCCGTCGAGTTGACCATCGACCCCGCAGTCCAGCAAGCGGCGTGGGACGCGCTCGGCGACTACCAGGGCGCCGTGATCGCGATCAAGCCGAAGACGGGCGAGATCATCGCCATGGTCTCGAAGCCCACGTTCGACCCCAACCTGCTCGCGGTGCACGACACCGACCAGGTGATCGACACCTACAACCAGCTGCTCGACGACCCGCTCGACCCGCTCATCAACCGCACGCTCGCGGGGGCGCTCGACCCGCCCGGTTCCACCTTCAAGCTCGTCGTCGCGTCGGCCGCTCTCGAGAGCGGCAAGTACACCGCCGCCAGCGAGTTCCCCAACCCTGCGACGCTCACGCTGCCCGAGACGAACTTCGACATCAGCAACTCCGACGAGGGAACGTGCGGGCCGGGCGAGAACGCGACCATTGCCACCGCGATTCGGCTCTCGTGCAACATCCCGATGGCCGAGCTCGGCGCGCAGCTCGGGTACCGGGCGATCCTCGACCAGGCGAACAAGTTCGGCTTCAACGAGTCGATCGACGTTCCCCTCACCTCGACCGAGAGCGTCTACCCGCGCGTGCTCGACGCTCCGCAGACCATGCTCTCGGCGTTCGGGCAGTCGGATGTGCGGGCATCCCCGCTGCAGATGGCGATGGTCTCGATGGCGATCGCGAACGGCGGCACGATCATGAAACCCAACCTCGTCGAGAGCGTGGTCTCGTCGAACCTCACGACCATCCAGTCGTTCCAGCCCGAGGTCTACAAGCAGGCGATCAGCCGCGAGACGGCCGCCGCCATGACCCAGATGATGGTCGATGCAGTAGCCAACGGCGCGGCGAGTAATGCCACAATAGACGGAGTCGCAGTCGCCGGTAAGACGGGTACAGCACAGAACGACGGCGACAATCCGTACACGCTCTGGTTCACGGGGTTCGCTCCGGCAGATGACCCGGAAGTCGTCGTCGCGGTTGTTGTGCAAAACGGAGGCGGTCTCGGCCAAGACGGGACCTCGAGTGGGATCTCGGCTCCGATCGGCAGGAAAGTACTAGAGGCGGTGCTAGGCAGATGAGACCCTCCAGTGGCCTCACGTTCGGGGGCAGGTACCAGCTCTCCAGTCGCGTTGCGATCGGGGGCATGGGCGAGGTGTGGCAGGCCACAGACCTCGTTATCGGCCGCACCGTTGCCATCAAGATCCTCAAGGACGAGTACCTGGGCGACCCCGGCTTCCTCGAGCGCTTCCGCGCGGAGGCCCGGCACGCCGCGCTCGTCAACCACGAGGGCATCGCCAACGTCTTCGACTACGGCGAAGAGGACGGCAGCGCCTACCTCGTCATGGAGCTCGTTCCGGGTGAGGCACTGAGTGCCGTGCTCGAGCGCGAACGGCAGCTCCCGCCCGACCGGGTGCTCGACATCGTCGCCCAGACGGCGATGGCGCTGCAGGCGGCCCACGCCGCCGGACTCGTGCACCGCGACATCAAGCCGGGCAACCTGCTGATCACCCCCGACGGCCGTGTCAAGATCACCGACTTCGGTATCGCGCGCATCGCCGACCAGGTGCCCTTGACCGCCACCGGGCAGGTCATGGGTACCGTGCAGTACCTCTCTCCCGAGCAGGCGAGCGGGCATCCGGCCTCGCCCACCACCGACATCTACTCGCTCGGCATCGTCGCCTACGAGGCCCTCGCCGGCCGACGCCCGTTCACGGGTGAGTCGCAGGTCGCGATCGCGATGGCCCAGATCAACGAGACGCCGCCCGAGCTGGCGTCGACGATCCCGGAGCCGGTGCGCAACCTCGTGTACGCGTGCATCGCCAAGAACCCCGCCGACCGCCCGGCGTCGGCAGCTCACCTCGCTCGCGCAGCCCAGGCCCTCCGGCGCGGCGACGTGGAGGCGGCCGCCGCGGCGGTCCCGGGAATCCTCGGAGCCGGGCACGCCGCCACCATCGGGCCGAACTACGGGCAGAACACCCAGGTCACCCGCGCGCTTCCTGCGAACGGACCCGTGACGACGCCGGCCCTGCCCACCGAGGTGAAGCGCCGCAACCCGTGGACGTGGCCGCTCGTTGCCCTTGTCTCCCTGCTGGCGATCGTGCTCATCGGCACGATCATCGCGCTGCTCGCGACGCCGCAGGACGGTGACGCGAACCCGTCCGGTTCGCCCAGCAGCTCCCAGACCAAGCCGACCCCGTCGACCACACCGACGGGCAGCAACCTCGTGCTGCTCGACGACACCCAGGTCATCGGCCGCACACAGGACGTGGTGGCCGACTACCTCGCGAGCCTCAAGCTCAACCTCGTGCCCAAGGTCGGAACCGTCGCCCCGACCGAAGACCAGGTGGGCCTCGCGTACAGCGTGAACCCCAAGGGCAACGTGCGCGTCGGCGAGAACATCACCGTGTCGTTCTACGCCGAGATCCCGCCGCCCGCCGAGGCCACCAAGCCCAGCGCGATGACGGTCTCGGCCGGCCCCTACACCGTGGGCGGCACCGTCACTTTCAGCTGGACGAGCTACAACGGATGCCCCGCCGGCCAGAGCCTCAACGGGTTCAGCGTCCAGGTGCAGAACGGCACGTTCGTCACCGGCAACGCCAACCGTCCCGCGACCGATACCTCCGTGGACATCGTGCTCACGGGGCCGGCCGGAACGCCGACATCCGTGACGTACTCGGCGCTGTGCAGCGAGGTCGAATCGCCCCAGTCCGACCCCGTGAGCGCAACTCCGTAGGCCGTCAGGCTCAGCGGTTACACTGGCTGGGGCATAGTCCGGCTGACGGTGCCATCGGTAAGGGGTGATTGTCGTGGTCGAAGGCGTTGCACAGGGCGTGCGCCAGCTCGCTGGTCGCTACCAGGTCGGCGAACTGATCGGTCGCGGCGGCATGGCCGACGTGCACGTCGGCCAAGACACCCGTCTCGGTCGTCGCGTGGCGATCAAGCTGCTCAAGCCGGCGCTCGCCAACGACCCGGCCTTCCGCACGCGCTTCCGCCGCGAGGCGCAGGACGCCGCCAAAATGGCGCACCCCACGATCGTGCGCATCTTCGACGCCGGCGAGGAGACCGTGCGCGACGCCAACGGCGCCGAGAGCCTGGTGCCGTTCATCGTCATGGAGTACGTCGACGGCCGCCTGCTCAAAGACATCATCGCCGAGGGCCCGCTCGAGCCGGCCGAGGCGTGCCGCATCATCGAGCAGGTGCTGACGGCACTCGAGTACTCGCACCGTGCTGGGGTCGTGCACCGCGACATCAAGCCCGGCAACATCATGATCGCCTCCAACGGCCAGGTGAAGGTCATGGACTTCGGCATCGCGCGCGCGATCTCCGACTCGTCGGCGACCATCGCCGAGACGAGTGCGATCGTCGGCACCGCCTCCTACTTCTCACCGGAGCAAGCGCGCGGCGAGACGGTGGATGCCCGCACCGACCTGTACTCCACCGGCATCGTGTTCTTCGAGCTCCTCACCGGTCGCGCACCGTTCCGCGGCGACAACCCCGTCGCCGTCGCGTACCAGCACGTCAACTCGGAGGCCGTGCCGCCGAGCTCACTCAACCCGAGGGTCTCGCCGGCACTGGACGCCGTGGTACTGCGCGCCCTGTCCAAAGACCGTTTCGAGCGCTACCAGAGCGCTAGCGAGTTCCGGGAGGATGTCGAGTCGGCAGCCGCCGGCTCGGTGCCCGCGCGCAAGCAGGTAGCGGTCAGCGACTTCAACGCGACGCTCTTCGGCGTCAACCCGAGCTCGGTCGCGGGCTCCGAAGCGGCGCTGCGCCAGCTGACCGTCGATGAAGACGAGCGTCTGGTCCGCACGCAGAACCGCCCGCCCGTCGCCTGGATCTGGGCCGGAATCGCGAGCATGGTGGTCATCATCGTCGCCGTCGTGTTCTGGACCTTCAACCTCCAGCCCCAGCAGCTCGCGCCCAACGTCTCGACGGAGGTGCCGAGCGTTACCGGTCAAACCTTCGAAGACGCCTCGGCCGCGCTCGACAAGGCCAAGCTGCAGGTGACACGCGTCGACGAGTCGAGCACGACAGTCGCCGAGGGCGTCGTGCTGCGTACCGATCCGGAGGCGGGCACGACCGTCGCCCCGAACTTCACCGTCAAGGTCTATGTCTCGTCCGGCCAGGTGTCGGTGGCCGTACCCGACGTCACCCGCATGACCGAGGCCGATGCCATCAACGCACTGAAGGCCGCCAAGCTCACCTACGGCACTACGACGCTGTCGTACTCGCCCGACCTCGCCCAGGGCGTCGTCATCGGGTCCGACCCCGCCGCCGGCGCGACTGTAGCGGGCGGCAAGCCCATCCGCGAGGGCTCGACCGTCAACCTCTCGGTCTCCAACGGCCTGGTGAATGTGCCGGATGTCACAGGGCAGGCCATCGCCGCAGCCAATGCCGCGCTCAGCCCCCTGCAGCTCAACGTCAAGGTGACCGTGGACACGAGTTGCACGGGCGGCACAGTGGCCTCGCAGTCGATTGTGGGCGATCAGGCCCAGAAGTCGACGATCACGCTCGTCTACTGCGGCGGCTAGCCCCTACAGCTTGACGAGGGGCGTGAGCCCGCGCGCGGTCTCGGCAGCCTCGGGAAGTCCGGCGACGGCGAGCCAGTTGCCGAGCATCCGATAGCCGCCCTGGGTGAGCACCGACTCGGGGTGGAACTGCACGCCGTAGATCGGGGCGGTCTCATGACGCAACCCCATGATCACGCCGCCCTGGGTGCGCGACGTGACGATGAGCTCACGCGGCACGGTCGAGTCGACGACGGCGAGCGAGTGGTACCGCGTGGCGGTGAAGGGCTGGGGCACCCCGTCGTAGAACGCGCTGTCATCGTGTTCGATGAGCGAAGTCTTGCCGTGCATGAGTTCTTCGGCGTGCGTGACCGTGGCGCCGAGCGCCTCGGCGATCGCCTGGTGACCGAGGCACACGCCGAGCAGCGGTTGACCCGACTCCAGCGCCGCGGTGACGATCGGGATGCTCACGCCTGCGGCCGCCGGAGTTCCGGGGCCGGGGGAGAGCAGCACGGCGTCGTACTCCGCGATCACGTGCGCCGCGTCATCCGTGCTGAAAGCGTCGTTGCGCAGCACCGTTGTCTCGGCGCCCAGCTGGATGAGGTACCCGTTGAGCGTGTAGACGAAGCTGTCGTAGTTGTCGATGACGAGTACGCGGGTCATGGTGTTTCTACAGTAACGTCCTGCGGCGTGATGAATTGATCGACGAAGGGGAAGACGAAGGTCACGAGTGCTGCGGTGATGGCGGCCACCATGACGAGCACGATGATGAGCCGCACCCACCAGGGGCCGGGCAGGACTCGCCAGAGTGCACCGTACATCAGCTCGACGCTCCCACGAGTGCGGCGATCTCGGCCGGCGCGCCACTCGCGCGCGGGTACCACGTGTCGTAGACGCCGTACACGACGATGCGCTCGGAGGCCGTGAACACCGGGTTGCAGCTGGTGAGGGTCAGGATGCGGTCGGTGGGCTCTACCCCGGGCAGCTGCGGAACGGGCGCGAGCACGCCTACGCCCGTCGGCTGCACGTACTCGAGACTGCGGACGCTGTACTGGTACCAGCCGGCCTCCGTCTCGAGGTAGACGTGGTCGCCGAGCTGCAGCTTCTCGATATCGAAGAAGGGCGAGCCGTGACCCGTGCGGTGGGCGGCGAACGCGGTGTTGCCCACGGCGCCCGGCATCGCGGTACCGGGGTAGTGGCCCACCCCGTAGCGCAGTACGTCGTCTACGCCGATGCCCTCGGCGATCGGCCGGATGTAATCGGCGCCGAAGCGCGGGATGATCATGTTGCCGAACTGCTCGGCGTTGCCCGGGGCGGTCCCGACGACGGGAGGGCCGGGGTCGGGTCGCTCGTTGGTGGCGGCGACCGGCTTGTCACCCTTGTTCCACGTCTGGCTCAGCGCTACGGATTCGTCCTTCTGCGCGTTGCCGTCGATGAGGTTGCCGAGCCACACCTGCCAGCCGAGGAACATCAGCACGAGCACGCCGGCGGTGATGAACAGCTCGCCCAGGACCCCGACGACGCTCACCCGGCGACGCGGCGGCCGTGCGCGCCGAGTGCGCTTCTCCTCGATGGCCATAGGGTCGATTGTAAGCCGTCACCTCGTTCCGGTACCTCCCCCGAACAGGCCACTCCTAGGGGTTCACGCTAAGATCGTCGCCATGGCCCGTACGACAGCACGCACCAAGACCGCCCGTCCCGTCGAGGCTCGCTCCGGCGAGCAGGCTCCCAACCCGGTGTGGTTCAAGCCGGTCATGTTCGGGTTCATGCTGCTCGGGCTCATCTGGATCATCGTGTTCTACGTGAGCGGCAACACCCTGCCCATTCAGTCGCTCGGGCCGTGGAACATCCTCGTCGGCTTCGGCATCATGTTCATCGGCTTCCTCATGACGACGCGCTGGCGCTGATCGGGCCGAGTTACACGGGTGTAGTTATACCCACTGTGGAGGAGCCTGTGGATAACTTCCGAGCTTCTCAGACTCCCGCGTAGACGGCCAGCAGAAGTCTGATCGCCACGATCGCGATGAGGGCCGCGACGATGAGCACGACGAGGCCCACCTGCAGAGTGCGCTGACTGGCCTTCCGGGTCCGCAAGTACACGAAGGCGACCGCGGCGCCGGCGATCAAACCGCCGAGATGGCCCTGCCACGAGATGTTCGTCCCCGGCAGGAACCCGATCGCGAGGTTGAGGCCGATCAGGATGAGCAGTTGGGTGGTGTTGCCGCCCAGCTTCCTCTGGATGATGAAGACCGCACCCAGCAGGCCGAAGATCGCACCGGATGCCCCGACCACCGAGCCGCCCGGCGCGAGCAGGAGTACGGCGACCGCGCCGCCGATGGCGCTCACCAGGTAGAGGGCGAGGTACCGGATCTTCCCCACGGTCTGCTCGAGCACCGGGCCGAACAAGAACAGCGACAGCATGTTGAGCCCGATGTGGGCGATGCTGCCGGGGGAGTGCACGAAGGCGTAGGTGATCATGCGCCACGGCTCGGTCGCCGCGTATGGCAAGCCCGCGAGATAGGCGAGCGCCCCGGTCACGGGGCTGCCCGGCAGGATCTGCAGGATGTAGATCACCACGCAGAGCGCCATGATCGACCACGTCACCCACGGCTGGTCGCCGCCGCGAAGTCGCGCGAGGGGGTTCCATTGCGTGCGCGGCGCGCTCGCTCGACCCTCGCGCACGCACTCGGGGCAGTGCACCCCCACAGCGGCCTGAGTCTGGCACTGCGGGCAGATCGTGCGGCCGCAGCGCTGGCAGAGGATGAAGCTCTGCCGATCAGGGTGCCGGTAGCAGTAGTTGGCCGAGGAACTCGGCGCGCTCGTCACCGAGGATCAGGCCTCGTCGATCGTGATGCTCTCGATGACCACGTCGGTCAGAGGCTTGTCACGGCCATCCGTCTCGACTGCCTCGATCGCGTCGACGACGCGCTTGGACTCCTCGTCGGCCACGACGCCGAAGATCGTGTGCTTGCCCTGGAGCCACTGGGTCGGCACCGTGGTGATGAAGAACTGCGAGCCGTTGGTGCCCTTGCCACCGCGGATGCCAGCGTTGGCCATCGCGAGCACGTACGGCTCGTTGAAGGTGAGCTCGCCGTTGATCTCGTCGTCGAACTCGTAGCCCGGTCCGCCGATGCCCTGACCCAGCGGGTCGCCGCCCTGGAGCATGAACTGCTTGATGATGCGGTGGAAGATCACGCCGTTGTACAGCGGGTCGGTGGAGGTCTTGCCCGTCGCCGGGTGCGTCCACTCCTTCGTACCCGTGGCGAGACCCGTGAAGTTCGCAACGGTCTTCGGCGCGTGGTTGCCGAAGAGGTTGAGCTTGATGGTCCCGAGGTTGGTCTTCATGGTGGCGACGGCGGTATGCATACAGCAAGCGTACCGTTAGCACCCTGCTAGCCCACTGGCAATGCTTTCGCCCGGATGCGGGTGCCGTGCCAGTATGGGAACCACGGATTTGATACCCCACTGGAGGTTTCCCCATGGCACTATCGCGCAAGCGCCGGAAAGAGCTCAACCGGCTGAAGAGCCAGGCAGAGGATCTGTGGGAGGACCAGAAGGAACTCCTCGATCACGCATCGAAGGTCGTTCGTGACGCGAGCCGCCAGGCTGCGCACTATGCCCGGGAGGAAGTCGGGCCCCGAGTGCGCGACACCTTCGAGGACACGGTGCGCCCCGCGGTGAGTTCCGGCTTCCGCACCGCACGATCCGCGGCCGAGAGTGGTCGCGAGCGGCTCGTGAGCGATGTGCTCCCGGCGATGAGCTCGGCCCTCGGCACCGCCCTCGCGGCGATCGAGGTGGCGAAGAACCGCCAGGTGCGCGACGCCCTCAGCCGCGCGACCAAGATCGGAACGGATGTCGGCACGAGCGTCGGCATCATCAAGCCCAAGCCCGCCGGCCCCGGCCGGTACATCCTCATCGGTGTCGGCGTCGTCGCATTCGCCGCTGTCGCCTACGCGGCCTGGCAGACGCTGCGCGCCGACGACGATCTCTGGATCGACGACGAGCCGGAGACCCCGCTGGCCGACGAGGCCTGACAAGTAGTTCCACGTGGAACGCCGGCCCCTCGGGGTCGGCGTTCTTCGCGTTTGTGGCCCTACTTCTCGGGCTGGGCGGCGAATCCCCAGCCCTTGCCGGCACCCCATCGCCACACGACGAGCGTCGCGATCGTCCAGAAGGTCAGCGACTCGAGGTTGGCTACGATCTGCCCGCCCGACAGGATCGGCACGAGGACCATGGTCAGCCAGATGATCGCGGACACGGCGAAGAGCAGCATCGCCGTGAAGCCGATGATGGTGCGGAGCTGGCGCATCTGCTGATCCTGATCGCCGTCGCTGGGAAGTCGCTGGGGCCGGGGTACCGGGTTAGACGAAGAACGCCGCCAAGACCTGGCGGCGTTCTCTGGTTTGTGGAGCCTAGGGGAATCGAACCCCTGACCTCCTGCTTGCAAAGCAGGCGCTCTACCAATTGAGCTAAGGCCCCATGGCCCTGGAAGTGAAGTACTAAGGAACCTCTTGTGGAGGTTCCAGTGGGGATACGAGGACTTGAACCTCGGACCTCTTCGTTATCAGCGAAGCGCTCTAACCGCCTGAGCTATATCCCCTTGAGACCCATAAGAACTTACCCCATGGGACTTCGTTTGGCGTAATCGTCTAGTTGTTGGTGAAACCGACCAGGAGTCCACCGGTGAGGCGAACGCTGAAGTTGTACAGCATGCTCGCGATTGCGCCGAGAGCGGTGCCGACCACGACGTTCAACACCGCGATGATGAACGAGAACAGCGCAACGGTGCCGAGTGAGAACGTGCTCGTGACGCTGAACTTCGGGTCACCGAGGATGTCGACCATGATGCCGTTGAGGCTCGAGAAGATGCCCGTCGAGTTGAGGACGATCCACACCAGGATCGACGCCACGATGAGCACGATACCCAGGGATACCGCGATCAGGAACGAGAGCTTGACCGCCGACCAGAAGTCGACATAGACGAGCTTGAGGCGCACCTGCTTCACTGCCACCTGGCGCTGGTTCTTGCGCTGGAGTTTCTCCGCGACACTACTCATCTACTGACTCGTCCTTCCCAGTGGTCTCGATGTCATCCTGCTCGGCAGGCTGGTCGAGATCCGGATTCTCCACATTACGTTCACTGTTTTTGGCGATCGCGATGATCCTGTCGTCCTCGGCGAACCGGGCGAACACCACACCCATGGTGTCACGACCCTTGGCCGGAACCTCAGCGACAGACGAGCGTACCACCTTGCCGCTGGCAAGAACCACGAGAACCTCGTCGTCCTCGTCCACGATGAGGGCGCCCGCGAGGATGCCACGATCGTCGTTGAGCTTGGCGACTTTAATGCCCAGGCCTCCGCGATTCTGTGCGCGGTACTGGTCGACCGAGGTGCGCTTCGCGTAGCCGCCCTCGGTGACCACGAACACGAAACCGGAGTCTGTGACGACGCTCGCCGAGAGCAGTGTGTCATCCTCGCGGAAGTCCATGCCCTTCACGCCCGACGTCGATCGACCCATGGGGCGCATCGCGGAGTCGGAGGCGAGGAAGCGGATCGACTGGCCCTTGCGCGAGACCAGCAGCACCTCGGAGTCGTTCTCGACGAGCATCGCCGAGACCACCTCGTCGTCTTCGCGGAGGTTGATGGCGATGATGCCGCCCGTGCGATTCGTGTCGTACTCGCTGAGCTGCGTCTTCTTGACGAGACCGCCCCTCGTGGCCAGCACGAGGTACTTGGCTGCGGTGTAATCCCTGATGTCGAGAATCTGCGCGATCTCCTCGCCCGGCTGCATCGCGAGCAGGTTGGCCACGTGCTGGCCCTTGGCATCGCGGCCGGCTTCCTGCAGCTCGTAAGCCTTGGCCCGGTACACGCGACCGGTGTTCGTGAAGAACAGCAGCCAGTGGTGGGTCGTCGTCACGAAGAAGTGGTCGACGACGTCGTCGGCGCGTAGCTGCGCACCGCGAACGCCCTTTCCGCCGCGGTGCTGGCTGCGATAGTTGTCGCTCCGCGTGCGCTTGATGTAGCCGCCGCGGGTCACGGTGACCACCATCTCCTCCTCGGGGATGAGGTCTTCGACGCTCATGTCACCGTCGAACCCGAACATGATCTCGGTGCGGCGGTCGTCCCCGTACTTCGCGATGAGCTCGGTGAGCTCCTCACTCACGATGTCGCGCTGGCGCTGCGGGCTCTCGAGGATCACCTTGTACTCGGCGATCTCGACCTCGATCTCGGCCAGCTCGTCCATGATCTTCTGGCGCTCGAGCGCCGCGAGCCGGCGCAGCTGCATCTCGAGGATGGCGCGCGCCTGCAGCTCGTCGATGTCGAGGAGCTTGATCAGCCCGTCGCGCGCGTCCTCGACGGTGGCCGAGCGACGGATGAGGGCGATGACCTCGTCGAGCGCATCGAGCGCCTTGACGTAGCCGCGCAAGATGTGGGCCCGCTCCTCGGCCTTGCGCAAGCGGAACCGCGTACGCCGCACGATGACTTCGATCTGGTGCTCGGCCCACGCCGTGATGAACCCGTCGAGTGCGAGCGTGCGCGGGATGCCATCCACGATCGCGAGCATGTTCGCGCCGAAGTTCTCCTGCAGCTGCGTGTGCTTGTAGAGGTTGTTGAGCACGACCTTCGCCACGGCGTCGCGCTTGAGCACGATGACCAGGCGCTGACCGGTGCGGCCGGATGTCTCGTCCCTGATGTCTGCGATACCGGAGAGCTTGCCCTCCTTCACCAGGTCGGCGATCTTGAGGGCGAGGTTGTCCGGGTTCACCTGGTAGGGGAGCTCGGTGACCACGAGGCACGTGCGCCCCTGGAGTTCCTCGACGGTGACGACGGCCCGCATCGTGATCGAGCCGCGGCCCGTGCGGTAGGCATCCTGGATTCCCTTGATCCCCAGGATCTGCGCACCGGTGGGGAAGTCGGGGCCCTTGACGCGCTGGATGAGCGCGTCGAGGAGCTCCTCGCGCGAGGCATCCGGGTGCGCAAGGTGCCAGAGCGCGGCCTCGCCCACCTCGCGCAGGTTGTGCGGGGGGATGTTGGTCGCCATGCCAACCGCGATGCCGACCGACCCGTTGACGAGCAGGTTCGGGAAGCGGCTGGGCAGAACCGTCGGCTCCTGGGTCCGGCCGTCGTAGTTGTCCTGGAAGTCGACGGTCTCTTCCTCGATGTCCCGGACCATCTCCATGGCCAGCGGCGCCATCTTGGTCTCGGTGTACCGGTGGGCGGCGGCACCGTCGTTGCCGGGCGAGCCGAAGTTGCCCTGACCCAGCGCCAATGGGTACCGCAGGCTCCAGGGCTGCACGAGTCGCACGAGCGCGTCGTACACCGACGAGTCACCGTGCGGGTGGAATTGGCCCATGACGTCGCCGATGACGCGGGTGCACTTCGAGAAGCCCTTGTCGGGGCGGTAACCGCCGTCGTACATCGCGTAGATCACGCGGCGGTGCACGGGCTTGAGCCCGTCGCGCACCTCGGGCAGGGCACGGCCGACGATGACGCTCATCGCGTAGTCGAGGTACGACCGCTGCATCTCGAGCTGCAGGTCGACCTGCGAGATCTTGTCGTGGGCCGTGTCGACGACGCGGTCGTCGAAGGTCGGCTCTTCAGGAGTTACGTCAGCCATGGGCTACTTTCGGTGATCGAGCGAAGTCGAGATCAAGAGATCAGATGTCGAGGAAGCGGACGTCTTTGGCGTTCTTCTGGATGAAGCTGCGGCGTGACTCGACGTCCTCGCCCATGAGGGTCGAGAAGATCTCGTCGGCGGCGGCCGCATCATCGAGGGTCACCTGGAGCAGCGTGCGGGTGGCCGGATCCATCGTGGTCTCCCACAGCTCCTTGTAGTCCATCTCGCCGAGACCCTTGTAGCGCTGGATTCCGTTCTCCTTCGGCAGCTTCTTGCCTGCCGCGAGCCCGAGCTCGACGAACTGGTCGCGCTCCCGATCGCTGTACACGTAGTCGTGCTGCGCGTTGCTCCACTTGAGTCGGTAGAGCGGGGGCTGCGCGAGGTACACGTAGCCCAGGTCGATGAGCGGGCGCATGTACCGGAACAGCAGCGTGAGCAGGAGGGTCGTGATGTGCTGGCCGTCGACGTCGGCGTCGGCCATGAGGATGATCTTGTGGTACCTCGCCTTGTCGGGGTCGAAGTCCTCGCCCACCCCCGCACCGAACGCGGTGATCATCGACTGCACCTCGTTGTTGGCGAGGGCGCGGTCGAGGCGCGCCTTCTCGACGTTGAGGATCTTGCCGCGCAGGGGGAGGATCGCCTGGAACTCGGGATTTCGACCCTGAACGGCGGACCCGCCGGCCGAGTCGCCCTCGACCATGAAGATCTCGGAGAGCACCGGGTCTTTGCTCGAGCAGTCGCGCAGCTTGCCGGGCATGCCACTCGACTCGAGCAGTCCCTTGCGGCGGGTCTGCTCGCGGGCCTTGCGCGCAGCGATCCTCGCCTGCGAGGCCTGGATCGCCTTGCGGATGATGTCGCGGGCCTGCGTGGGGTTGCGATCGAAGAAGTCGCCGAGCTGCTGACCCGCGATGCGCTGCACGAACGCCTTCGCCTCGGTGTTGCCGAGCTTCGTCTTGGTCTGGCCCTCGAACTGCGGTTCGCCGAGCTTCACCGAGATGACCGCAGTGAGACCCTCGCGCACGTCATCGCCGGAGAGGTTCTCGTCCTTCTCCTTGATGATGTTCTTCTCGCGGGCGTACTTGTTCACGAGCGTGGTGAGAGCGGCGCGGAAACCCTCTTCGTGCGTGCCGCCCTCGTGCGTGTTGATCGTGTTCGCGTAGGTGTGCACGCTCTCGGTGTAGCCGTTGGTCCACTGCATGGCGACCTCGAGCGAGATGCGCTTCTCGGTGTCCTCCGCCTCGAAGGCGATGACCTCGGGGTGGATGAGTTCGTTCTTCTTGGCCTTGTTGAGGTACTCGACGTAGTCGACGAGTCCGCGCTCGTACAGGTACGAGTCCGTCTTCTCCTCCTCCTCACGCTCGTCGGTGAGGGTGATGCGCAGGCCCTTGTTGAGGAACGCCATCTGCTGGAATCGCGCGCGCAGGGTCTCGTAGTCGAACTCGACCGATTCGAAGATCTCGGCGTTCGGCCAGAAGGTCTGCTGCGTTCCGGTCTCCTCGGTCTCCTCGCCCATCTCGAGCGGGGCGACCGGCACGCCGTTCTTGAAACTCATGCGCCACACGTGACCCTGGCGGCGCACCTCAGTGTCGACCTCGCTCGACAGCGCGTTCACCACGGAGATGCCGACGCCGTGCAGGCCGCCCGACACGGCGTAACCGCCGCCGCCGAACTTGCCGCCGGCGTGCAGGATCGTCATGACGACCTCGACCGTCGACTTGTTCTCCTGCTTGTTGAGATCGACGGGGATGCCACGGCCGTTGTCACGGACGCGGAGACCGCCGTCCTTCCGGATCCACACGTTGATGGTGTCGCAGTAGCCGGCGAGTGCCTCGTCGACCGAGTTGTCGACGACCTCGTACACGAGGTGATGCAGACCACGCGGGCCCGTGGACCCGATGTACATGCCGGGCCGCTTGCGCACAGCCTCGAGACCCTCGAGGATCTGGATCTGATCGGCGCCGTAGTTGTCGGGCGCGACATGCCCGTTCGAGATGATGCCGTGAGCCGAGCTGTCGTCGGGAGCCGGATTGCTGTCAGGAGTACTGCTGTCGTCGGGAGTACTGGCGTTTTCTGGCTGCACCGATGTCATCTGAAGTTAGGCTCCTGCCACTTGGTATCACGGCCATTCGGGGAGATGAACTCCACAAGGGGAGGGTCGCCCGACAGCGCTTTCTATCCTACCAAATCGCACGCCCCGGGGCCCGTGAATCGGCGATCTGGGGACTTTTCCCGGCCCGAGTGACCAGATTTGCCTGTCTAGCCGTAAGTATCGCGCGGTCCCCGGCCTGGAATCGATCTGGGGCCGCGTTTCCAGGACGGGGCGTTGGGGCCGTCAAAGCGCACCGACTCGATCCCGGCGTCGGGGAACCGCTGGGCGATGGTAGTCGTGACCTGCGCCCGCATGAGCCGCAACTGGGTCGCCCACGCGGTCGAGTCGCAGCGCACGGCGAGCACACCATCCTCGATACCCACCGGTTCGGAGTGCTCTGCGGTCTCGTCGCCGACTATCGAAGCCCACGACGCGAGGAGCTCCGACTTGGCGAGCGACGACGTCCACCCCATCTTGAGAGCGAGCCCGTCCATGACGTCGCCGAGGCCGTGCGGATCGCGCCCGGGAGCGAAGGGCACGCTCGCGCCCTCCTTCTTGGTCTTCCGCTTGCGGGCCATCACCGAGCGACCGGTCGCGTCGCCGAACACCCGGCGGAACCTCAAGTACACGGCGACGTGCTCTTCCCGCTCGAGATCGTCGTCACTCATCGTCCACCACCGCACCGGCACGAATACGGATGACGTGCGACGCGAGCTCGTCGGGAACATCGTCGAACACCGCCGCGGTGATGAGCACCTGCTCGAAGTCCGCGACGGCGGCCGCGAGTCGCCCGCGACGGGATTCGTCGAGCTCGGCGAACACGTCGTCCAGGATGAGCACGGGGTCGCCCGCGCTCGCCTCCCGGCGCAGCACAGCGGCCGACGCGAGCTTCAGCGCCAGCGCGAATGACCAGGATTCGCCGTGGCTCGCATACCCGCGTGCGGGCAAGTCGTTCAGTTCGAGCACGAGATCGTCGCGATGGGGGCCCGCGAGAGTCACACCGCGGTCAAGTTCTGCGCGCCGGAGGCGCGCGAGCGCGGAGCGGAAGCCCTCGACGACCGCGGGGAGCTCGAGCGGTCCCGCTCGCGTGGCCGCGGCATCCGGCACATCGTCGTCGGTCGTGGAGGAGAAGATGCTGAGCTGACTGGAGAGCCGCGCCGCGTGGTCCGCGCCCGCGATCGCGGAGTAGGCACTGGTCACCTCGGGACTGAGCTCGTCGACGAGCCAGCTTCGGGCGATGATGATCTCGGAACCGAGGGCCACCAGCCGGTCATCCCAGATCTCGAGCGTCGACAGGTCGCCGCGCGCATTACGGGCCGTCTTCAGCAGGGTGTTGCGCTGGCGGAGCACGCGCTCGTAGTCGGCCACCACGGCACTCATCCTCGGCGTACGCAGAATCAGCAGCTCGTCGAGGAAGCGGCGCCGGCCGGACGGCTCGCCGCGTACCAGCGCCAGATCCTCCGGAGCGAACAGCACGCTCGAGAAGTAGCGCGGCAGCTCGCGCGTCTTGATCGCCGACCTGTTCACCTGCGCGCGATTGGCACCCGATCGGTTGATCTGGACCTCGGCCAGGATCTCGCGATCGTCATGGGAGAGCCGGGCGCGCACGATCGCGGCATCCTGGCCCTGGCGGATCATCGCGTGGTCGACCGAGACGCGGTGCGAGCCCAGTGTGCTCAAGTAGCCCAGCGCTTCGACGAGGTTCGTCTTGCCCTGCCCGTTGCTGCCGACGAAGAGGTTCGCGCCGCGGCGCAACTCCACGTCCAGGTGGGCGTAGTTCCTGAAATCCGTCAGGTTGAGATGAGTGACGATCACGGCGTGAGCGCGCTCAGCTCTTTCGAACGGCGTGGCCACCAAACTGGTTGCGGAGAGCAGCGACGGCCTTCATCGACGGCGAATCCTTCTGGCGCGACACGAACCGCGCGAAGATAGCCGCACTGATCGTCGGCACCGGAACCGCACGGTCGAGTGCGTCGTGCACGGTCCAGCGGCCCTCCCCGGAATCTTCGACGTAGCCGGCGATGTCCTTGAATTCCGGATCTTCCTCGAGCGCCTTGACGAGCAGGTCGAGAAGCCACGACCGCACGACAGTGCCGCGCTGCCAGGCCTTGAACGATCCCGTGACGTCGGTCACCAGGTCCTTGCGGCTGTCGAGGAGCTCGTAACCCTCGGCCCAGGCCTGCATAAGTGCGTACTCGATGCCATTGTGAACCATTTTCACGTAATGGCCGGCGCCGATCGGACCCGCGTGCACGAAGCCCTCCTCGCGGGGGCCCTCCGGCCGCAGGCCGTCGAAGATCGGCATCGCGCGTTGCACATCGTCGGCGTCTCCGCCGGCCATGAGGCCGTAACCGTTCTCAAGCCCCCAGATTCCGCCGGACACTCCGACGTCCATGAACTTGATCCCCTTGGTCGCAAGGAATTCGCCGTGAATCGCGTCATCGGTGAAGCGCGAGTTGCCGCCGTCGATCACGAGGTCACCCGGCTCGAGTACCTCGGCCACGTTGTGGATCACCTGGTCGGTGATCGCGCCCGACGGCACCATCACCCACACGATGCGCGGCGTGGGCAGCGCGGCCGCGAGATCCTGGAGCGAGGCGACATCCGTCACCGCGGGGTTCGGGTCGAAACCCGTGACCTCGACGCCGTTCTTCTGGAGCCGGGCACGCATGTTGTTGCCCATCTTGCCCAGGCCGATGATGCCGATGTGCATCGATACTTCCTTATTGGTCAGCGCAGGAGAAGGTTCGGCTGCAGCAGGTACTTGTAGTTGTCGGCGCCCGGCTGGTCTTTCGACGACTGGCTCGTGATGAGCACGGGGCCGGGCTTGTTCGGGTTCTCGGTCTTGGTGAACGAGATGCGCACGAACTCCGAGTGCACCGAGCTCAAACCGTCGAGCAGGAACTGCGGCTTGAGCGAGACGACAGTGTCTGTTCCGGTGAGGAATGCGTCGATCGACTCGGATGCCTGGGCCTGCTCCGAACCGATTGCCTCGAGGGTCACGCCCTCGATCGTGAAGGTGAACCGCAGGGCCGCCTCGCGCTCAAGCACGAGTGACACGCGGCGGACGGCCTCAATCAGCTCAGCGGTGTTGATCACCGCATAGTTGTCGACGACCTCGGGGAAAAGTCGCTTGACCGGGGGGAAGTTGCCCTTGATGAGCAGCGACGTGACGGTCTTCTTGTCGGCCTGGAAGGCGATGAGCTCGCGGTCGTCGGTGCTCGTGATCGCGACGGAAACCGTGCCGCTGTGACCGAAGGTCTTGCCGATCTCGATCAGCGTGCGCGACGGCACGAGTGCGGTCGCGGTCTCGAGACCGGAGTTGCCGGCATCCCAGGCGATCTCGCGGACCGCGACGCGGTACCGATCGGTGGCAACGAGGGAGATGCTGTTCTCGGAGACCTCGAGCTGCACGCCCGTGATGACCGGAGTCACGTCGTCCCGCGAAGCGGCGACGGCGACTTGCGAGATCGCGGCGGCGAAGTCCTCCGCCTGGAGCAGGCCCGCACGGTCGGATACCTGGGGGAGGGTCGGGTACTCATCGACGGGCATGCTCAGGAGGGTGAACTGGCCGGCGCCGCAGGCCACGGTGATACGGCCCTCGTCGGTGGAGAACGTCACGGGAGCGTTCGGGAGGCGGCTGGCGATGTCGGCGAGCAGGCGACCCGAGACGAGAACGCGCCCCGGCTCCTCGACCTTCGCGCTGATCTCGGTACGAGCAGATACCTCATAGTCGAACGACGAGAGGACCAGCCCATCGTCGGATGCCTCGATGAGAACACCGCTCAGAATGGGGAGCGTGGTGCGCTGGGGCAGCAACTTGACGGCGAACGAAACGGCCTCGCTGAAGACGTCGCGATTGACCTGGAACTTCACTTCATTCACCCCTGACACGGATCGGTGGTCTGGGCGTTAATACTGGCACAGCCGGGTGGGCCGCGGACCATGGGTTGTCTCGCTCAAGAATCTGTTCTTTAAAGGGACAACATTCTTAACCGCTGTGCGAACTGTGAGTAACTCAGCCGAGCACGCTCAAGTGTTGGGAACTACAACGGTGTGAGATGTGGGCGACGCCGTCGAAATGTCGCACAGTCGCGGGGACGCTGAGGTGAACGCGATTCGTTTTCCACAGAAACGAATTCTGAATGAACAGGTTGTCCGGTGTGTCGCCCTAGTTATCCACAGGTTCTGCACACTGTGTGTAAACCGCTGCTTGAGACCTAGCCCTTGTAGCGGTGGTTCTGCTTGATGCGGCTCGTGAGCTCGGTGACCTGGTTGTAGATCGAGCGGCGCTCTTTCATGAGCTCGGTGATCTTCTTGTTCGCGTACATCACCGTGGTGTGGTCGCGGTTGCCGAACAGCTGGCCGATCTTCGGCAGCGACAGGTTCGTCATCTCACGGCAGAGGTACATCGCGATCTGTCGTGCGGTGGCCACGGCCTGCGAGCGCGACGAGCCGTACAGGTCGTCGACCGTGAGCTTGAAGTACTCCGCGGTGTGGTTGATGATGTCGACCGGTGCGATGACGTTGTCTTCGTCGAGAGTGATGAGGTCTTTGAGCACCGTCTGCACGAGAGCGAGATCGACGGCCGTCTTGTTCAGGCTCGCGAAGGCGGTGACCCGAATGAGTGTGCCCTCGAGCTCACGGATGTTCGACGACACCTTGGTCGCCATGTACTCCAGGATGTCGTTGCCGATCTGCAGCTTCTCGCTCTGGGCCTTCTTGCGGAGGATGGCGATGCGGGTTTCGAGATCGGGCGCCTGCACGTCGGTGATGAGGCCCCACTCGAAGCGCGAGCGCATCCGGTCCTCGAAGCCGGTGAGGTGCTTGGGCGGCAGGTCGCTGGTGATGACCACCTGCTTGTTGTGGTCATGCAGTGTGTTGAACGTGTGGAAGAACGCCTCCTGCGTCGAATCCTTGCCCTGGAGGAACTGGATGTCGTCGATCAGGAGGATGTCGATCTCGCGGTAGCGCGACTGGAACACCGAGGCCCGGTTGTTCGCGATCGAGTTGATGAAGTCGTTGGTGAACTCCTCGGAGCTGACGTACCGAACACGGATGCCCGGGTAGAGGCTCTCCGCATAGTGGCCGATCGCGTGCAGGAGGTGGGTCTTGCCGAGGCCGGACTCCCCGTAGATGAAGAGCGGGTTGTAGGCCTTCGCGGGTGCTTCGGCCACGGCCACGGCGGCCGCGTGCGCGAAGCGGTTGGAGCCGCCGATGACGAAGTTATCAAAGCTGTACTTGGGGTTGAGCCTCGAGTCCGACCGGCGCGCCTGGCTGTCGATGGGAGGAACAACGGTGGGCTCGATGTACGGCTGGGAGTCGACGGGATCGATGCTCTGCTCGAGGACGTCGTGCTGGATCTCCGGGTTGACGACAATCGCGAAGTTCGACACCTCCTCGTCGTCGCTCAGGCCGGCGATGGCGTTGAGCAGGGGCATCCGGATGCGCTGCTCCAGCATGCCGCGGGTGAGCTCGTTGGGCACCTCGAGATAGAGGGTTCCTGCCATGATGCCCTTGGGCTCGACGAGGTTGATGAAGCCGAGGAGCTGCGGAGTGATGCGGTCATCGGACGTCAGGCGCGACAGCACTGACTGCCAGATGCCTCTCGTCGTGTCCGGGGTCTCCGACATTGCTGCACTTCCTCTTTTGCTACGTGTATTGCTACGTGATTGCTACCGGACCGCTGCGTGTCCACAGGTTTATCCACCGTTGGGGATGGCCACCCGACCCCCGAAACGGCTGGGTTTCACCTTAGTTCTCCACAGGGTGTCGTTACCAACCCCAGTTACTCTGGTGTGGATAATGCGAATCCAGGCCCGCAAAGTTTGACCGCGTGGGTTTAACGCCGTACTTTTAATCAGTTGACTTCCAGCCTTCGGGCTTACCCCTTCTTTCCGGCCTTCAGAGCTGGGCTTTGGAGATACCGCTATGAGCAAGAGAACTTTCCAGCCGAACAACCGCCGTCGTGCGAAGGTTCACGGCTTCCGCCTCCGCATGCGCACCCGCGCGGGCCGTGCCATCCTTGCTGCTCGTCGCCGCAAGGGTCGCACCGAACTGTCCGCGTAGTACCTTCGCGTGCTCGCCAGGGCGAACCGGGTAACTCTTCCCGCCGACTTCCGCACCGCGGTTCGTCGCGGTCGTCGGGTCGGTACGTCTGCGGCAGTGCTTCACATCCTGGAACGGCCCGGCTCTGAGCCGAGCCGTTTCGGCTTTATCGTGACGAAAGCCGTAGGCAACGCCGTGACTCGCAACCTCGTGCGCCGCCGGCTGCGGTCTGTGGGCCGCGAGGTGCTCGCCGAGTCGCCCACCGGAACCGATGTGGTCATGCGTGCGCTGCCAGGTTCCGAGCAGGTTCCGTGGGCTACCCTGCACGCGGAGATCTCCGACGGTCTCAGGAAGCGGTCGAGAGCATGAACCCCACGGTGGCGTTCGTCCTCCTCGCACCTCGCAATGTCTGTGTCGCGATTCTCAAGGTCTACCGCACGGTGATCTCCCCCCTGTACGGCGACGTCTGCCGCTACTACCCGACGTGCTCGCACTACGCGATGCAGGCCATCCAGCAGCACGGAGTCGTGCGCGGGGTCTGGCTGGGCACCCGCCGTATCGCGCGCTGTCATCCGTGGGCGGAGGGCGGCATCGACGATGTCCCCGAGCGCGCCCACGACCGCTACTCGATCACGCGCTTCGGCTTCGTGGTCGCCAATCCCCACTTCGCCAGTAGCCACGGAAAGGGCTGACCCGCATGCCGGACTTTATCGGAACAATTCTCTGGCCCATCAAATGGGTCATCGAGGCGATCCTCGTCGCCTTCCACTGGTTCTGGAGCGAGGTCATCGGCCTCGATGCCACCGCCGGTATCACCTGGGTGCTCTCGATCGTCGGCCTCGTGCTCGTGGTGCGTGCGGCCCTCATCCCGATCTTCGTCCGCCAGATCAAGAGCCAGCGCCGCATGCTCGAGGTGGCGCCGCAGCTCAAGAAGATCCAGGACAAGTACAAGGGCAAGAAGGATCAGTTCTCCCGCGAGGCGATGTCGCGCGAGACCATGGAGATGTACAAGAAGACGGGCACCAACCCGCTCGCCTCGTGCCTGCCGCTCCTCATCCAGATGCCGATCTTCTTCAGCCTCTTCTCCGTGCTCCAGGAGGCGAACAAGGGCCAGACCGGTATCGGCTTCCTGACGAAGGACCTCTCCGAGAACTTCGGCAAGGCCTCGCTGTTCGGCATCGCACCCCTCCACGACAGCATCCAGAGTGCCGCCGCCAAGAACCCGGTGGAGGTGGTTGTCATTGTCATCGCCGTGGTGATGGTGATCATCATGACCGCGTCGCAGTTCATCACGCAGCTGCAGATCATGTCGCGCAACCAGTCGGCCGAGATGAAGGCCAGCCCGATGTACCGCCAGCAGCGCATCCTGCTGTACATCCTCCCCCTCGTGTTCGCGTTCTCCGGTTTCGCCTTCCCCATCGGCGTCATGTTCTACTGGCTCACCTCGAACATCTGGACCATGGTCCAGCAGTTCCTCGTCATCCGGAACATGCCCACGCCCGGCAGCGAGGCCGCCCTCGCCCGTGAAGCGCGACTCGCCAAGCGGGCCCAGCGCAAGGGAATCGTCGAAGAGTCGCCGGAGGGCGACACCCTCGTCATCGAGGTGCCCGTCAAGCCCCAGCGCCAGCAGCCCGTCAGCAAGAACCGCGCCAAGAAGAAGAGTGGAAGCAACAAGCGATGAGTGACGTTACCGAGACCCCCGCCGTCGAGACCGAGGTCGAGATCGAGGCGGATGCCCCCACCGCGAGCCAGCTCGAGGAGGAGGGCGACATCGCCGCCGACTACATCGAGGAGCTGCTCGACATCATGGACCTCGATGGCGACATCGAGATCGACGCCCGCGGTGGACGTTCCTATCTCGCGGTGACCGCTGGCGAGGACGCGAGCCTCCGCGTGCTGTCGCGCCCGGACACGGTCAACGCGCTGCAGGAACTTACCCGTATCGCCGTTCAGACCAAGACCGGCTCGTTCTCGCGCCTGATCCTCGACATCGGCGGGTCGCGCGAGGCTCGCGAGGCCGAGCTCGGCGTACTCGTCGGCAAGGCAGTCGAGCGCATCGAGGCCGGCGCCGAGTCCGCCTCCCTGCCTCCGATGTCGTCCTACGAGCGCAAGCTCGTGCACGACATCGTCGCCGGCCGCGGCTTCTCCTCCGAGTCCGAGGGCGAAGGACGCGACCGCCACACGGTCATCCGCCGCGCATAGTTTCACGTGAAACATTGAGTGACGTCATTCCCGCCCTCGAGCCAGAGCCGGTAGTCGCGGCATCCCTGTTCGGCGACCGCATCGACCTGGCTCGCGCATTCACGAACGATCTCGCCCGCCGTGGCGAGGAGCTCGGTTTGATAGGGCCACTGGAGCTACCGCGACTCTGGTCGCGGCACATCATCAACAGTGTGCTGGTGGCGCCTCTGCTGCGACCGGGGCGGGTCGGAGACATCGGAAGCGGCGCCGGTCTGCCCGGACTAGTTCTGGCGATAGCGCGCCCCGATGTCCAGCTCGTCCTCATCGAGCCCATGGAGCGGCGAGTGGACTGGCTCGTGAGTGAGGCCAACGAACTCGGCCTCGACAACGTGGAGGTCATCCGTGCGCGCGCGGAGGAGGCGCCGCAGGAGACTCTCGACCAGGTCACGGCCCGCGCGGTGAGCGCGCTGTCCAAGCTCATCCCCATCACGGCTCCGCTGCTCCGACGCGGTGGCGAACTCATCTTCATGAAGGGCTCGCGGGTCGACGAGGAGATCGAGGCTGCGCAGAAGGTCATTCGCAAGTTCCACCTGTCCTCCCCAGAGGTGCTCGTGCTCGGTGAGGGAATCGCCCCGGAATCGACCAGGGTGTTTCGGGCTACAGTGGACTGACCACGATCGACCCCGCGGGCATCCGAACGCCCGAGCCATCCAGAAGGTTTCACGTGAAACATCCAGAAGGCGATCTCGAAGTCTCCCCGGTGAGCTTTGACGATTCGACCCCCCTTGCGCGCGAGCTGGCCGAGATCACCCGGCGCCGCCAGGCGATTGCCGCCGAAGAGCTCCCCCTGCCCGCGGAGACCCGCATCTTCACGATTGCGAACCAGAAGGGTGGCGTCGGCAAGACGACGACCACCGTCAACCTCGCCGCTGCACTGGCCCGATCCGGCGCCCGCGTGCTGGTCATCGACCTCGATCCCCAGGGCAACGCGTCGACGGCGCTCGGTGTAGAGCACCGTTCCGAGACGGTCTCCGTCTATGACGTGATCATCAACGACGAGCCCATGGTCGGGGTGGTCCAGGCCAGCCCGGAGTTCGAGGGGCTGTACTGCCTGCCGGCAACCATCCACCTGGCCGGTGCTGAGATCGAACTCGTGTCGCTCGTCGCCCGGGAGCAGCGCCTGCGCACCGCCCTCGAGCAGTACCTCGCCCAGAGTGAGGAGCTGTTCCACTACGTCTTCATCGACTGCCCGCCGTCGCTGGGGCTGCTCACCATCAACGCGTTCGTTGCCGCGCGCGAGGTTCTCATCCCCATCCAGTGCGAGTACTACGCACTGGAGGGCCTGAGCCAGCTCCTCACGAACATCCAGCTCATCGAGCGCCACCTCAACCCACGGCTCTCTGTCTCGACGATCCTCCTCACGATGTTCGACTCCCGCACCAATTTGGCCAACCAAGTCGTGCAGGATGTTCGTGACAACTTCCCCAAGGAGACCCTCAACACGGTGATCCCGCGCTCGGTGCGCATCTCGGAAGCGCCGAGTTACGGTCAGAGCGTCATCAGCTACGACGGGGGCTCGCCCGGCTCGCTCTCGTACCTCGAGGCCGCTGCTGAGATCGCACGCCGCGGAGCACCGAAGTAATGGCCGCCCCCAAGCGCACCGGCCTCGGCCGCGGCATCGGCGCCCTGATCCCCACCGGCGACGACAGCCAGCGCCCGGTCGACGTCTTCTTCCCCGCCAGTGCCGAAGGCCCGCAGGGGCTCCTCGCGGTACCCGGCGCACGCCTCGCGAGCCTGTCGCCCGACGACATTGTCCCCAATGCCAAGCAACCGCGCAGCGAGTTCCGGCAGGAGGAGCTCGACGAGCTCATCGTGTCGATCCGCGAGATCGGCGTTCTGCAGCCCATCGTGGTGCGACCTCTCGAGGGCGCGACGCCGGGCGGGCCGCAGTACGAGCTCATCATGGGGGAGCGGCGCCTCCGCGCGACCAAGCACCTCGGGCTCGCGACGATCCCCGCGGTGATCAAGAGCACCGCCGACGAGGACATGCTCAGGGATGCCCTCCTCGAGAACCTCCACCGCGCGAACCTCAACGCGCTGGAAGAGGCCTCGGCCTACCAGCAGCTCCTCGCCGACTTCGGGATCACCCAGGAACAGCTCGCTGGTCGCATCGGCCGGTCGCGACCGCAGATCACGAACACCCTGCGCTTGCTCAAACTGCCGGCCACGGTGCAGAAGCGCGTGGCAGCGGGCGTGCTGAGCGCGGGCCATGCCCGGGCGATCCTCTCCGCTGGCGACGTCTCTGCGATGGAGCGCCTCGCCGACAAGATCGTCAACGAGGACCTCTCGGTGCGTGCCGCGGAGGCCGCCGCGGGGCAGACCTCACCGAGGGTCGCCGCGAAGACGAAGCCCGCCGCCGGCAAGCGCCAGGGTCAGCTCGACGAGGTGGCGGAGCAGCTGGGCGACAGGCTCAACACGCGCGTGAAGGTGACCCTCGGCGCCCGCAAGGGCCAGATTGTGATCGACTTCGCGACGGTGGGCGACCTGAACCGGATCCTCGCCGAGCTGGGCCAGCCCGGCTTCAACCGCTAGCCATCACCCCCGAACGGGTTACAGGCGCGATTCCGTGATCGCGGCCTCGGCGAGGGTCGCGTAGACCCAGCCGAGGTCGTGTCCGGCGGCCTCGAGAGCCTGCGGCAGCACGGAGGTCTCGGTGAGACCCGGCATGACATTGGCCTCGAGGAACCACGGGGTCCCGGCGCCGTCGATGATGAGGTCGACGCGGGAGAGGTGCCTGAGCCCCAGAGCGCGGTGTGCGGCGAGGGCGGTCTCGGCAGCGCGAGCCGCGGCATCCGGCTCGATGCGGGCGGGCACGTAGAACCGCGTCTCACCGGCGTTGTAGCGCGCTTCGAAGCTGTAGACGCCCGACAGGGGCTCGATCTCGACGGCGGGCAGGGCGACGGGTCCGTCACCGCTGTCGATGATTCCCACGGCGATCTCGGTGCCCGTGATCTTCTGCTCGATGAGGGCGACATCCCAGTACGTGTAGGCGTCGACCATGGCGCGGGGGAGCAGCGACCGGTCGTCGACCATGGTGACGCCCTGCGACGAACCGCCCTGGGCGGGCTTCACGACGAGGGGCCCGGAGAACTCGTCGGAGATCTCCTCGAGGATGCTGTTGGCGCCCAGCTCGCGGAACGCGTCGCGGGGGAGCGCGATCGAGGCGGGGGTTCTCACTCCTGCGCGCGAGACGACGGTCTTCGCGGTCGGCTTGTCCCAGGCGAGGCGTGCGGCGTCCGCGCGCGAGCCGACGTAGGGCACTCCCATGAAGTCCAGGAGGCCGCGAAGGGCACCGTCCTCGCCGCTTGCACCGTGGAGGGCGGGGAACACCACGTCGGGGCGGCTCTCGAGCAGGTAGGCGAGCAGGGTGGCATCCGGGTCGCGGAGCTCGACCTGCAGGCCGTGCGAGGCGAGGCTGTCTGCCGCGCGGCGGCCGGAGCGCAGCGAGACGTCGCGCTCGTGCGAGATGCCGCCGGCGAGGACGAGTACGCGGGTGGCGGCCATCAGGAGAGGTTCGCGGGCGGGTTGATGACGGAGGTCTCGGGTCGGACGACCGGGAGCGGTGCCGTTTGCGAGAACGTGGTCAGCAGCTCGAGCTCGCCGTTGATAACCGTCGAGAGGCGGCGGATGCCCTCGCGGATGAAGTCCGGCGTCGGGTAGCAGAATGACAGCCGGATCTTGTTGCGCCCCGAGCCGTCGGCGTAGAAGGCGGTTCCCGGCGTGTACGCCACGAGCTCCTTCACGGCACGGGGGAGCATCGACTTGGAGTCGAGGTTCTCGGGCAGGGTGACCCACACGTAGAAGCCGCCGGTGGGGTTCGTCCACGACAGATCGGGCAGGTAGTCGTCGAGGGCGGTGAGCATGGCGTCGCGCCGCTCGCGGTAGACGCCGCGGAAGGTGTTGATCTGGCCCTTCCAGTCGGCCTCCGACAGGTACTCGTGGATGACGTACTGCGTGAACGAGCTGGGGGAGAGCACCGCAGCCTCGTTGGCGAGGATGATCTTCTCGCGGATCGCGTGCGGGGCGAGCGCCCAGCCGACGCGGAAGCCGGGCGCGAGCGTCTTGGAGAAGGTGCCGAGGTAGATGACACCGTCATCTTCGACCGAGCGCATCGCGTGGGGCGGCTGGCCGTCGAAGTACAGCAGGCCGTAGGGGTTGTCCTCGAGCACGAGGATGTCGTTGCTGCGGCAGATCTCGAGGATCTCGAGCCTGCGCTCCCAGGTGAGGGTGACACCGGCCGGGTTGCTGAAGGTCGGGATCGTGTAGAGGAACTTGATCGGCTTGCCCTCGGCCCGCACGCGCGCGATGGTCTCGCGGAGCGCCTGAGGCACGAGTCCGAATTCGTCCATGACGACGTGCGCGACCTCGGCCTGGAACGACTTGAACACCGTGAGGGCCGTGACGTAGCTGGGCGCCTCGGCGAGCACCACGTCGCCCGGGTCGATGAAGAGCTTGGTGATGAGCTCGAGCGCGTGCTGCGAACCCGTGGTCACGACGATCTCGTCGACACCCGCACGGATGCCCTCCAGCGCCATCACCTCGAGGATCTGCTCGCGTAGCTGAGGCAGACCCTGGCCAGAGCCGTACTGCAACGCAGCCGGACCGGAGTCGCGCATAACGCGCTCCATTGCGCCGCTGACCAGCTCTTTTGGCAAAGCCGAGACGAACGGCATGCCCCCGGCGAGGGAGACGACCTCGGGGCGGGAGGCGACGGCGAAGAGGGCGCGCACTTCGGAGGCGGCGAGGCCCGCCGTGCGGTCGGCGTAGTGGTCGTACCACTGGTCGAGGTTGGTGCCCTGGGTCGTCATGCTGGGTCCTATTCGGTCACGAAGCTTTAAGGATATGGGGCGGTACAGAAAAAGCCCCGCCCCTAGTGCAGGGGCGGGGCCAGATCTACGGGATTGGCTACGCCAGGAACTCGGCCAGGTCAGCCTCGATGGCGGGCTTCGGCTTGGCGCCGATGACGGTCTTGACGACCTCGCCACCACGGAACACCTTCATCGCGGGGATGGAGGTGATCTGGTACTTCATGGCCATCTGGGGGTTGTCGTCGACGTTGAGCTTCACGATCTTGATCTTGTCGGAGTGCTCCGCGGCGATCGCGTCGAGGATCGGGGAGACGGCGCGACACGGGCCGCACCATTCCGCCCAGAAGTCGACCATGATGGTGTCGCTCGAGTTGAGAACCTCGTCGGCGAACGTGGCGTCGGTGACGTCCTTGGCTGATGACATGTGTATTCCTTCTTTCGTAGGTCAGACGGTCGCCGGCTGGACTTCAGCGCGGGCGAGAACTTCCTTGGGGAGCGCGGCGAGGTAGTGCTCCGCGTCGAGGGCGGCAACGGTGCCCGAACCGGCGGCCGTGACCGCCTGGCGGTAGGTGGGGTCGATGACGTCGCCCGCCGCGAAGACGCCGGGGATGTTCGTGCGGGACGAGCGGCCGTCGACGGCCACCGTTCCCTCGGCGGTCAGGGTCAGCTGGCCGTGCACGAGGTGAGTGCGGGGGTCGGCCCCGATGGCGATGAACAGGCCACTGAGGTCGAGGGTGGTCTCCGTGCCATCCGTCACATCGACGACGCCGATGCCGGTGACGAGCTCGTCGCCGTAGATGTGCGCCACCTCTTTGTTCCAGAGGAACTCGATCTTCGGGTTGGCGAAGGCGCGGTCCTGCATGGTCTTGGAGGCGCGCAGCGTGTCCTTGCGGTGGATGACGTAGACCTTGTCGGCGAACTTGGTGAGGAAGTTGGCCTCCTCCATCGCCGAGTCACCGCCGCCGACGACGGCGATCGTCTTCTGGCGGAAGAAGAACCCGTCGCAGGTCGCACACCACGAGACGCCGTGGCCGCTCATGCGGTCCTCGTCCTCGAGGCCGAGCTTGCGGTAGGCCGAGCCGGTGGCGAAGACGATCGTGAGGGCCTCGTGCACGTCCCCGTTGCCGAGCGTGACGCGCTTGACCTCACCCTCAAGCTCGAGCTTCACGACGTCGTCCAGCACGATCTCCGTGCCGAAGCGCTCGGCCTGGGCCTGCATGGCGAGCATGAGCTCGGGGCCCTGGATTCCCTCGGCGAAACCGGGGTAGTTCTCGACCTCTGTGGTCTTCATGAGCTCGCCGCCCGCCTCGACCGAGCTCGCGATGAGCAGCGGGGAGAGGTTGGCACGTGCCGCGTAGATGGCGGCCGTGTACCCGGCGGGGCCGGAACCGATGATGATGATCTGGCGCACTATGTCGCGTCTCCTCAGGTGTTTACTGCCCTGTACAACACATCCTATGCACGTGCTATTCCGCCCGACCGGCCTAGCGGGCGCGCCGCAGGCGCCGCAGAATCGGCTCCCCGAAGGAGCGCAGCTCGGGGTTGCGCGTGATCCAGAGCACGGCGGCGTACACGACGGCCATGGCGGCACCGGCAATGACCATCGACAGGATGCCCGTGAGCTTGTTCGCGACCGGGAACGCCCCCGCGCCGATGCCTCCGAGCGCGCCGAGTACGCCGACTCCCACGGCCCCGGCCACGAGCGCCGCGGCGAGGAACCAGAGCACTTGCCGCAGCACGCGCCAGGTGTCGAGCGGGCCGAGTGCGCGGCGCAGGTAGATCGCCGATAGCAGTGCCTGCAGGCTCACCGCCGCGGCGAGGACGAAGGCGAGGCCGACGGCGACGAACTCCTTCGGCACGAAGGCGCCCACGGTGATGGCTCCGGCGACGTAGAACGCGGTTTGGATGACCTGGATGACGAACGCGGCGCGCGTGCGGTCGAGCGCGTAGAACACCCGCAGCAGCACGAAGAAGATGGTGAACGGAATCAGGCCGGTCAGGTAGGCGAGGTAGACCTGCGCGATGGAGCTCGTCTCGGCGTAGTCGTTGCCGAACACCGAGCTGAACGAGAACGACAGCACGCCCAGCCCGACCGCCGAGAAGACCATGATGAGCAAGATCGACCGCAGCGCTGACGAGATGTCGTCGCGCAGCTCACCGAGCCGCCCGTCGCGCACATGGGAGCTCATGCGGGTGAAGTACGCCGTCACGATCGATACCGTGACGATGGAGTGCGGGAGCATGAACATCGTCCACGCGATCTTCATGGCATTGACCGAGGCGTCGCCCGTGGCGGTGGAGGCGATCCGGGCCTCGAAGACGCCCGACACCTGCGTCACCAGGAACATCACGAACACCCACGACGCCGCCCGCGCGGTGTTGCCCAGTCCGACGCCGCGCCAGATGAAGTCGGGCCGGTAGCGCAGCCCCGCCCTGCCGAGGAAGAAGAACAGCGCGAAGGCCTGCACGGCGATGCCGAGCGTCGCGCTGCCGGCGAGGAGGGCGACCTGGGCGGGCGTCCAGGCCGCGGCATCCTGGTGCTGCTCCTGGCTGCCGAACAGGGCGATGAAGACGATGAGCCCCGAGATGCCGACGATGTTGTTCAGGACGGGCGCCCAGGTGAACGGGCCGAACACTCCGCGCGCGTTGAGCGTCTCGCCGATGAGGCTGTAGAGCGCGTAGAACAGGATCTGTGGGAGCGTCCAGTAGGCGAGCGCCGTCGCCAGGGCGACCTCGTGCTCGTCGAAACCGCTGCCGTAGAGCTGGATGAGCAGGGGGGCGCAGGCCGTGGCGATGATCGTCACGACCACGAAGATGGTCAGCCCGAGCGTGATGACCTTGTTGATGAACCCTGCGCCGCCGTCGTTGTTGAGGCTCGCCTTGACGATCTGCGGCACGATCACGGCGCTGAGGAGGCCGCCGGCGACGAGCGAGTAGATGTTGTTCGGCAGCTGGTTCGCCAAGGCGAACGTGTCGCCGGCGGCGGAGTTCACGCCGATCGCCGTCGCGAGCACGATGAGGCTCACGAAGCCGAGCGCGCGGGAGACGAGCGTTCCCGAGGCTAGGAAGGCGCTGGCGCGGCCGATGGTCGAGGGCGCGGCGGCGTCGGGGATGTCGGTCACGGATGCCGCGTCCGTTCCCTCGCGACCGGGATCAGTCATCCGTTCCCTCCGACCGCGCCGCCTTGCGACGGCGCAGGATCGTGCGCACGATGCCCACGCCGAACACGACGACGACGAGCGCGGCGATGACGATGACGATCGGCGTCTCCCAGCCGGCCTGCACGTTGACCTCGGACGAGACCGGGGCCCCGATGGCGACTCCGGTTGCGCTTGCGAGCGCTACGTCGACCTCGACGACACCGTTGGAGAGGGAGTGCACGGGCACATTGACCTTGCCCTGGGCGCCCGCCTCGATCTCGAGCACCTTGCGGGGCTCGTCGATCACCAGCAGTGAGGACTGCGAGCGCACGCTCACGTACACGGTGACCGTCTGGTCGAGTGCGTTGTTGACGGTGATCGGCAGGTACTGGTCGTTGTCTGCGACCAGGAGGAAGTTGCTGCTCGTCACGAGGTGCACGGAATTGCGCAGCTCGACCGACGCCGTGGTGAATGCATCGGCGGCGTCGGGCCAGCCCACTATGGCGCCGCTCCACTCCGAGGAGAGCAGGGTGAGCAGCTCGAGGCGGCGCTCGGACGTGATGGCGGCCGGATCACTGGCGACCGAGGCGAAGGCGCGTTCGGCATTCTCGCCCTGCATCATCTGGCCCACGCGCGACAGCCGGTCGGCGTCTTGGGGTTCGTCAACGATCGTCGCGGCGGTGGGGGCGACGCCGATGGCCTGCGACAGGGGCACGAGCTGCACCGCCGGGTCGAGCGCGAGCGCGTCGAGTGTCTCGGCGAGGCGGTCGCCGACGGCGGGGATGGCCCGGTCGAGGGTTGCGACCACGGTGGCGGTGCCCGGCTGCACACGACCTCCGGATGCCACGGCGGAGGAGAGCTGGCCGAGTGCGGTGCTCCATTCCGCGGGCGAGACCGTGGCGGCCGCCGTGCGCAGCGCGCCGGAGACCGCCGCGTCGGAGACGAGGACCGCCGAACCGTCGACGGTGACCGACGGACCGGAGGCGGACTCCCGAGCGACGTTGCCCGACGAGACGATGGATGTCGTGTACCCGCTCGCCGCGATGAGGGGCAGGTCGGCGGCGACGACGGTGTCGTCGCGCGGCCAGGCGATGCCGGTCAGGGTGTAGGGCCAGGCCGTGATCTCCGCGCTCGTCGGCAGGGCGGCCGCGTCGTTGGGCGCGGGCGTCGCCGTGCTCCCGGCCTCCACTCCGAAAAACTCGGGGTTGATGGCGAAGTCGAAGGTCTCGGGCTGGAGCACGGCCTGGGCGCCGCCCTGGGTCTGGAGTGTGACATCGGCGTCCGCGTATCCGAGCGCGAAGGTCTCGTTGGAGACCGACTCGAGACGGTCGAGCCACGCCAGCGCCGACGCGGGCGCTGTGCTTCCCAGCAGCCTGATCGAGGCGATGATGCGCGGGTCGATGCCGAGAGCCACCGGTCGATCGGCGACCGCGTCGAGCTCGCGCGTGAGAATCCCCTGGGCGCTCGTGTACTGGGCGAGGGTGTCGGCGTCGATGAACGGCTCATCGCTCGAGGGCACGATGATCGGTACCGCGATGGCGAGGTTGACCACGGGCACGTCGTCCGCGGCAGCCGCGGAGCCGACGCCGAGGCTGGCCAGCCCGAGTCCTAGGACGAGGGCGGCACCGGAAATCCGCTCGGCCAGCATGAGCACGAGTCTATTCACTTGCCGCTGGGAGCCCCGTGAGATGGGAAGCTAGACAGATGAGCGTCGCCGGGGCCATCGCCCGACTCGAGCAGCTTGCCGAGTCAGCCCCCGTGGCGACCCTCTCGGCAGCGTTCGCTGCCGCCGGTCACGAGCTCGCGCTCGTGGGCGGCCCCGTGCGCGATGCGTTCCTCGACCGAGAGGTCACCGACCTCGACTTCACGACGAGCGCCGACCCCGACGCCATCCTCGCGATCGTGAAACCTATCTCCGACGTCCAGTGGGATGTGGGGCGCGACTTCGGCACGATCGCGGCGCGCATCAGCGGCCAGACCGTCGAGATCACCACCTACCGCGCCGATGCCTACGACGGGGCAACGCGCAAGCCCATCGTCGCGTTCGGCGACAGCCTCGACGGCGATCTCGTGCGCCGCGACTTCACTGTGAATGCCATGGCCCTGCGGCTGCCCGAGCGCGTGCTCGTCGACCCGCACGGCGGACTGCAGGACCTGCTCGACAAGAGGATCACGACTCCCGGCCCGCCCGAGGTCTCGTTCGGTGACGACCCGCTGCGGATGATGCGGGCGGCACGTTTCACGTCGCAGCTCGGCTTCACCGTGGACGAGCAGACCGTCCGCGCCATGCACGACCTCGCCCCGCGGCTCGAGATCGTGAGTGTGGAGCGCATCGCCGACGAGCTGCGCAAACTCCTGCTGACGAGCGACCCGGTTCCGGGCATCCGGTTGCTCGTGGAGACCGGGATCGCGCAGCTCGTGCTGCCCGAGGTGCCCGCGCTGCGCCTCGAGATTGACGAGCACGCGCACCACAAGGACGTGTACGAGCACAGCCTCACCGTGCTGCAGCAGGCCATCGACCTGGAGCGCAGCGAGAAGCCCGACCTCGTGCTGCGCATCGCCGCGCTGCTGCACGACATCGGCAAGCCCGCGACCCGCAAGATCGAGGCCGGCGGCGTGGTCACGTTCCACCACCACGACGTTGTGGGCTCGAAGCTCGCGGCCAAGAGGCTGCGCGCGCTGCGCTTCGACAACGACACGATCGCCGCGGTCGCGCGCCTGATCGAGCTGCACCTCCGGTTCTTCGGGTACACGGATGCCGCCTGGACGGACTCGGCCGTGCGCAGGTACGTGCGCGACGCGGGCCCCTTGCTCGAGCGCCTGCACGTGCTCACCCGCGCCGACGTCACGACGCGCAACCGCAAGAAGGCCGACCGGCTGTCGTTCGCCTACGACGACCTCGAGGAGCGCATCGCCGCGATCGCCGAGGCCGAAGGCATCGCCGCCGTTCGGCCCGACCTCGACGGCGAGGCGATCATGCGAATCCTCGACCTGAAGCCCGGCAGGGAGGTCGGCGAGGCGTACCGGTTCCTGCTCGACCTGCGGCTCGATGAGGGCCCGCTCGGCGAGGAGGAGGCCGAGCGCCGGCTGCGCGCGTGGTGGGCGGCTCGGCAGTGAAGCGCATCGGGCTGATCGGCGGCATGAGCTGGCAGAGCTCCGCCCTCTACTACTCGCTCATCAACGAACTCGTGCACGACCGGCTGGGCGGGTTCCACTCGGCCGACTGCCTCCTGGCCTCTGTCGATTTCGCCGAGATCGAGCTCATGCAGCAGACCGGCGACTGGGATGCCGCGGGTGAGCGCCTAGCCCGTGAGGCCGCCGCCCTCGAACTCGCCGGAGCCGACCTCGTCGTACTGTGCACGAACACCATGCACAAGGTAGCCGGGGCGATCGAGGAGGCCATCGACATCCCGCTCCTGCACCTGGGCGACGTGACGGCTGAGGCGGTGCTCGCGGCCGGCCTCGACACCGTCGGGTTGCTCGGCACTCGCTTCACGATGCAGGAGGCCTTCTACCGCGAGCGCCTGGAGTCCCACGGGCTGACGGTGATCGTGCCCACCCCCGAGCAGCAGGCCGTGGTCAACCGCATCATCTACGACGAGCTCGTCGCCGGCGTCGTGCTGGACTCTTCGCGTGCCGAGTACCTCGCGATTATCGACTCACTGGGGGCGCCCGGTGTCATCCTCGGATGCACGGAGATCGAGCTGCTCGTCGGGCCGGAAGACACACCGCTCCCGCTGTTCCCCACCACCCGCCTTCATGCCATGGCGGCGGTGGACGCGGCACTCGCCTAGGCGTTCGCGGCTATCCACTCCTCGAGCTGCTGCCGGGCGACGGGGTCGGGCAGTTGCTCGGGCGGCGACTTCATGAGGTAGGCGCTCACCGGGATAATCGGCCCGCCGAGCCCCGCATCGAGCGCGATCTTCGCGGCACGCACGGCGTCGATGACGACGCCCGCCGAGTTGGGGGAATCCCAGACCTCGAGCTTGTACTCGAGGCTCGTGGGGGCGTTGCCGAAGCCGTGGCCCTCGAGCCGCACGAAGGCGAGCTTGCGGTCGTCGAGCCACGGGATGTGGTCGCTCGGCCCGATGTGCACGTCGCGAGCGTTGATCTCAGCGTCGACGTTGCTCGTCACGGACTGGGTCTTCGAGATCTTCTTCGACTCGAGGCGCGAGCGCTCGAGCATGTTGCGGAAGTCCATGTTGCCGCCGACGTTGAGCTGGTACGTGCGGTCGAGCACGAGACCGCGCTCCTCGAACAGGCGGGCGAGCACCCGGTGCGTGATCGTGGCACCGAGCTGGCTTTTGATGTCGTCTCCGACGATCGGCACTCCCGCGGCGGCGAACTTGGCGGCCCACTCGGGGTCGCTCGCGATGAACACCGGGAGCGCGTTGACGAAGGCGACTCCCGCGTCGAGGGCCGCCTGGGCGTAGAACTTCGCCGCCTGCTCCGACCCCACGGGCACGTAGCACACGAGCACGTCGGCCCCGCTGTCGCGTAGCGCCTGCGCCACATCGACGGCCGGGGCATCCGACTCATCGACGACTTCGCGGTAGTACTCGCCAAGCCCGTCGAGGGTCGGGCCGCGCTGCACGGTCACACCGGTGGTCGCCACCTCGGCGAAGCGGTAGGTGCTGTTCTGGCTCGCCCAGATGGCATCGGCGAGATCGACACCCACCTTGAGCGCGTCGACATCGAAGGCCGCGACGAACTCGAGGTCGCCCACGGCGTGCGGTCCGAAGCGGTTGTGCATGAGGCCGGGGATGCTCTCACCCTCGGCGGCGCCCGCGTAGAACGTGACGCCCTGGACGAGCGAATTGGCGCAGTTGCCGACCCCGGCGATGGCGACCTTCACGGCCATGGATGGTGCTCCTCGAGAGAAATGCGTACACTGGGCAGGTTGTCCGGCTTCGTCTGAGGCCACGACAATCGTCAACACCCTCCTGCTGCAGATCGTCTGCAGCCGTTCTAGTCCGAAGGAGGTGGGTTTGTGACGCACCAGTATGAACTCATGGTGATCCTCGATCCAGAGATCGATGAGCGCACCGTGGCACCCAGCCTAGACAAGTTCCTCAACGTCATCCGCAACGATGGCGGCACGATCGACAATGTCGACGTGTGGGGTCGCCGTCGCCTGGCCTACGAGATCAACAAGAAGTCCGAGGGCATCTACGCCGTCGTCAACTTCACGGCGAACTCGTCGGCAACCGTCGAGCTCGACCGCCAGCTGAAGCTCAGCGAGGCAGTCATGCGCACCAAGGTGCTGCGCGCCGAGCAGGGCTTCGCCCAGGTCGCCGCCGCCAAGCAGCTTGCCGACGAGAAGGCCGCCCGCAAGGCAGCCGCTCCGGCTAAGGCTCCCGCCGCAGCTCCGGCAGCGGCAGTCGCCGCAGCTCCCGCTGCGACCGAGGCGCCCGCTGCCGAGGCTCCCGCCGAGAAGCCCGCCAAGCCGGCCGCGAAGGCCGCCGCCAAGGACGCGGAGTAGTCCATGGCCGGCGAGACCGTCATCACCGTCGTGGGAAACCTCACGAGTGACCCCGAGCTGCGCTACACGCAGAACGGGCTCGCGGTAGCCAACTTCACCATCGCCTCCACCCCGCGCAACTTCGACCGCGCGAGCAACGACTGGAAGGACGGTGAGGCACTGTTCCTGCGCGCGAGCGTCTGGCGCGAGTTCGCCGAGCACGTCGCCGGTTCGCTCACGAAGGGATCGCGAGTGATCGCGACCGGTCGTCTGAAGCAGCGCTCGTACGAGACGAAGGAAGGCGAGAAGCGAACGAGCATCGAGCTCGAGGTCGACGAGATCGGCCCCTCGCTTCGCTACGCCACGGCACAGGTCACCCGTGCCGCATCCTCGCGTGACGGAGGCGGCGCCCCTCGCGGCGGCGGCCAGGTCACCGAAGAGCCGTGGGCGGCCTCCGCTCCCGACTCCTCGGGCGGGGACGTGTGGAACACGCCCGGCAGCAACTACTCGGACGAGACGCCCTTCTAGGCGCCCACCAGAACTCTTAAGGAAAACAACTCATGGCAGGAAAGAGCAGCGGCGACCGCCGCAAGCCCATTCGCAAGGGCAAGGACGGCAAGAACGCCGCCCCGGCCAAGGCGATCCGCGTGGGCGTCATCGACTACAAGGATGTCGCGACGCTTCGCAAGTTCATCTCGGAGCGTGGAAAGATCCGCGCCCGTCGTATCACCGGTGTCTCCGTCCAGGAGCAGCGCCTCATCGCCACGGCCGTCAAGAACGCCCGTGAGATGGCGCTTCTGCCCTACGCCGGCTCGGGCCGTTAAGGAGTACCGACAATGTCCAAGCTGATCCTCACGCACGAGGTCACCGGTCTCGGTGCCCCCGGCGACGTCGTCGACGTCAAGAACGGTTTCGCTCGCAACTACCTCATCCCCCAGGGCTTCGCCGTGGCGTGGACGCGCGGTGGCGAGAAGCAGATCGAGTCCATCAAGGCGGCCCGCGCAGCGCGCGAGCACGCAACCCTCGAAGAGGCCCAGGACCTGAAGGCACGCCTTCAGGCCACCTCCGTCAAGCTCACCGTCAAGGCGGGCGAGGGCGGGCGCCTGTTCGGCTCGGTCAAGACCTCCGACGTGGCTGACGCAGTCGCCGCCGCCGGTCTCGGCTCCGTCGACAAGCGCAAGATCGAGATCACCTCGCCTATCAAGGCGACGGGCGAGCACGAGGCGACTGTTCGCCTGCGCGACGACCTCGTCGCGACGATCACCCTCCAGGTGGTTGCAGCGAAGTAGCACCCTCCCCCTCAGTGGGGGTAGACAACGGCGGGCCCCGTGCCCGCCGTTGTTGCGTTTAAGGGCAGTTTCCCCCACCTTTGTGCACAGGAGCACCTTTGACAGGCCAACCCTCAACCCTGAGTTCAAACATGTTTCTACACACACGGGTGTAAAACTAAAAATGCAGGTCAAGTTAGTCTTTTCATCAAAAACAACCTTCAAGTGCACAGATGATTCCACAGGTTGCTCACACGAGTCCCGGCGTTTCCTGCCATTTGCCCACAGCCCCATCCACAGGCTCGGTTGTGGGGGCTTCTCCCGCCTCCCTACTGTGGGGCAGTCCCGGTCGACGGCGGCGGGCTGAGCCACCGCTGTGAGGCCGGAGTGTCGTGCGTCGGGGCTACAACTGAGGCGTACCGTCATCCACTGGGAGGAACCGCATGTCCATCGCGCACCTGGGGCTCGCTGGTGATCAGCGCCAGTCCGGCGAGGGCAGACCCGACTCCCGGGGCGACCGGGTTCCCCCGCACGACCTCCTCGCAGAGCAGAGCGCCATCGGCGGAATGCTCCTGAGCAAAGACGCCGTCGCCGACGTGATCGAGACCGTGCGCGGCATCGACTTCTACATCCCCAAGCACGAGACCATCTTCGACGCGGTCATGACCCTGTACTCCCACGGGGAGCCCACCGATGTCATCGCCGTCACCGACGAGCTCACCAAGACCGGCGAGCTCACGCGCGCCGGTGGCGCCGAGTACCTCCACACGCTCACCGCGCTCGTGCCGACCGCGGCCAACGCGGGCTTCTACTCGACGATCGTCGCCGAGAAGGCCGTGCTGCGCCGCCTCGTCGAGGCCGGCACGCGCATCGTGCAGATGGGCTACGCGAGCGAGGGCGAGGTCGTCGACCTCGTCAACAACGCCCAGGCGGAGATCTACGGCGTAACCGGCGGCGTCGAGAGCGAGGACTACGTGCCGCTCACCGAGGCGGTCACCACCGCGATCGACGAGATCGAAGCGGCGCGCGGTCGCGACGGCCAGATGGTCGGTGTGCCCACCGGATTCGCCGAGCTCGATGAGCTCACCAACGGCCTCCACCCCGGGCAGCTCATCATCATCGCCGCGCGACCCGCTATCGGTAAGTCCACTCTCGGCCTCGACATCGCTCGGGCGGCGGCGATCAAGTACGACCTGCCCACGATCGTCTTCTCGCTCGAGATGGGCCGGAGCGAGATCGCGATGCGGTTGCTGTCGGCAGAGGCATCCGTGCCCCTGCAGCACATGCGCAAGGGCACCGTGCACGCCAACGACTGGACGACGATCGCGCAGACGCGCGGCCGCATCAACGACGCACCCCTCTACATCGACGACAGCCCCAACATGACGCTCGTCGAGATCCGCGCCAAGTGCCGCCGGCTCAAGCAGAAGGTCGGACTCAAGATGGTGATCATCGACTACCTGCAGCTCATGACGAGCGGCAAGAAGGTCGAGTCGCGCCAGCAAGAGGTGAGCGAGTTCTCGCGAGCGCTCAAACTGCTCGCCAAGGAGCTCGGCGTTCCGGTCATCGCCATCTCGCAGCTGAACCGTGGCCCCGAGCAGCGGGCGGACAAGAAGCCCGCTCTCTCCGACCTCCGCGAGTCCGGCTCGATCGAGCAGGATGCCGACATGGTCATCCTCCTGCACCGCGAGAGCGCGTACGAGGCCGACAACGCGCGTGCCGGCGAGGCCGACCTCATCGTCGCCAAGCACCGCAACGGCCCGACCCGCACGGTGACCGTCGGGTTCCACGGGCACTTCTCGCGGTTCGTCGACCTGCCGCCCGGCTCGTAGACTGATCCGGTGGAAGCCGCAACGCCCTGGTACGTGCCCCTCGCGCGCGCCGTACCCGCCCTCGTGCTCGCGGCGGTCATCACCTTCTCGTCAGACCACTCCGCGCCCCTCGGCCTCGTCACGTTCGGCATCTACGCCGTCGTCACGGGCGCGGTGCTCGCGGCAGCCGCCCTGCGCCTCGGCGCCCGGGGCGTCACGCGGTCGGTGACCTTCGCCCAGGGCATCCTGAGCGTGCTCGCGGGCGTCGTCTCGCTCGCGGTGCCGGCTGCCGGCCTGCCGTTCTTCGTCTTCCTGCTGACCGCGTTCGCCGCGATCACCGGATTCCTCGAGCTCTACCTGGGCCTGCGAAGCCGTGGCCGCAGTGGCTCGTCACGCGACTGGGTGTTCGTGGGTGCCCTCACCGCCGTCCTCGCGATCGCCGTGCTCCTGGTGCCCCCGGGCTACTCGCAGCCCTTCACCGGACCGAACAACTTCGAGGGCGTGCTCACCGCATCGGTCGTCGTCGTCGGAATCCTCGGCGCCTACTGGGCGATCCTCGGGGTGTACCTCGTCATCGCCGCGCTCTCGTTGCGCTGGAGCACCGCCGCGACGCTCGCCAAGAGCGAGGCGTGATGGCCACCCCCAGCCGGCGCGACCGCACTCGCCCCGTAGAGCTCATCGGCCTCTCGGCGATCTTCGCCGTGTTCGTCGGCCTCGTCGTGCTCATGTCGACGCGCGAGGTCGTTCTCGCCCTCATCTTCGCGGGCATCGCGTTCATCGTCTCCCTCGTGGGCCTCGCGATGCTGTCGCTCGCGGTGCGTCCCGATTCGGACGAGAAGCTCGATCTGCTCGCACAGGACTCCGACGAGAAGGACCGCAGGCAGGGTCACTAGCTCGCGGTGACCCGGCCGCGTGCTACGCGTCGAGGTAGTCCACGAGCTGGGACGCGAGCCCCGCGTAGCCCGCCGGGGTCAGAACGCGCAGGCGGTCCTTGGCCTCCTGGCCGATGTCGAGGCCGTCGATGAACTCGACGAGCTCGGCCTGGCCGACCCGCTTGCCCCGGGTGAGCTCCTTGAGCACGGCGTAGGGGTCGGCGATCGAGCTGCGGCCCGCGGTCACCTCGGCACGGATGACCGTCTGGATCGCCTCGCCGAGCACCTCCCAGTTCGTGTCGAGGTCTGCCGCGAGCCGGTCGACGTCGAGGTCGATGGACGCCAGGCCCGCGACGATGTTCTCGAACGCGAGCACCGAGTGGCCGAAGGCGACACCGATGTTGCGCTGCGTCGTCGAGTCGGTGAGGTCGCGCTGCAGGCGCGACGTGACGAGCGTCTGCGCGAGCGACTCGAGCAGCGCGCTGGAGAGCTCGAGGTTCGCCTCGGCGTTCTCGAAGCGGATCGGGTTGATCTTGTGCGGCATCGTGGACGATCCGGTCGCTCCCGCGGTGGGGATCTGCCGGAAGTACCCGGTCGAGATGTACGACCAGATGTCGGTGCAGAGGTTGTGGAGGATCCGGCAGGCGTGGCTCATCGACTGGTACAGGTCGACCTGCCAGTCGTGGGACTCGATCTGCGTGGTGAGCGGATTCCACTCGAGGCCGAGGCTCGTCACGAACTCGCGGGAGATCGCCGGCCAGTCTTGCGACGGGTCGGCGGCGAGGTGGGCTGAGTACGTGCCGGTCGCCCCGTTGAACTTGCCGAGCACTTCGACGGCCTCGATCCGCGCGGCCATGCGCTCGAGCCGGTGGACGAACACCGCGAACTCCTTGCCCATGGTCGTGGGCGTGGCGGGCTGGCCGTGCGTGTGCGCGAGCATCGGGGCATCCCTGTGCTCGATCGCGAGGGCGCGCAGTGCATCGATGACGGCGCGGTACTTGGGCATCCAGACCTCGCGCACGGCGGCGCTGATGGTGAGCGCGTACGATAGGTTGTTGATGTCCTCGCTCGTGGCGGCGAAGTGCGTGAGCTCGGCGATGCCGGTGAGACCCAGATCCGCGAGCTTGGCGCGCACGAGGTACTCCACGGCCTTGACGTCGTGGCGCGTCGTTGCCTCGAGGCGCGCGAGCTCGTCGATCTCGGCCTGACCGAAGTCGGCGGCGAACTCGCGCAGCTGGCGGGCCTGCTCGTGCTCGAGCCGCTGCGACCCGAAGAGCTCGTGGTCGGTGAGGTACAGCAGCCACTCCACCTCGACGCGCACGCGTGCGCGGTTGAGACCGGCCTCGGAGAGGTGGTCGCCGAGGGCCGTGACCAGCGGACGGTACCGACCGTCGAGGGGGCTGATGGGCTGTTCGGGCATGGGGCTCATGAGACTCCCTGTAGTAGTCCCGGCGTGATCTGCCGGAAGAGTGCTGCACACGCTCGCTCGATCATGGTGAGCACCTGATCGAAGAGCGCGGCATCGGAATAGTACGGGTCGGGCACGTCGGAGAGCGCCGCCTGCTCCGGGTCGAAGGAGAGCAGCAACTGCACCTTCGAACGGTCGGCCTCGGTGGGCGCCCACGCGGAGAGGATGCGCTCCTGGCTGCGGTCGAACACGATGACGAGGTCGAGGTTCTCGAACCAACCGGGGTCGAACTGGCGGGCGCGGTGGCCCGAGCCGTTGTAGCCGCGGGCACTGAGGGCGGCGAGGGTACGGTCGTCCGAGGGTTCGCCCACGTGCCAGTCGCCAGTGCCGGCGGAGAGGATGGCGAAGCTCTCCTCCAGACCCGCCTTCTTCACGAGGCTCGTGAACACCGTCTCGGCCATGGGGGAGCGGCAGATGTTGCCCGTGCACACGAAGCAGATCCGGAAGAGCGCATTCTCGTCGAAGGTGCTCTCGAAGCTCATGCCTTCATTGTCCCGTAGATTCCCCTCCCCATCACCGATCGAGCGCGCACTGTCCCCCGGTCCGACTCGCGAGCGATCCGGCCGGGTGCGCGGCAAGCACTCTGTGAGGCATGGATGACCCACTCACCGCCCTCGAAGCGCAACTGAGGCAGCTCTCCGCAACGCTCTCGCGCCTCGCGGTCGCTCAGCGCGACCTCCTGCCCGCGCCCGCGACGTTCTGGAGCGGGCAGGCACGGCAGGCCTACGACCGCGCGCTGCTGGACGTCGCGTCCCGCGTCGGCAGCGCGCTCGAGGCCACGCATCTCGCGCACAGCAATACGCTCCTCGCCATCGCGGAGGAGCTCGGGCGTGCCTGACGACCTCGAGGTCTCCGGCGGATCGAGTGCCGTCTCCACCGAGGACCTCGAGGTAGCCGCCGAGCAGCTCGCGCGGCTCGCGGGGGAGGCCTCGGCGCTCGCCGCCGACCTCGGCAGGCTCGAGCCGCCCTTCATGCACACCTCGTCGCACGTGGATCAGGCCGCGCTCGATATCGATGTCGCCGCGTCCACGCTCCAGGAGGTTGCCGGGAGGGCGCACGCCATCCGGGAGAGTCTCGTCACGGCGGCACGAGTGTACGAGCTCAGTGAGCGGATGACCGCGATGGGCATCCGGTTCTTCGAGACGGTCGTTGCTCACTCGGCGGGCAGTCATCTTCCGGGTCTGCTCATCGGGTCCGCCGGCCTCTCAGCCTTCGTCGGCGGAGTATGGATCGGGCTCCGCGCAATGGGCGGCCTCGACGAGCTGACGAACAAGGCGTTCGAGAAGAAGGGCATACCGTCCGCGCCGTCGTGGCTACGGGAGCACAACTACCTCATCAACAACCCGGTCACGGCAACCGCTGTCCGGGTCGGCGCCCAAAGCTCGGGGCCCTTCCTGCTCGGCGCCGCAGGTGCTCCCGGCTGGGTGCCGCCGCTCCTGGGGCATCGCGCATACGAGTTGGCCTCGCGGGGTCTCATCGGTGGCGGGCGCAGCCTCGACATCTTCGAGCAGACCGGGGTCAAGCTCGTCGAGACCCAGCAGCTTCAGACGACGGCGCCGCCTCGCGACTACGTCGACCGGCTCGCGCGAGTGCCGTACGAGGAGGACGGGAGCGGACCGCAGGTCGTGATCGAGAAGTACACGGCCCCGGGCGAGCCCGACAAGTACTGCGTCTACATCACGGGCACCGCGGACTTCAATCCCGCGACCACTGACCAGCCATGGGACATGACCAGCAACCTGGAGAACGCGGCCGGGCGCGAGAGCGGGTCAGCGGCGGCCGTGCGGGCCGCGATGGAGTCCGCCGGCATCGACGAGAACAGCCCGGTCCAGTTCACCGGCTACTCGCAGGGTGGCGGGACCGCTGCGAGCCTCGTCGCCTCTGGGCTCTACAACACGCAGGGGCTCACGACGTTCGGTGGGCCGACGGGCCAGATCCCGATCCCCTCAGGCTTCCCGACGGTGCTTGTCGAGCACTCGGACGACATCGTCCCCGCGCTGGGTGGTGAGCAGTCGAACGCCGGCGCGGTGCTTGTGCGTCGGGACGTCTTCAGCGGGGAGGAGATCCCGACGGACTACGCGGTGGTGTCCCACCACATCGAGTACTACCTGCAGACCGCCAGGCTCATGGACGAGTCAGGCTCACCGCAACTCGACCAGAGCATGCGGCAACTCGATTTCTTCACCGACGGTGCGACCCTCGAGTCGAGCACCGCCTACCGCTTCGAGCGGACGGAGGGTTGACGGGAGCGGGCTAGCGCGACTTCGGCTTGCCGATCACCGGGCGCAGCAGGATGCCGATCAGCCAGCTGATGATGCCGAGCACGAGCGCGCCGAGCACGCCCCACCAGAAACCGTCGACGCCCAGCCCGAAGCCGATGAGGCCCGAGATCCAGCTCACGATGAGCAGCAGCAGTCCGTTGACGAGCAGGGCGACGAGGCCGAGCGTGAGGATGTAGATCGGGAACGCGACGATGCGGATGAGGTTGCCGATGACACCGTTGACCACACCGAAGATCACGGCCAGCAGCAGGAAGGTCAGCACGGTCTCGAGCGTGCCGCCCGGGGGGAACGGGGTCACGGTCACACCGGTGACGATGAGCGTGGTCAGCCACAGGGCGACGGCGTTGATCAGCAGGCGAATCACGAGTCTCATGACCCCACTATGCCGTGCCGCCCGAGAACCCCGCAACGGATGCACGGGCCGCGGTCATAGGCTTGGTGCGTGACCGCCCCGAGAGTACGACTGCGCCCCGAGATCGAGTCGATGGTGCCCTACCGCCAGGGCCGCACCGCAGCGGAGGACGCGTTCAAGCTGTCGTCGAACGAGAACCCCTACCCACCGCTGCCCGCCGTGCTCGAGGCCATTGGCGCGAGTGCCATCAACCGGTACCCGGAAGGGTCGGCGGCACGGCTCCGCGACCTGCTCGGCGAGCGGTACGGCGTCTCCGCCGAGCGGCTGCAGGTCGGTGCCGGATCGGTATCCGTACTCGCACAGCTCATCACCGCCGCCGCGGCATCCGGTGATGAGGTCGTGTTCTCGTGGCGGAGCTTCGAGGCCTACCCGCTGCTCGTCGGCACCGCGGGCGCGACGCCCGTGATGGTCCCGAACACCGCCGACCACCGGCACGACCTGCCTGCCATGCTCGCGGCGATCACCGACCGCACGCGCCTCGTGATCGTGTGCAGCCCGAACAACCCGACGAGCACCACGGTCACGAACGACGAGTTCGTGGCGTTCATGGCGCAGGTGCCGCCCACCGTGCTCGTGGTGCTCGACGAGGCCTACATCGAGTTCGTGACCGACCCCGACGCCGTGCGCGGGGCAGCTCTCATCAACGACTACCCCAACCTCGTGGTGCTGCGCACGTTCTCGAAGGCCTACGGCCTGGCCGGCCTGCGCGTCGGCTACGCCGTGGGCGCCGAGTACGTGATGGATGCCGCACGCGCGGTGGCCATCCCGCTGTCGGTCACCGAGCCGGCCCAGCGCGCGGCGATCGCGTCGCTCGAGCACGAGGGCGAGCTGCTCGAGCGCGTCGCCCAGCTCAACCGCGTGCGCGAGCGCATCTGGGAGGGGATCGTGGCCCAGGGCTGGGACGCGCCGGAGCCCCAGGGCAACTTCGTGTGGTTCCCCACCGGAGAGCTCACCGCTCAGGCGGCGGAGGTCTTCGCGAAGCACGGCATCGTCGCCCGTGCGCTCATCGACGGGCTGCGCGTGAGCGTGGGCGAGGCGGAGTCTGTCGAGAAACTCCTAAGTGCGTCGGCGGAGGTTGTTCAGATGCGACGAACGGCCGCCGCGACGGCCACGTTAGATTAGACCAATGTCCTACACCGCCGCGACGGTCCAACTCCTCGACATCGAGGGAAAGCTCGTCACCAGCGATGCAACTGCCGAGTACCTCCCGTACATCGAGAAGCTGAGCGACGACCAGCTGCGCGAGTTCCACCGCCAGATGGTGGTCATCCGGCGGTTCGACATCGACGCCGCCAACCTGCAGCGCCAGGGCCAGCTGGCCATGTGGATCCCGAGCCTCGGCCAGGAGGCCGCGCAGGTCGGCTCGGGCCTCGCGGCTCGCCCGCAGGACCACATCTTCCCCTCCTACCGCGAGCACGTGATCGCACGGATTCGCGGGGTCGACCCGATGCGCATCATCGAGATGCTCCGCGGCCTGAGCCACGGCGGCTGGGACCCGAAGGAGCACAACAACTTCCACCTCTACACGCTCGTGCTCGGATCGCAGACGCTGCACGCCGCCGGCTACGCCATGGGCATCCAGCTCGACGGCGCCACCGCGACGGGCAACCCCGAGACCGACGAGGCGGTCATCGTCTACTTCGGAGACGGCTCATCGAGCCAGGGCGACGTGAACGAGGCCTTGGTCTTCGCGGCGAGCTACCAGGCTCCGCTCGTGTTCTTCCTGCAGAACAACCACTGGGCGATCTCGGTGCCCGTCACGCGGCAGTCGCGCACCCCGCTGTACCTGCGGCCCGGCGGCTTCGGCATCCCCGGCATCCAGATCGACGGCAACGACGTGCTCGCGAGCTACGCCGTGACGACGGCCAACCTCGACCGCGCGCGCTCCGGCGGAGGGCCCCAGTTCATCGAGGCGCTCACCTACCGCATGGGTGCGCACACGACGAGCGACGACCCGACGAAGTACCGCGACAACGAGGAGCTTGACTTCTGGACGAAGGCGGACGCGATCACGCGGTACGAGAAGTTCCTGCGCTCGCGCGGCGCCGGCGACGACTTCTTCGCCGAGATCGAGGCCGAGGCGGCCGACCTGACTGCGGACATCCGTCGTCGTACCATCGCGCTCGGCGTGCCCGAGCCGTCGCAGATGTTCGAGTACGTCTACTCCGAGCCGCATGCCCTCATGGATGCCCAGCGCGAGTGGCTCGCGAACTACGAGGCATCGTTCGAGGGGGGAGAGGCGTGAGCGTCGAGAACCTCAGCATGGCCAAGGCCCTCAACCAGGGATTGCGGCAGGCGCTGCTCGCCGACCCCAAGGTGCTGCTCATGGGCGAGGACATCGGCCCGCTCGGCGGCGTCTTCCGGGTGACCGAGGGCCTGCACGCCGAGTTCGGCGACAACCGGGTGCTCGACACCCCGCTCGCGGAGTCCGGAATCGTCGGCACCGCCATCGGCCTCGCGATGCGCGGCTACCGGCCGGTGTGCGAGATCCAGTTCGACGGCTTCATCTTCCCGGCGTTCGACCAGATCACGACCCAGCTCGCCAAGCTGACGAGCCGCCACCACGGCTCGCTCACCATGCCCGTCGTCATCCGGGTGCCCTACGGCGGCCACATCGGCGCGGTCGAGCACCACCAGGAGAGCCCGGAGGCGTACTTCGCGCACACCCCCGGCCTCCGCGTCGTCTCGCCCTCGAACCCGCACGACGCCTACTGGATGATCCAGGAGGCGATCCAGAGCAACGACCCGGTGATCTTCTTCGAGCCCAAGAGCCGCTACTGGCCCAAGGGTGACGTCGACACCAGCGCGAGCGGCTTCCCGCTGCATTCGACGCGCGTCGTGCGCCCCGGCACCGAGGTCACGCTCGTCGGCTACGGGCCGATGGTGTCGATGCTCCTGCAGGCCGCCGAGATCGCCGAGTCGGAGGGCACGAGCGTCGAGGTGATCGACCTGCGCTCCATCTCGCCCATCGACTACGACCCGATCGTGGCGTCGGTGCAGAAGACCGGCCGCTTGGTCGTCGCGCAGGAGGCCCCCGGTTTCGTGTCGGTCGGCTCCGAGATCGCGGCCACGGTGACCGAGCGCGCGTTCTACTCGCTCGAAGCACCCGTGCTGCGGGTCGCCGGATTCGACACCCCCTTCCCGCCCGCAAAGCTCGAGACCGCCTACCTTCCCGACGCCGACCGCATCCTCGAGGCCGTCGACCGGGCGATGGCCTACTAGGAGGCACCCCGTGGCAAGTTCGGATTTCACTCTCCCCGACGTCGGCGAAGGACTCACCGAGGCCGAGATCGTCTCGTGGAAGGTCAAGCCCGGCGACTCCGTCGAGATGAACCAGGTGCTCGTCGAGATCGAGACCGCCAAGTCGCTCGTCGAGCTGCCCTCGCCGTTCGTCGGCACGGTCTCGGCGCTGCTCGTCGAGGAGGGGCAGACCGTCGAGGTCGGCACCCCCATCATCACGGTGTCGTCCGACGCCGAGCTGCCGACGCCAGCGGCTGAGGAGGCGACCGAGATCGCTGACACCGCGGCGACTGTCGCTGCGGCGGAGGAGAAGCCCCACGCCACACTCGTCGGCTACGGGGTCGCGGGCCACGGCACGTCCCGCCGCCGTGGTGCGGCAGTGCCGCAGGTCGCAGCGACGGATGCCCCGGCACCCCGGGCCCGCCCGGCGAGTGTGCCGGCCGCCGCGGCATCCGTGATCATCGCGAAGCCGCCGATCCGCAAGCTCGCCAAAGACCTCGGAGTCGACCTCGCCGAGGTGAGCGCCACCGGGCTCGCCGGCGAAATCACGCGCGACGACGTGGTTCGCCAGGCGTCGCAGGCGAGCGTGTTCCGCAACATCCAGACGCCCGAGTGGGGCGACCAGCGCGAGGAGCGCATCCCGGTCAAGGGTGTGCGCAAGGCGATCGCGACCGCGATGGTCACGAGCGCGTTCACCGCCCCGCACGTGAGCGTGTTCGTCGACATCGACGCGACGCGCACCATGGAGTTCGTCAAGCGCCTCAAGAACTCCACCGACTTCGCGGGCGTGCGTGTGAGCCCGCTGCTCATCATGGCGAAGGCCGTGATCTGGGCGGTGCGCCGCAACCCCACGGTCAACTCGACGTGGACCGACAAGGAGATCATCGTCCGGCACTACGTGAACCTGGGCATCGCCGCCGCGACGCCGCGCGGGCTCATCGTGCCCAACGTCAAGGACGCGCAGGAGCTCTCGCTCCTCGATCTCGCGAAGAGCCTCGAACAGCTCACCCTCACGGCGCGCGACGGCAAGACGCAGCCGGCCGAGATGTCGGGCGGCACGATCACGATCACGAACATCGGCTCGTACGGCATGGACACCGGTACGCCGATCATCAACCCGGGTGAGGCCGCGATCGTCGCGCTCGGGTCGATCCGCCAGAAGCCGTGGGTGGTCGACGGCCAGGTGCTGCCGCGCTTCGTCACGACGGTCGGCGCGAGCTTCGACCACCGGATCGTCGACGGCGATGTCGCGAGCCGCTTCGTCGCCGATCTGGCGAGCGTGCTCGAGGAGCCGGCGCTGCTGCTCGACTAGGACTGCCGGCTGTCGCGTCGGCACTGCCGCCGCGTTCACGCACTGTCGCGTGCGAAATGACGGAAACGGGCCGGGTTTCGACCTGAATCCCGGATGCTCGTGCTCGCGCTGTGCGCACGGTCCGTCATTTCGGAACGCCGTCGAAGTGGCGCGGCGGACTCGCGTGTGACACTATTGATAACGAATATCATTAGCCTCGGCACTAGAAAGCCCACCATGAACAAGCTCATCCCCGTTCTCGCTCTCTCCACGCTCGCGCTCGCCGGATGCTCCGCTCCTGCCGCGCAGGACGACGGCCTCGTGCACATCGTCGCCTCGACGAGCGTCTGGGGCGACATCGCCTCCCAGGTCGCGGGGGACCACGCCTCCGTCACGAGCTTCATCGACGGGCCCGATGTCGATCCGCACAGCTTCGAGGCGTCGGCTCGCGACCAGCTCGCGATCTCGGACGCCGACCTCATCATCGAGAACGGCGGCGGCTACGACCCGTTCATGGACTCCCTGGTCTCGGCAGCCGGCTCTGACGCGACTCTCATCAACGCGTTCGATGCCTCCGGGCTCCCCGGCCCGAACGAGCACGTCTGGTACTCGTTCCTCGGCACCGAGAAGGTGGTCGCGGCCGTCGTCGACGAGCTGAGCACCATCGACCCGACGAACGCCGCGGCCTACAAGGCCAACGGCGAGACCCTCACCACCGCGATCAAGGGCCTCGAGACGCGTGCCAACAACCTCGCCTCCGAGGGTGACGTGGCCGTGACCGAGCCGGTTCCCGTGTACCTCCTGCAGGCGGTCGGCCTCACCAACGTGACGCCCGACGACTTCACGGAGGCGATTGAGGAGGGCAGTGACGTTCCGCCGCTCGCCCTGCAGGACACCCTCGACCTGCTGTCGTCGAAGAGCGTGCGACTGCTCGCCTACAACTCGCAGACCGCGAGCCCCGAGACCGAGCGCGTGCGCCAGGCCGCCGAGGACGCCGGGGTGCCGGTCGTCGAGTTCACCGAGACCCTCCCCGCTGGGGCAGACTACGTGTCGTGGATGACGGCGAATCTCGACGCGGTGGCGGCGGCGCTCAGCCGATGAACCCGCTCGAGATCACGGATGCCGCACTCACCCTGGGCGGCCGCATCCTGTGGAGCGGCCTGAACCTCACGGTGAAGCCCGGTGAGTTCGTGGCCGTGCTCGGCGCCAACGGCTCGGGCAAGACCTCGCTCCTGCGCGCGATCCTCGGGCAGCTGCCCCTCGATTCGGGAGAGATCCGCGTGCACGGCCGGCCCGTCACGCGTGGCGACCGTGCGATCGGGTACATCCCGCAGCAGCGCATCATGCCCGCGGGCACGGCACTGCGCGGCCGCGATCTCGTGGGCCTCGGTGTCGACGGCCACAAGTGGGGGCTCCCGCTGCCGTCGCGGGAGCGCCGTGCGCGCATCGACGAGCTCGTGGCCGCCGTGGGCGCCGAGTCCTACGCCAACCTGCCCGTGGGCGTGCTGTCGGGGGGCGAGCAGCAGCGGCTGCGCGTGGGGCAGGCCCTGGCGAGTCATCCGTCGCTGCTGCTGTGCGACGAGCCGCTCTCGAGCCTCGACCTGCACCACCAGCGCGGCGTCGCCGAGCTCATCGACGAGGGGCTGCACGAGCGCGGCACGGGCGTCGTGTTCGTGACGCACGACATCAACCCCGTGCTCGACATGACCGACACGGTGCTGTACCTGGCGAATGGTCGCTTCACGTCCGGCCCGCCCGAGGAGGTGCTGACCTCCGAGGTGCTGAGCGACCTCTACGGCACGCCGGTCGAGGTGATCCGCAGCGGTGAGCGCGTGTTCGTCGCCGGAATCCCGGAGTTCCCGCGGCACGAGGTGACCTCGTGAGCGACTTCTGGGGCTCCATCTTCAACTTCAGCGACTACGGCCAGCTGCTCGGTCTCGTCGGCAACTCGCTGGTCGCGGGCGCCGTTCTCGGCATCGTCGGCGGGCTCATCGGCGTCTTCGTCATGCAGCGCGATATGGCGTTCGCCGTGCACGGCATCAGCGAGCTCTCGTTCGCGGGGGCCGCGGCCGCGCTGCTGTTCGGCGCGAACGTCGTCGCCGGATCCCTCGTGGGCTCGTTGCTCGCGGCGACCCTCATCGGCGTCCTGGGGTCGCGCGCGCGCGACCGCAACTCGATCATCGGTGTGCTCATGCCGTTCGGTCTGGGCCTGGGCATCCTCTTCCTCGCCCTGTACCCGGGGCGCAGTGGCAACCGGTTCGGGCTCCTCACCGGGCAGATCCTCTCCGTCGACATCCCGCAGCTCGGCTCGCTCATCGTGATCAGCCTCGTCGTGCTCGTCGCACTGCTCGTGATCTGGCGCCCGCTCGTGTTCGACAGCATCGATCCGGATGTCGCGGCCGCGCGCGGTGTGCCCGCCCGCACGCTGTCGATCGTGTTCATGGTCCTGCTCGGCCTCATGGTCGCGGTGTCGGTGCAGATCATCGGCGCGCTCCTCGTGCTCGCCCTCCTCGTCACGCCCGCGGCCGCCGCGCTGCGGGTGTCATCGTCGCCCGTCGCGGTGCCGTTCCTGGCGATGGCGTTCGGGTTCGTCTCCGCAGTCGGCGGAATCCTGCTCGCGATCGGCGGCTCGTTGCCCATCAGCCCGTACGTCACGTCGATCTCGTTCGTGATCTACCTCGTGTGCCGGCTCGTCGGTCGGGTCAGGGGCGGGCGACTGCGCCGCCAGGTCGTCGCCGCATGAAACGGCACACCTGGCAGCGCGATGCCGTGCGCAGCGCACTCGACACCCGCGAGAACTTCGTGAGCGCGCAAGAGCTGCACGCCGCCCTGCGCGAGGCGGGCACGTCGATCGGGCTCGCCACGGTGTACCGCGCGCTCGCCGACCTCGCCACCGAGGGGGAGGCGGACTCGCTCCAGCAGGAGGGTGAGAGCCTCTACCGGGCATGCACACCGGGCACCCACCATCACCACCTGATCTGTCGCAACTGCGGATTGACCGTCGAGATCGAGGCCGACCCCGTGGAGGAATGGTCGAAGTCGGTCGCGGCGGAGCACGGCTTCACCGAGCCCGAACACATCGTCGACGTGTTCGGATTGTGTGCCGCGTGCTCGGCCGGTCGCACGGACTGATTTTCGCTCAACGTTGGGGCCGGAATCCCCTAAAGTGAGGGCGTGAGCGCCACACCCGAGCAGCTGGCACGCGTCCAGGATCCGTCGACTCCCGCCATCGAACTGCAAGCCCTCGCGGCCGCTGAGCCCGAGCTGTGGCCGGCGATCGTCGCGCACCCCAACGTGTATCCCGATCTGGTCGCCTGGATCCAGGCGAGCTCCCCGGCGGCGCCGGTCGTGCCTGAGCCCGAGGCCGTCGCACCCGTCGAGTACGCCCCTACGACGCCGCTCCAGACCACGCCCCTCGACCATGCCCCGACCGAGGCCCTCACCCCGGTCGCCGTCACTCCGCGTGAACCCCGCCCGCCATTCGACTTCGCGGGCTGGATCAAGCAGCACGGGCGAATCCTCATCATCTCGGGCGCCGGCGTCGTGGCGGCGGTCATCGTGCTCGTGCTCGTGCTGACCCTCGTGGTCGCGCCGCAGCAGCGGGCCGCGGAGGAAGCGGCAGCGGCCGCCGCCGCCCTCGACAAGGCCTCAGGCAAGTTCGACTCCGCCGTGAAGCGGTGCGAGTTGCTGAACAAGGGCTTCACCACCGCCCTCGCGACTGCGCAGGAGGAACTGGCCGTCGACCCCGCCCTGCTCGACGATCAGAGTGTTCTCGCCGCCCTCGCGAGCGAGATCGACGAAGCATCGGCAACCGAGCCGTGCTCCGCGGTGACGATGGCAGCCGAGATCGCGGAGATCGAGAAGCAGACCGGCACGATCACCGACGATGCCGACCGCGTGGAGCTTGCCACTGCGGGCCTCACCAATGCGACGAACGACGTGCTTAACAGCATTGCCGCCAAGGAGGCCGCCGCCGCCGCGGCAGCCGAGGTCGAGCGCCAGCAGCAGGCGGCGCTCCTCGCGGCGCGCACCTGGACCATGTCGAACGCCAACGGCTACGCCTTCACCGGAACCCTCGATGTCTCGGGCCCCACGACGTCGTTCTCGTACGGCGACTACACGCTCGGCGCTTCGTGCACGTTCGATGCGGCAACCGACATCGCGGTGCCGGTGAAGCTGACCGTCACGGCGACGACGCAGGGCTTCGACACCGAGATCAGCGCGCTCGTCACCCTTTCGCAGTCGGGAAAGAGCCAGCCGCACGAGGTGGTCATCGAGGCGTACTACTCCGACGGCCCCGAGTGCCAGTCGCCGTCGTATGGAACCACCATCCTCAACGGGGTGCACTGGGAGGAGCCCTTCGCCACCGGCAAACAGGGTGCCCACCAGTTCGTCGTCATCATCCGGGACTGGAAGACCCCGGCGACGCCGAGCGGCGATACGGCCTTCCTGTCGGTGCTCCGGCTAACCGTCGCGGGCGGCCAGAGCAGCGATTACACGACCGCGGACCGCAAGATGGTGCTGCTGACCAACGAGGCGCGGTAGCGCCCGACGTTTGCATTGCACCACCGGCCCCCGTACCATGTACAGGTTGGCCATTTCCGGCCAGCAGTGTGCCTCCCACGAACTGCGTTGACCAGACGCTTCCGGGATCAAGGCATGCCGACAAGTGATCTTGGGTAGAAGTCAGCGCTGGCTCACAGCGCGAGCTCCTACGGTAACCAGAACAGGAGTACACCCATGGCTGCAACATGCCAGGTGACCGGAGCCGTTCCCGGCTTCGGGCACAACATCTCGCACTCGCACCGACGCACCAAGCGTCGTTTCGACCCGAACATCCAGAAGAAGAAGTACTACGTACCCTCGCTTCGCCGTAGCGTCACGCTCACGCTGTCCGCCAAGGGCATCAAGGTCATCGACTCGCGTGGCATCGAAGCAGTGGTCAAGGACCTCCTTGCCCGTGGGGAGAAGATCTAATGGCAAAGCAGCAGGACATTCGTCCGATCATCAAGCTCCGCTCGACGGCGGGCACCGGTTACACCTACGTGACCAAGAAGAACCGTCGCAACAACCCCGACCGCCTGGTGCTCAAGAAGTATGACCCGGTCATCCGCCAGCACGTCGAATTCCGCGAGGAGCGCTAACCATGGCCAAGAAGAGCAAGATCGCCAAGAACGACCAGCGCAAGGTCATCGTCGCGCGTTACGCGGCGAAGCGCCTCGAGCTGAAGAAGGCACTCGTCGACCCGGCGGGTACCGACGAGTCGCGTGAGGCTGCGCGCCTCGGCCTGCAGAAGCTCCCCCGCAACGCCTCGCCCGTGCGCGTGCGCGGCCGCGACGCCATCGACGGACGCCCCCGTGGTTTCCTCTCGAAGTTCGGCGTTTCGCGTGTTCGCTTCCGCGATATGGCTCACCGGGGCGAATTGCCGGGAATCACCAAGTCAAGCTGGTAGATTTCAGGGCGTTTACACCGCTTTACCAATAACTGCATGAGGTCCGAGGAGGACATCCCATGGCTGACAAGTCACTAAACCGTACCGAGTTCGTCGCGGCAGTCGCCGCTGAGTCTGGCCAGAGCCAGGCCGCCGTCAGCACTGTTGTCGACGCCTTCTTCGCCGTCATGTCGAAGTCGGTCGGCGACGGCACGAAGGTCTCCATCCCCGGGTGGCTCGCCGTCGAGCGCACCAGCCGTGCCGCTCGCACGGGCCGCAACCCGCAGACCGGTGAGACCATCCAGATCAAGGCGAGCAACGGCGTGAAGATCAGCGCCGGCAGCAAGCTCAAGGCCGCGGCCAAGGGCTAGTCTCTTTCATCACACAAGAAGGCGGTGACCGTGAGGTCGCCGCCTTCTTGCGTTGGGGCCGAGCCATACTCCCAGCGGGCAGCGAATACGATTGCATGGTGCCACGACTCGTACGGATCGCCGGCCCGGCGATCCTCCTCCTCACGGCACTGGCCGCGCTTCTCGCCTCCCTGGCCTACGGCGGCGGCGCGGATGCACCGCTCCTCGTCGATCCCGGCGCCGTGGTGCGGTACGGGCTTCCGATAGCCAAGCTCTTCGTCAACCTCGGCGGAGCGGGCGCGATCGGCGCCCTCGTGCTCGTGTGCTTCGCGCTCGACTCCGCCAAGCCCGAGTTCGGCCGCGCGCTCGACGTGGCTGCCGGCGCCGCAGCGGTGTGGACCGTCGCCTCGGCCTTCACCGGCTTCTACACATTCCTCACGGTGCTGCAGCAGCCCATCCGCTTCGACGACGCCTTCGGCGATGTGCTCGCGGGCTTCCTGACCGGTACAGAGCTCGGCCAGGCTTGGCTCGCGACCACACTCGTCGCGGCGGGCGTGACGGTGCTGTGCTTCGCGGTGCGCAACCAGACGGTGCTCGTCTTCGTCACGGCGTTCGCGGTGGTCGGCCTGCTGCCCATGACGCTCCAAGGCCACCGCGGCGGCACCGCGCAGCACGACTCGGCGACGAGCGCGCTGTTCCTGCACATCCTCTTCGCGGGCATCTGGCTCGGCGGGCTCGTGACCCTCGCCATCCTCAAGCCCCTGCTCGACAAGGGCCGGCTCGGGGTCGTTCTCGCCCGGTACTCGACACTCGCCCTCGTGTGCTTCGTCGTGGTCGCGGCATCCGGGTATCTGAGCGCGGAGATCCGCGTCGACAACCTGGGCAACCTGCTCACGCCGTACGGCATCCTCGTCCTGGTCAAGACCGCGAGCCTGCTCGCGCTCGGCCTCTTCGGGGCGATGCAGCGCCGCTACTTCATCGCACGGATGCACCGCAGCGCGGGCTCGGGCCGTGGCATCTTCTGGTGGATCATCGCCGCCGAGCTCGGGTTCATGGGCATCGCCTCCGGCGTTGCCGCGGCCCTGGCGAAGACGGCCACGCCCGTGCCGGAAGTCGCGGCCTCCGATCTCGCAGACCCGACCCCGGCGGAGTTGCTCACGGGCAGCCCGCTCCCGCCGCCGGTGAGCTTCGAGCGCCTGTTCACGCTGTGGAACTTCGACCTCATCTGGATTCTGATCTGCGCGTTCGGCATCTTCTTCTACCTCGCGGGCGTCTGGCGACTGCGCAAGCGCGGGGACGCGTGGCCCGTGCACCGCACGGTCCTGTGGGTCTTGGGCATGCTGCTGCTGTTCTACGTGACCAACGGCGGCGTCAACGTGTACGAGCGGTTCCTGTTCTCGCAGCACATGCTCGCGCACATGGTGCTCGGCATGGCGGTGCCCGTGCTGCTGGTGCCGGGCGCGCCGATCACCCTCGCCCTGCGTGCGATCGCGAAGCGCGCGGATGGCAGCCGCGGCCCGCGCGAGTGGATCATGCTGCTCGTGCACTCCCGGCCGTTCACGATCCTGGCGAACCCGCTGGTCGCGGCGGGGCTGTTCGCCGCCTCGCTCTGGGTGTTCTACTACACGCCCGTCTTCAGCTGGGCGACGACGAACCACCTCGGCCACGAGTGGATGGTCGTGCACTTCCTGCTCACGGGCTACCTCTTCGTGTCGGTGCTGATCGGCATCGACCCGTCTCCGCAGCGACCGCCGTACCCGGTTCGCCTGCTCATCCTGCTCGCGACGATGGCGTTCCACGCGTTCTTCGGCCTCGCGCTGATGTCGGGCTCCGGGCTGCTCCTGGCCGACTGGTACGGCGCCATGGGGTGGGACACGGGCGTCACGGCGCTCCAGGACCAGCAGGCCGGCGGCGGTATCGCGTGGAGCGTGGGCGAGATCCCCACCGTCGCCCTCGCAATCGCGGTGGCGATCATGTGGTCGCGCAGCGACGACCGGGAGTCGAAGCGCTACGACCGCAAGGCCGACCGCGACGGCGACGCCGAGCTCGATGCGTACAACGCCATGCTCGCCGAACGGGCGCGCCGCGGCTGACCTACTGCGCCGCGATCAGAAGCTCGTCGTCGGGCAGGAACGTCACAAGGTAGCTGGAGCCGAACGGCACATCCTCGTCGAAGGTCGAGACCGTTCCGTCGAAGAGCGACCTGATGTCGACCTTGAGGTGCGCCGCGGCATCCGTGGGCGGCATGAGCCAGCTGCCCGGCGCGGTGCCGGGCACCAGGGTCACCTTGGGGTAGTGCGCGATCGACCAGGCCGGGGTGCTCGTGATGCGATTCGAGATCTGCTCGCCGAAGGGGCAGCCCGTGGGCTGCAGCACGGTCTGGGTGGCGCACTCGTCGAGGTACTCGTTGAGCTGGCGCTGCACTTCGCCGATGAACGTGTCGGTTGGCTGCATCGTCACCGAGCCGATCACCGCGGCTCCCGGCTGGCTCGCAAGCACCTGCACCGGCGCGGCCTCGAGGTAGCGGGTGTCGCTTGCCAGCTCGTACGTGCCCGGCACGAAGACGCGGTAGGGCGACGGGCGGTCCTGCTCGGGCGCCACCACGGCCACCCCGTTGACGGTGAACTCGGTGCCATGCCGTGGCAGCACCTGCAGCACGCCGAGCGGGCTGGACTCGAAGCTCCAGGTGGGGAACAGTCCGAGCAGGGTGCCCTGTGGGCGCACCGTGAAGGTGGACTCGCCCGACTTGCCCTCGGACGTGAACGAGTAGACGACGCGGTGGATGCCCTGCGCATCCGTGTCGTCGCTGACGAGCTCGAGGTCGGTGAGGTCGGGCAGTGCGGCGGCGGTGAGGAGGTCGTCGTTCGCGTCGCCCGAGGCCTGCGGGCCCACGAGCTCCAGGGCGCCGGCGACGTCGTGGCGCGCGAGGGAGTCGAGGTAGCTGCGCACGAAACCGCTCGCGCTGTAGAGCGTCGCGTTGAGCACGAGCACGGTGCCGCCGAACGCGGCGACGATGGCCGCCGCGGCGATCGACAGGATGATGAACTCGCGGCGCATGGTCCCCATCCTAAATCGCACATCCGCCGCCGAGCCGAGCGGGCAGCGCCGCCGCCGCGGGTACAGTGAAGCGGTGACTGAGGTTGTGCTGGCGCCCGAGCAGCAGGCGGTGTTCGACGCCATCGAGACCACGCTCGAGAACCTGTTCGTCACGGGCCGCGCGGGCACCGGCAAGTCGACCCTGCTGAACTACCTTTCCGAGAACACGTCGAAGCAGATCGTCATCTGCGCGCCGACCGGCGTGGCGGCCCTCAACGTGGGCGGCCAGACCATCCACTCGCTCTTCCGCCTGCCGATCGGCGTGATCGCCGACAACGACATCGACCAGTCGGCCGAGCTGCGCAAGCTGCTGAGCGCCATCGACACCCTCGTGATCGACGAGGTGTCGATGGTCAACGCCGACCTCCTCGACGCCATCGACCGATCGCTGCGCCAGGCACGCGGCCGCCGCAACGAGGCGTTCGGCGGCGTGCAGGTCGTGCTGTTCGGCGACCCGTACCAGCTGGCGCCGGTTCCCGGTGAAGGCGACGAGCGCGCGTACTTCGAAGACCACTACCGGTCGATGTGGTTCTTCGACGCGAAGGTGTGGAACGACACCGACCTGACGATCTACGAGCTCACGAGCATCCACCGCCAGCACGAGGCCGAGTTCAAGTACATGCTCAACGCGGTGCGGCACGGCGGCGTGACCGCCGAGATCGCGGCGCGGCTCAACTCCGTCGGTGCCCGACCCGCCCCCACGGATGGCGCAATAACCCTCGCCTCGACGAACGGCATCGTCACCCGTATCAACGCGACAGAGCTCGCGCGCCTCCCCGGCCGGGTGCTCACGGCCCGCGCCGAGGTGAGCGGAGACTTCGGCGGCCGCGCCTTCCCCGCCGACGAAGCGCTCGAGCTCAAGCTCGGCGCGCGGGTGATGTTCCTGCGCAACGACAGCGGCAACGACGGCGGCATGCGCTGGGTCAACGGCAGCGTCGGCACCGTGACGAAGATCGACTCGACGGTGTGGGTGGAGGTCGACGGCGAGCGGCACGAGGTGCGGCCCGCGGTGTGGGAGAAGTTCAAGTACAACTACTCGCCGCTCACCAAGTCGCTGCGCAAAGATGTCGTCGCCGAGTTCCAGCAGTTCCCGCTGCGCCTCGCGTGGGCGGTGACCATCCACAAGTCCCAGGGCAAGACCTACGACCGCGCGATCGTCGATCTCGGCCCACGCTCGTTCGCGCCCGGCCAGACCTACGTGGCCCTCAGCCGCATCAGCTCGCTCGACGGCCTGTACATGACGCGGCCGCTGCGGCCGAGCGACATCATCGTCGACGAGAACGTGGTGCGCTTCATGTCGCGCGTGACCGCGATCCCGGCGATCCGCGCCTAAGCCGCTAGGCGGCGGCCTTGGCTGCCGAGAGGTCGACGAACAGCTCGGTGTTGAACTTGTAGGCGGCGACGACCTCGTCGATCACGCGCTCGCGCTCCGCGTCATCCCACGCGACGGCGTCGAGCTGGTCGCGGTACGTCTCCTTGAACTCCTTCGGCTTCGCGATCTGGTCGAAAAGGTAGAAGCCGACACCGTTCGTCTCGAATCCGAACTGGCGCTGCATGAGCGTACGGATGACCTGCCCGCCCGACAGGTCCCCGAGGTAGCGCGTGTAGTGGTGGGCGATGAAACCGCCGGCCCACCCCTCGGAGGCGATCTCGCGAACACGGTCGGCGTACCGCTGCGTCGTGGGCAGGGGAGCGATGAGCGACTTCCAGTCCGGGCCGATGAGGAACTCGAGGTCGTCCTCGATGGCCGGCAGGCGCGTGAGCTGGGCCGTGATGAACGGGGCGGCAGTCGCATCCGTCGCGAACTGGGCGGCCGCGGTCTCGATCGCCTCGTAGATGAAGTAGTGCTGGGCGACCAGGGCGATGTAGTCCTGGCGCGTGCCCTTGCCGGTCATGAGGTCCTTCATGAAATCGGCGCCCTCACTGTCGCCGTGGTTGGTCCACGTGCGCTCGCGAAGGGCCTGCGAGAAGGGAATGACGCTCAAGGGTCCTCCTAAGGGAAGGTTAGGTGACCCTAAGTGTAGCGGGAGCCGCTAGTGGTTGTGCCCGGGAACGGTGAACAGGTCGGTGTGCTCGCCGTGCGGCTGGGCGAAGAGTCCCGCTTCGGTCGCGGCGAGGGCGGGGGTGGTCAGGCCGGCCACGACCAGGGCGCCGAGGCCCAGGCCGAGGAGGTAGCGCGCGACGCTCGGGAAGGCGGGCGCGGCATCCGGATCCCGCTTCGAGCGGAGGTGGATGCCCAGCACCGCCACGGCGAAGAGCTCGAACAGGCTCGCGACGGCGAGCGGGAGGAAACCCAGGGATGACGCGAGCTCGGGCGCCTCGGACACCGAGGAGGTGACGAGCAGGAGGGTCCACCCGGCGACCGGGATGAGAGCCACCACGAGGGCGATGCGGGGGGCGGCGATGCGCTCGCGGGCGAAGGTGAGCACGCCCCAGCCGAACTCGGTGAGACCGAAGGCGGCCAGGACGAGCCCGAGTGCGAGAGGAGAGCCGATCACGAGCGCGAAGTGGATCAGGCCGGTGCCGATGGCGGCGAAGGCCAGCCAGGTCCTGGTGATCGTGGGCATGTCGTCTCTCCTCCCGCGCCTCGCGGTTACGCGGTTGCGGTGCTCCGGCTGCGATCGGCGCCGAGCCCGACCGCGAGCAGCAGCGCTGCGCTCGCGAAGTGCAGCACGTTGTCGGCGACGTTGATCGCCAGGATGTTCAACGCCGTGCCGACCAGGAACAGTCCCGCAAGACCGAGAACGAGGTAGGCGGCACCGACCACCGAGTTCACGGTCCTGGCCGCCGACACGTTCGACAGGCCCGCGATGAGCAGGGCCGCGCCGATGAGGATGTGGGCGACGTTGTGGAAGATGTTGACCTCGAAGATGCCCAGCAGCAGGCCGCCCTCGGTCGAGAAGAAGCCCACACCGCTGGTCACGGTGAAGCCGAGAATGCCGATCAGTACATAGACCGCGCCGAAGACGGTTGCCAGCAGGCGGTTCGGTGACGTTCTCATTGTCTTGCCTCCTTACGCGGACGCTCTGTTCGCGTGGAAGAGATTCGTAGCCCTCAGTGGGGGCGAGGGGTGATGCCCAGCTTGGCGCACGCGGCGTCGTAGAGCACCACGATCTCACGACGGATCTCCGGGCGCTCCGAGATCGGGGCCGACCAGGGCACGGTGAGTTCGGCGTCTCCCGCGGGGGCGGTGTAGTTCCAGGTGCCGCCGGACTCGTCGAGCGTCGTCATCGTGGCGGACGTGGCATCCGGGTCACCGAACGCGCGCGCGATGAGGAGGTTGTCGTCGTTGTGGTCGGAATTCATGTGGGCCAGCACGGCCTCGATGGTCTCTGGGGGGAAGGTTGGCACGAAAACTACGGTAGCCGGTCGTACCCGTGCGCCACGATTGAGCCATGGCGATCACTCCCGACACGAAGAACTGGACCTGGGTTCTTGAGAAGCCCTGCCCCGAGTGCGGCTTCGACGCGACGACCTTCGATGCGCCGGATGTCTCGGCGCTCCTGCGCGCGAACGCCGCCGCCTGGCCCGCCGTGCTCACGCGCGCCGACGTGCGCGAGCGCCCGGACGAGGCGACGTGGTCGCCCTTGGAGTACTCGGCCCACGTGCGCGACGTGTTCCGCATCTACGACTACCGCCTCGGGCTCATGGAGGGGGAGGACGACCCCCTCTTCCCGAACTGGGACCAGGACGCGACCGCCGTTGAGGAGAAGTACAACGAGCAGGACCCCGCGGTGGTCTCCGACGAGCTCGTCGCGGCCGCGGCATCCCTCGCCGACGGGTTCGACCGCGTCACCGACTGGTCACGCCCCGGGCGGCGCAGCGACGGGGTGGCGTTCACCATCGAGACGTTCGCGAAGTACTTCATCCACGACCCGATCCACCACCTGCACGACGTGTCGCGCTAGCTCACATCCAGGCGGGCGGCTCTGCCGTGGCGCCGACGACTGCGCCGCCGGGGCGCCCGGTCGCCCACGCGGCCCGGTCGGCGGCGCTGCCGCGCACGTCTCCGGCGGCGTCACCGCGATCGGTAGCCTCGAGGGTCAGCGCCACACCGTTCTTCGCCCAGGTGGAGCGGATGTCGTGCAGGAGACCGTCGAGGAACTCGGGTGGGGCATCCGTGAAGCGCGTGCCGTCGGCGAGGTCGACGGCGTGGATCCAGACCTCGCGCGTGCGCAGCCACACCGTCTCGCCGACCGGTAGTTCGCGGCCCTGGGAGTTGCGCACGAGCACCGACCAGTCGGGCACCCGGCTCCAGGCCGCGACGATGTGCTCGCCCGACCGCGCGGTGAGCTGCCGCAGTTCGGCCGGGCTCCAGTGCGCGTGCAACTCGATGTCGGCGTCGCGCGCGGCCGGAGAGGGGTAGGCGGGGGTCTCGACTCCCGTCGTCGCCCACTCGGCGAGGTTGCCCAGCGCGAACGCGTTCAGGGCGACGTGCGCCACGACGTGGGCGCGGCTCCACCCCGGCAGACCGGATGCCCCGGCGAATGCGGCGTCGTCGAGCGCCGCCACGCGGCCCGCGAAGAACGACTGCCCCGCGTCGGCGAGGGAGCGCACCTGCCCCTGGTCGTCGATCATCAGTCGACCAGGTTCGACTCGAGAAACACCGCGGTGCGGGCGAACGCGAGGGCGGCGGCCTGCAGGTTCACGTGCGCGGCGACACTCGCGTTGGCGAAGGCGTGCTGGGTGCCGACGTACCCGAACTGGGTGACGGGCGTGCCGTGGTCTTTGAGGCGGGCGACGAACTCCTCCGGATCCTCGCCCTCGTCCCACTCGTCCTTCTCGGCCCACTGCAGCAGCACCGGGCACGGGATGACGCCGTGGTCGCGCGGGCCCAGGCTCGCGTAGTAGGCGACGACGGCATCGGCCGCACCGGCCTGCGCGTGCAGGAGCGCGAGCCATCCGCCCACCGAGAAGCCCACGAGGCCGACGCGCTCCGAGCCGGTGTGCTGCGCCTCCACCATGGCGTCGTCGATCTCGGCGAGGGCGGTGCCGATGTCGAGACCGTTCATCAGCTCGGTGGCCGTTGCCTCGTCGATCGTGCAGACCCCGCCGAAGAGGTCGGGCACGGCGACGCGGAACCCGCGGCTAGCCACAGCCTCCGCGAACTGCTCGAGCCAGGGCAGGCGGCCGTAGGCGTCGTGCAGCACCACGACCACCGGGTTGCCGGGTTCGCCGTAGAACAGCGACTCACCCGGCGACGGGATCGGGACGAGCTGGCTCATGCCGAAAGCCTAAGCGGAAGGTACCCTGAAGCCATGACCAACAAGCGCCATGTAGTCGCCGCCGTGCTCGTCGCCGTCGGTGCGCTCGTCTACGGGGTGTCGCCCATCGATGTCATCCCGGAGCTGCTGACCGGCCCGCTCGGCTTCGCCGACGACCTGGCCGTGCTCGTGGGTGCGGGCTTCGCGGTGTGGAAGCTGCTGAGCGGCGGCAAGGGCCCGGCGACGGGTGCCGCCGGTACGACGCCGCCGACCAAGTAGGCCAGTCTCTGGAGCGGATGACGGGAATCGAACCCGCGCTATCAGCTTGGGAAGCTGAAGTTCTGCCATTGAACTACATCCGCGTGTAGCTGCATTCGAGCATAGCGTGCGCGTATCCCTACTTCCCGGGGCACGGATGCTCCAACTAACCTCAACACATGAAGCCGCTTCACGGACTCATCGCCGTCACTCTCGCCCTCGCGCTCGCCGGATGCGCGGCACCCGCGCCCACGCCCACGGGCAGCTCAACGAGCAAGCCCACGTCGACCGCCACGAAGCCGACGCCCAAGCCGACGCCGACACCGTCGATCACGATTCCGCCGCTGGCGATCCCCGACTGCGAGACCCTCCTGCCGCTGGCCACCGCCAAAGACCTGTTCAGCGAGAACACCGAGCTCATCGCCTCCCCGGCGGCAAGCGAGTTCGTCGGGCGGCAGACCGTCCCCTCGATACCGGTCGTGCTCTCCACCGCCGACCCGACGCGGGCGTGCGTGTACGGCATCCCGCAGTCCGACGGCTTCTTCGAGTTCGTGGTGGCAGGCATCACTGCCGCGCAGCGCGCGACGCTCGAGGGTGAGCTCGCGGCATCCGGCTACGCGGTCACCAGCATGGGCACCCTCACGACGTACGAGCTGGAGGGGATGAACGAGGTGAGCTCCGTGGGGACCACCCACATCTTCACGGGCGACGTGTGGATCGTGTGCGACGGCACCTCGCTCGGGCTCTCCGGAGTGGTGACGGGCACGGTGCTCGACGCCCTGCGCACGGCGAACCCCGCCCTCGGGCTGTGATCGCCCGGCGCTAGTCTGGAGCGCATGCTGCTCAGTGACCGCGACATCCGTGCCGAACTCGCCGCCGGACGCATCGGACTCGACCCGCTCGACCTCGAGATGGTCCAGCCGTCGAGCATCGATGTTCGCCTCGACAGGTTCTTCAGGCTCTTCGACAACCACAAGTACCCGTTCATCGACCCCGCGGAGGACCAGCCCGACCTCACGCACCTCGTCGAGGTCGACGCCGACCAGCCGTTCATCCTGCACCCGGGCGAGTTCGTGCTCGGCAGCACCTTCGAGCTCGTGACGCTCCCCGACGACATCGCCGCGCGCCTCGAGGGCAAGAGCTCGCTCGGCCGCCTCGGGCTGCTCACCCACTCGACGGCCGGCTTCGTGGACCCCGGATTCTCGGGGCACGTCACTCTCGAACTGAGCAATGTCGCGACGCTGCCCATCAAGCTCTGGCCGGGCATGAAGATCGGGCAGCTGTGCTTCATCCGCACGTCCTCCCCGGTGGACAACGCCTACGGCTCGGGCGCGTACCTCAACCGCTACCAGGGGCAGCGCGGGCCGACGGCGTCGCGCAGTGCGCTCAACTTCCACCGCACCGACGTGCGGTCGACGGATGCGGGAGCCGCGGGGAACTAGCGCTGGTTGAGTAGGCCGCCCGCGGCCGTATCGAAACCGCTCATCTGGTTTCGATACGCGCGCCAGAGCGCGCTACTCAACCCGCCCGTCCGGCGAGCTGCTCCAACTGCCAGCCCAACCACGGGCTGAAGGCGTACGGCGCTGCGATCGCGGCCTCGTGCAGGGACGCCGGAGACACCCAGGCGAACTCGGCGACCTCGTCGGGGTTCGGCGCGACGGCATCCGTGGTCACCGCGCGGTAGACCGGGCACACCTCGTTCTCGACAATGCCCGAGGCGTCGACCGCCCGGTAGCGGAAGTCGGGCAGCACGACGGTGACGTCGGTGACGGTGATCCCGAGCTCGAACAGGCCGCGCCGGGCGATGGCGTCGACGGGGTCTTCGCCGGGTGCCGGATGCCCGCAGAACGAGTTCGTCCACACCCCCGCCCACGTGAGCTTGCTGAGCGCCCGACGGGTGACGAGCACCTCTCCCGCGGGGTTGTACACGTGGCACGAGAACGCCAGATGGAGGGCGGTGTCGGCAGTGTGCACGGCAATCTTGTCGGCGACGCCGATGGGGTTGCCCGCATCATCCAAGAGCACGACTTGTTCGGGATGCGTCACGGTAGTCTGCCTAAATGGGTGATGGACTGCTGGGAGTCTCTGAAGAGAGACAAGTGCAGGTCGACGCCGTGCTGGCGCGCTTCTTCACCCTATCCAAGAACCGCGCTGCAGCCTTCGGTCCGCAGTATGTGCAGCTCTGGGAGACACTCGAGCAGAACACGATCGGCGGCAAGCGCTTCAGGCCCAAGATGGTGCTCTGCGCCTACCAGGCGCTCGGCGGCACCGATCTCGAGGCCGCCGCGTACGTGGGCGCGGCCTTCGAGCTGCTGCACACGGCGCTCATCGTGCACGACGACGTGATCGACCACGACTTCGTGCGCCGCGGCGTGCCCAACATCTCCGGCAGCTACCGCGACGCCGCGACTGCGGCGGGCAGCACCGAGCGGGTCGCCGAGCACAGCGGCATCTCGGCGGCCGTCATCGCCGGCGACCTCGCGCTCTTCAACTCCTACCGCCTCATCGACCGCAGTGGCGTCACGGATGTCACGCGCACCCGCCTCCTCGAGGTGATGGATGACGCGCTCTTCGCCTCAGCGGCGGGCGAACTCATCGACGTCGACTTCCAGATCGCGGCCGAAGTGCCCCGGGTGGATGACATCCTCACCATGGAGCGCCTCAAGACCGCCGTGTACTCGTTCGAGTGCCCGCTGCAGGCCGGCGCCATCCTCGCCGGTGCCTCCGAGCAGGTGGTGACGACCCTGGGCGACTTCGGGCGCGAGATCGGTATCGCCTACCAGCTCGTCGACGACCTGCTCGGCGTCTTCGGCCTCGAGGCCGAGACCGGCAAGACGACCATCGGCGACCTGCGCGAGGGCAAGCGCACCGTGCTCATCGCCTATGCCACCAGCACCCGCGAGTGGGCTGAGGTCGACGGCCTCATCGGCAACCCCGACCTCACCGAGGACGAGGCGGCGCGCGTGCGGGAGCTCCTGGTCTCCAGCGGGGCAAAGGCGTTCGCCGAGGGCCTCGCCCGCTACTACGCCAACCGGGCTCTCGCCCGGCTCGCCGAGCCGCACATCCCTGCGGCGCTGCGTGCGGAACTGCATCCGGTGGCCGACGCCGTGCTGGGGCGCGTCAAATGAGGCAGGCGCTCTACGACCGGGTCGCCGAGGAGACGGCGAGCATCGTCATCCACCGCTACTCGACGTCGTTCGGCCTCGCGTCGAGACTGCTCGGCACCGGAGTGCGGCAGCACGTCGAGAACATCTACGCGCTCGTGCGGGTCGCCGACGAGATCGTCGACGGCGGCGCGGACATCGACACCCGACAGGCCGCGCGCGCGCTCGACGAGCTCGAGGCCGAGACCGACCTCGCACTGCAGATCGGCTTCAGCTCCAACCTCGTCGTGCACGCGTTCGCCCTCACCGCTCGCGATGTCGCGTTCGGCACTGAGCTCACGGCCCCGTTCTTCGAGTCGATGCGCATGGACCTGAGCCAGAAGCAGCACGACCAGGCCAGCTTCGACACCTACGTGTACGGCTCGGCAGAGGTGGTCGGCCTGATGTGCCTGCGCGCGTTCCTGCTGGGCGAGCCCGTCACCGACCTGCCGCGCTTCGAGACCGGTGCGCGCGCGCTCGGCGCGGCGTTCCAGAAGGTCAACTTCCTGCGCGACCTCGCCGCCGACTTCGAGACGCTGGGCAGGAGCTACTTCCCGGATGTCGACGTGCACACGTTTGACGAGGCAACGAAGAACCGGCTGCTCGACGACATCGACGCCGACCTCGCGGTGTCCGCATCCGTGGTTCCCGACCTACCGCGGAGCTCTCGCCGGGCCGTGGCGCTCGCGCAATCGCTCTTCGCCGAGCTCTCGACCAGGCTGCGGGCGACCCCGGCCGACCAGCTCGTGCGCGCCCGCGTGCGGGTGCCGAATTCGGTGAAGGCGCGCCTGGCGCTCGCCGCGGCAGTGAGTGGATCGGGTCAGCGCAGATGAGCTCGGTAATCGTCATCGGCGGCGGTATCGCGGGTCTCGCGAGCGCCGCGCTGCTCGCGCGCGAAGGTCACACCGTCACCCTCCTCGAGGGCAGGCCCGACGTCGGCGGCCGGGCAGGCTCGTGGGAGCACGACGGCTTCCGCTTCGACACCGGGCCGTCGTGGTACCTCATGCCCGAGGTGTTCGACCACTTCTACAAGCTCCTCGGCACGAGTGCCGACGAGCAGCTGAAGCTCATCACCCTCGACCCCGGCTACCGCGTGTTCTTCGAGGGCATGGATGCACCTCTCGACATCTCGGCGGAGGTCGAAGACAACCTCGCGCTCTTCGAGGGCATCGAGAAGGGCGCCGGCGCGAAACTCCAGGCGTACCTCACGTCGGCGCGCGAGGTCTACGAACTCGCGAAGGCGCGGTTCCTGTACACGACCTTCGCCGACTTCCGGCCGCTGCTGACGCGCGACGTGCTCGGCCAGGCCGGCCGGTTCCTCAAGCTGCTGCTGCAGCCGCTGTCGACGTTCGTGCAGCGCCGGTTCCGCGACAACCGCCTGCGTCAGGTGCTCGGCTACCCCGCGGTCTTCCTCGGCTCGTCGCCGTACCTCACGCCGAGCATGTACCACCTCATGAGCCACCTCGACCTCGCCGACGGGGTGCTGTACCCGATGGGCGGCTTCACCCGGGTGATCGAGTCGATCGCCGACCTCGCCCGGGCCGAGGGAGTCACCATCATCACGCGCGCCGAGGTCACCCGCATCGTCGTCGAGCAGGGCGCCGCGACGGGCGTCACCTACCTCGACGCCGACCGGCACGTGCAATTCGTCGACGCCGATATCGTCGTCTCCGCAGCCGACCTCCACCACACCGAGACGAAGCTGCTCATCGACGCCGAGCGCACCTACCCGCAGGCGTACTGGGACGTGAAGACCCCCGGCCCCAGCGCGCTGCTGCTCTACCTGGGTGTCGAGGGCGAGCTGCCCGAGCTCGAGCACCACAACCTGCTCTTCACGAAGGACTGGAAGAAGGGCTTCGACGCGATCTTCGGGCCGACCCCGAGCATCCCCGACCCCGCATCGATCTACGTCTGCAAGCCCAGCGGAGTCGACCCGGATGTCGCGCCCGACGGCTTCGAGAACCTCTTCGTGCTCGTGCCTATCCCCGCCGACACCACGATCGGCCGTGGGGACGTCGACGGCGATGGGGATACCCGCATCGAGGTGGCGGCAGACCGGGCCATCGCGCAGATCGCCGAGTGGACGGGCATCCCCGATCTCGCCGACCGCGTCACCGTGCGCCGCACCGTGGGCCCCGGCAACTTCGCCGACGAGCTCAACGCCTGGCGCGGCACCGCCCTCGGCCCCGCCCACACGTTGCGGCAGAGCGCCTTCTTCCGGGCGGGCAACGTGTCGAAGAAGGTGAAGGGGCTGTACTACGCGGGAGGCTCCACGATCCCCGGTATCGGCCTGCCGATGTGCCTCATCAGCGCCGAGCTGCTCGTCAAGCGCCTGCGCGGCGACGTCTCGACGGGACCGCTGCCGGAGCCGCTGCGCCGTGCTGAGGCTCTCGAAGCATGACCCTGCTCTACCTGGCCGCGCTCCTCATCGCGCTCACGGGCATGGTCGTTCTCGACGGCCGATTCCGCCTGTTCTTCTGGCGCGACGGTCGACGTGCCGCGATCGTGCTCGCGGCTGGCGTCGTGTTCTTCCTGGTGTGGGATCTCGCGGGCGTGGGCGGCGGCATCTTCTTCCGAGGCGAGACGGCGTTCATGACCGGGCTGCAGATCGCACCGGAGGTGCCGCTCGAGGAGGTCTTCTTCCTCACGCTGCTGTGCTACCTGACCATGAACGTGTACGGCTTCTGGTCCCGGCGCCGCTCGACCGCCGGCGAGCGAGGGAAGCGATCGTGACGTACTGGACCCTCAACGCGATCTTCCTGGCCGTGGTCGCGGTTGCCGCCCTCGTCGCGCTGCGCCGTGTGCACTGGGCGGCGGTCGGCATCACGCTCGCGATCCTGCTCGTCATGACGGCGGTCTTCGACAACATCATGATCTCGGTGGGCCTCGTCGCCTACAACGAGTCGCTCATCAGCGGCGCGTTCATCGGTGTCGCCCCACTCGAGGACTTCGCGTACACGATCGCCGCCGTGGTGGGGCTGCCGTCGCTGTGGGTGCTCCTCGGCCCCTCGAGAGCCTCAGGGGGCGACGGTGCTTAGGGCGCTCTTCGTCTCCTCCCGGCCGCTGAGCTGGGTGAACACGGCCTTCCCGTTCGCGGCCGCGTACCTGCTGGCGACCCGCGAGCTCGACCTGACGCTGGTCGTGGGCGCCGTGTACTTCCTGATTCCGTACAACCTCGCGATGTACGGCATCAACGACGTCTTCGACTACGAGTCCGACCTCCGCAACCCGCGCAAGGGCGGTGTCGAGGGGGCCCTCCTCGATCGCCGGATGCACCGCCCCACGATCATCGCCGCCATCGTGACGAACGTGCCGTTCCTCGTGTACCTCGTGCTCGTGGGCAGCCCGCTCTCGTGGCTGGTCCTCGCCGTGAGCGTGTTCGCCGTCGTGGCGTACTCGGCCAAGGGGCTGCGGTTCAAGGAGCGCCCGTTCCTCGACTCCCTCACCTCGAGCACCCACTTCGTGTCGCCGGCGGTCTACGGCCTCGTGCTCGCGGGGGCGGTGTTCACGCCGCAGCTGTGGGCGGTACTCGCCGCCTTCTTCCTGTGGGGCACCGCGTCGCACGCGTTCGGCGCTGTGCAGGACGTGATCGCCGACCGGGAGGCGGGCATCTCCTCGATCGCGACCGTCATCGGGGCCCGCGCGACGGTTCGCTTGGCGGTCATCGCCTACCTTGCCGGGGGAGTGCTCCTGCTGTTCAGCAGCTGGCCGGGCCCGCTCGCGGCGGTGCTCGTGATTCCCTACGCGGCCGTGTGCGCGCCGTTCTGGAACGTGAACGACGCAGACTCCGAGGCCGCCAACCGCGGCTGGCGCCGGTTCCTGCTGCTGAACTTCATCACCGGCTTCCTCGTGACGATGCTGATGATCGGGTTCGCGTACCTGACGCGCTGACGAATTCGGCGATCTCCGCCACCACCCCCGGGTCGCCGAGAACGCGGTTGTGGCCGAGTCCGGTGGTCGTGATACGAGCGACCGGGCCGGGGTGGGCGAGATCGATGAGGTCGGCCTCCGCGGGCGGCACTACGCGGTCATCCGTGTCGTGCACGAGGAGCACGGGCACGCGCACGTCGACGCGCGTCACGAAGCGGCGCCACGGGTCGTCGACCACCGTGAACGTGCGGCGCTCGACCTTGCCGCGCAGCAGCTCGGTGACGCGGCGGGGTAGACGAAGCCCCCGAGCGAACTGCTGCAGGATCGACTCCGAGTCGTGCATGCCCGAGATGCCCACGATCGCGCGCGTACTCACCCCCTCGGAGACGGCGACGAAGGTCGACAGCACCCCGAACGAGTGCGCGACGACGGCGTCGAACTCGCCGTGCTGCTCGTACAGCTCGTGGATGGCGGCGGCGTAGTCGAGCACGCTCGTGCGTCGACCGGGGGAGTCGCCGTTGCCCGGGGCATCGAAAGCGACGACGGTTCGGTCGGCGCCCTGCAGCGCCCGCACCAGCGCGGAGAAGCGCGAGGCGCGGCTGCGCCAGCCGTGCACGAGCAGGATGACCCGGCGCCCGCTGCCCCAGGTGTAGGTGACGACGCGCTTGCCGTTCACCTCGAGCTCGCCGACGACCGCCTCGGCGTGCACCGCGGCGTCGCGGGCGTGGACGGCTTCGGGCGTGCCGAGGCTCCACCACAGCCGGTAGGCGATCTCGGCCGCGACGGGGGCGGGCAGCACTCGGAAGATCCTCATCGCGGCTCCAGACTATAAGTACGATCGTTCGTATAGTAAGGTCGAGAGAGCACAATGGCAACCATGACCACGATCGACGGCCGTAGGGCGCGGGGCGACACCTCGCGCCGCGCGGTCATGCGCGCCGCCGTCGACCTGGCCTCGATGACCGGGCTCGAGGGCCTCTCCCTCGGCTCACTCGCGACCGAGACCTCGATGAGCAAGGGCGGTGTCGTCGCTCTCTTCGGCACCAAGGAGCAGCTGCAGCTCGCGACGGTGGCTGCCGCGCGCGAGATCTTCGTCGCCAAGGTCATCACGCCGGCGCTGGAACTGCCGGGCGGCATCGTGCGTCTGCGCGCACTCATCGACAACTGGCTCGACTACAGCGAGTCGCGCGTGTTCAGCGGCGGGTGCTTCTTCGCCGCGGCCACCGCGGAACTCCGCTCGCAACCCGGCCCACTGCGCGATGCGGTGGCCTCGCTCATGACGCAGTGGCACGCCTTCCTGGCGGGCGCCATCGAGCGCGCGGTGGCGAAGGGCGAACTGCCCGAGAGCACGGATGCCACGCAACTCACCTTCGAGATCACGTCGCTGCTCGACGGCGCGAACGACCGGTCGCTGCTCTTCGACAGCCCGGAACCGTACTCGTACGCGCGCACCGCGATCGCGCGACTGCTCTAATCGCGCCAGCCGAGGTTGCGGGCCATGCGCTCGAGCACGGCCAGGGTGTCGTCGTACTGCTCCTGGGTCAGTCCGTCGGTGATGAGCGTGCGCTGCGCCGCGACCACGCCCGACAGCCGTTCGAGCGCGGTTCGGCCACGCTCGAGGAGCTCGTAGCGTGATGCGGCGAGTTGCACCCATCCGGAGTCGACGAGCTCGGCGAGATGCTCCGCCGAAGTCTCGTCCTGCTCCTCAGACAGGAACGGCGCCACCGCGGCATCCAGCTGCTCCTCCGTCGCGGGCTCCTGCTGGAGCACGTTCAAGAGTTGCCACTGGCGCCGGGTGACGCCGTGCTCGTCGAGTGTCGAGGCGAACTGCTCGTCGATCATGCGATCGACGAGCTTGAGCCAGAATCCAATCGGGCGAGGGGTGGGCATGGCCCGTTAGCTCTCGCGCGTCTCGGTCTGGGGCTCGTCGCCGAACGGATGCCGCGGGCCGAAGCCGCGCACGCTGCCGGGGTGGCCGTGGCGGTGTCCGTGGCCGCCGTTGAAGCGGCGTCCCGGTCCGAATGAGCGCTCGGAGCGCTGGGACTCGTCCCACCCGAGGTTGCGGGCCATCTTCTCGAGGGTCGCCATCGTGGTGGCGTAGTCCTCGTCGCTGATGCCCTCACGGGCGGTGTCGCCGAGCGTCGTGCGGTACTCGCGCGTCAGCTCGTGCTTGCGGTGCTCGATGGCTCGCAGCCAGAAAGCGGGGCGGGGTGTCTTGGTGTCGTTGGGGGTAGTCATTGTGGTGATTCCTTCGATCGTTGATGTATGTCATATGACAACAGTTGTAAGATTACATACATGGATCCGCAAAGTCAAGAGCCCCTCGAGGCGATCGAGCAGGCAGTCATCGCCCTGAGGCACTCCCGCCCGCGCGGGCCGGGGCGCGGCGGGCATGACGGGCCGCCCTGGATGCGCGGCGGGCCGCCCCACGGCGCCGGGGAGCGCGGCATCCGTGGACCGCACGATCGCACGCTCGGCGGGGCCGCGCGCTTCCGCATGCTCGCCGCCCTCCGCGATCGCGACGGGCTGAGCGTCTCCGAGATCGCCGAGCTGATCGGGGTCGACCAGCCGCGGGCGAGCAGGCTCGTCAACGAGTCCGCCGAGCGCGGCCTCGTCACCCGGCGCGCTGACGAGAGGGATGCCCGGCGCAGCGTCGTCGAACTCACCGAGCTCGGCCGCAGCCTGCTCTCGAGAACCACCGAGTCACGCCGCACCGCGGTAGCCGATGCCGTCGCCGGGTTCACGGCGGAGGAGACCGCGACGTTCGCGAACCTCCTCGCGCGCTTCGTCGAGGCCTGGACGCAGCGCGACGGCAGTCACGGGCACTAGCCCCGGAGGTGGGCAGGGCGCTCTGTCTGCCCCCCGGTCTAGTCGGACCCGCAGTGGGACATGTGCGATATATCGGCGTTCACCACAATTAGAGAATCCGATTCACCGATAGGTGAAGCATTGCTGTCCCGGGGGGAACAGTCTCATGACCCACAAGATCCGCGTGCGCTCTCGCGCCGCCCGCATCACCGTCGCTGCCCTTGTCATCGCCGGCATCTCATTCGCCGTCGCTCCGACGGTGCGCGATCAGGCCACTGCCGCCGGCTCCAACCTCGTCTGCGACCAGAACTCGCTGTACGGAATCACGTCCGGCGGCGACGTGATTCACATCGACGCGACGACCGGCGCTGCCAGCGCGATCGACAGCCTGGCGCCCGCAACCAACGCCCTCGGCATCACCCTGGACGGCACCGAGGCGGTCGCCTTCCAGAGCGGCGGGAACAACCTCGTGCGGTATGACCCGTTGGGCGGCGTCGCCACGACCATCGCGTCGCCCGACCCCGACGGCAACCAGACGACCATCCGTGGAGCGGTGAACCCCGTCACGAACATCTACTACTACGCCGGCAACGGCGCGAACGCCCGCCTCGCGGCCTACGACCTCACCAGCGGCACGGCGATCGGCCAGATCGGCACCATCACCGGTCTCGGGGGCAACAACGGCGACATGGCCTTCGGCTCCGACGGCACCCTCTACGTCGTCGACGGCGACAAGGTCTACCAGGTGGGCATGGTGCCGTCGACGGCGGGCACCACGAACCTCCCGGCGAGCGAGATCCTGACGCTCCCGGGTGGCACGAACAGCCCGGGTATCGCCTACTCGTCCGACGGCTACCTCTTCCTCGCGGCGAGCAGCTCGTCGTCGACCATCTACAAGATCAACCCGAGCTCGGGCGCCAACGTCGGCTCGATCACGATCTCGACAGCCCAGACGGTCGTCGACCTCGCGACCTGCAACTACGCCAACTCCCTGCGCGGCGAGGTGGACGTGCGCAGCCGCGGCGCGGCCACCGACCAGTTCGTGGTGGTCAACTCGGGCAATGGCATCTCGACGGGCAACTCCACCGTCACGAGCGGGAACGCGACCGGCCTGCAGCCGGGCGTGGCCGGACCGAACCTCACGCTGGGCGGCGCCAACTACAGCGTCACGCTCACCGGATCGGGCACGACCAACCTCGCCCTGTACTCCGTGGGCTGGACCTGCGTGAACCGCACCACGTCGTTGCAGGTCGCCAGCGGCACGGGCTCCGTGGCGAGCTTCACGAACCCCATGACCAGTACGGCCGCGGGAACCGATGTCGTGTGCACCTTCATCACGGCGGTCCTGCCCAAGGCGAACAACGACGCCTACTCGACGACGATCGGCACGACCCTGACCGTTCCGGCTACGGGGCTGCTCGTCAATGACACGGGTGCGAGCATCACGGTGACCGCGAACACGGCGACGGCCCACGGCACGGTGACCGTGGCGGCCGATGGCTCGTTCAGCTACGTCCCCACGGCCGGCTACACGGGAACGGACACCTTCGACTACACCATCGCTGACGTGAACGGCACGACGTCGAGCGCCACGGCGACGATCCAGGTGAACCCGGTCGCGGCGCCGGACAGTTACGCGACGCCCGCCGACACGCCTCTCACCATCTCCGACCTCACCGCCAACGACAACCCCACGACGATGACCGTGCAGTCGATCACGGCGGCGTCCCACGGCACCGCGGTGCTCAATGGCGACGGTACGGTCACATACACGCCGAACGCCGGATACACGGGGTCCGACAGCTTCAGCTACACGGCGGCCACGGCCGGCGGTCGCACGGCGACGGCCACGGTGACGCTCAGCGTCTCAGCCGCGGCCGTCGATGACCAGGCCACGGGGAGCCCGGACACGGCGACAGTGGTCCGCCCGCTCACCAACGACAAGCCCACGGCCGGATTCACGTTCGACGTGACCAGCCTGCGGATCCAGGATCCGGGCACGCTCGCGTGGACGAATCAGGTGGTGATCGCCGGCGTCGGCACGTGGCAGATCGTGGGCAACGAGCTGACCTTCACGCCGGTGCACGGCTACTCGGGAACCGCATCCGTCAACTACCGCGTGGTGGACACGGCGGGCAACACTGTCGCGGCCAAGGCCACTGTGGTCTACCTGCCGACGATCGCGCTCGCGTACACCAACGTCGAGCCGCCGAGCCTCGGGGCGTGGGGCATCGGCGTGGAGGCGACCCTCCTCGGGCTCGCGCTCATGCTGTTCGCCGGACTCCGTCGCCGCCGCCTCGCGACCGCGAAGCACCGGGCCGGGTAGCTCCGGCTCCGCTAGACCTCCTCGTGATGCTCCTCCTGCACGAGGGGGGTCATGCGGCGGGCTGCCTCCAGCGAGTACTCGAACCCGAGCTCCTGGGGGTAGTCGCCGAGGGCGGTGAGCTGTGCTGCAGCTGCCTGCAGGTGGGCGAGGGCTAGGCCCAGGGTGTACGGGCCGAAGCTCACGCGCGAGATACCGAGCTCGGCCAGCCGCGTGAGTGGCACCGAGTTCGGACCGGAGATGGTGGAGACGCGGCCGTTGACTCCCGCCACGGCCTTCTCGACCGCCGCCTCGTCGCCCAGCCCGAGCATGAAGATCACGCTGGCGCCCGCCTCGAGGTAGGCGTTCGCGCGCTCGAGTGCGTCATCCCAGTCGCTGCCCCTGACGAGCGCGTCGACCCGGGCATTGATGACGAGCGGGACGCCCGCGGCCTCGGCAGCGCCGCGGACCGTGCGGATGCGCTCGACCTGCTCGTCGAGCAGGAACAGCGGAGTCTTCTCGATCCCGGTGCTGTCTTCGAAGTTGATCCCGGCGGCACCGGCGGCGATGAGGCGGGTAGTGCTGTCGCGCAGCTTCGCGAGGTTGCGGGTGTAGCCGCGCTCGAAATCGATCGTCACGGGCAGGTCGACGGCGTCGATGATCGAGGTGGCGGCGGCGAGAGCCTGGTCGAAGTTCATGCCCTCGCCGTCTTCGAAGCCGCGGGTGTTGCTCACCGAGTGCGACGCGCTCGCGATGGCCTTCACACCCGGGGCGCCCGCGACGGCGCGGGCGCTCAGGGCATCCCACACGTTCGTGAGGATGAGGGGCGTGCCAGGCACGTGAAGGGAATCGAGGAGGGCGGCCTTGTCGGCGGTAGACGTCATGGCTCAAGCCTGACAAGTCGCGCCGACAAGCGCCAGTGAAAAACGGACGTTATGCGAGCGAGCCCGGGATGCTGCCGGGCGCCTCGGCCCGCACGTACTTCGGCAGCTTCACGAACAGCAGCAGCACGGCGCCGACGAGAATCACCAGTGCGATGCCGAGCACCCCGTAGATGGTCGCGCCGAAGATCGTGATCGACACCGTCCACAGCGCGGGCGAGATGAAGCTCGCGACGCGACCGGTGGTTGCGTAGAGACCGAAGATCTCGCCCTGGCGGCCCTCTGGCGTGACCCGTGCCAGCAGCGAGCGGCTCGCCGCCTGCGCCGGACCGACGAAGGCCGAGAGGGTGAGCCCGCCCGCCCAGAAGACGGCGGTGCCGAGGTCGTGGAGGAAGAACACGACGAGCGCCATCACGACGAGACCGAAGAGCGTGAACAGGATGACCGCCTTCGGGCCGACGAAGTCGTCGATGCGCCCGGCGATGATCGTCGAGATGCCCGCCACGATGTTCGCCGCGATGCCGAAGATGAGCACCTCGTTGGTCGTGAAGTGGAACGCCACGGCGGCCAGCACGCCGCCGAAGGCGAAGACCCCGGCCAGGCCGTCGCGGTACACGGCGCTCGCGAACAGGAACCAGAAGGTGTGGCGGCTCTCGCGGTAGAGGCGCGCGATGTCTTTCACCAGCACGACGTAGCTGCGGAAGAAGCCGACACGCTCTCGGCCGGGGGAGGGTGCGGACTCCGGAACGTTGAAGAAGAGCGGCAGCGAGAAGACGACGGTCCACACCGCGGCGCCGACGGCGATGAGGCGGTAGGCGAGCCCGTTCGACGTGTCGAGCCCGAACCAGTCGGCGAAGGTCAGCGCCACGACGATCACGAGCGCGACGATGCCGCCCAGGTAGCCGAGGCCCCAACCGAGCCCGCTGACCTTGCCGATCGTCGACTTGGTCGACACCTGCACGAGCATCGCGTTGTAGTTGACCCCCGCGATCTCCGAGACGACGGCCCCGAGCGCGAGGACGCCCGCGCCGTACCAGAAGTACGCGGGGCTCGCGTAGACGAAGAACAGGGCGAACTGCAGCAGCGCGAGGAGACCGGTGAAGAGCAGCAGCACGCGCTTCTTGCTGCCGTTGGCGTCCGCGCGCTGGCCGAGCACGGGTGCGAGCAGGAAGATCAGGATGCCCGCGATCGTGGTCGCCAGCCCGTAGCCGCTCGAGAGGTCGGCGAGCGCGCGATCCTTGATCGGGTCGCCGTCGGCGAGCGCAGCGACATCCGCCGGCAGGAAGTTGTCGGAGATCAGGTACAGCGACGCGAAGACGAAGGTGAGGATGACCGAGTTGAAGGGCTGCGTCGCCCAGTCCCACAGCGCCCACGAGGCGACCTGCTTGCGCGGCACGATCCGGTCGTCGGGGAGGTCCTGGCCCATCACCCCGATCGCGAGGGTGTTGGCGGCGGCGGGAACTTTGGGAGTGGCACCCTCGTCAGTCATGGTCACACGCTAGTGGCTCACAGTGAACGCCGGGTTGACATTTTTGGGCGGCCGTCACGACGACTTTCCAGCCTCCTCCCGCAGCCCCTCGACGCGGTCGAGAGTCAGCCGCCGTGTGAGCCCCAGCCGGCCCAGGAACTCGTCGTCGTGGCTGACGACCACGAGCGCGCCCTCGTAGGCACCGAGCGCGTCGACGAGCTGCGCGACGCTCTGCCGATCGAGGCTGTTCGTCGGCTCGTCGAGCAGCAGCAGGTGCGGCGCCGGGTCGGCGAGCAGGATGCGCGCGAGCGCGACCCGGAACCGCTCGCCACCCGACAACTGCGCCACCGAGCGCTCGGCCCTCGCCCCGCGGAACAGGAACCGCGCGAGCTGGGCGCGCACCTCGTTGGGCGAGCGGTCGGGGGCGGCGGCCCGCACCACGTCGACGACGGTGCCGTCTCCAAGGTCGTCGATGCGCTGCCGCAGGTAGCCGACCTGGGGGATGCGGAACCGCACGTCGCCCGCGGCTATCCGCTCGAGCAGGGTCGTCTTCCCCGCTCCGTTCGGGCCCACGAGCGCGACGCGCTCGGGACCGCGCAGCACGAGATCGTCGTCGAGCTGGAGCACCGTGCGCCCCGCGGGCACGCGCGTCTCGGGCAGTGACACCCGGATGTGCGCATCGTCTCGCAGTTTCGCCTCGGCTGCCTCGAGTGCGCTCTCGGCCACCTCGACCTTCTCGGCGTGCAGGCCGCGGTACTTGCCCGCGCTCACCTGCGCGTTCGACTTGCGCTGGTTCATGATGATCTTCGGCATGCGCTTGTTCTCGAAGTCGGTCTGGCCGTAGCGGGCGCGCCGCGCGAGCGTCGTCTCCGCCTCGACACGCTGCCGCTTCTCGACCTTCAGGTCGTGCTCCGCCGCCCGCACGAGGCGCTCAGCGGTCGCCTGCTCGGCGTCGATCTGCTCGAGGTAGGCGCTGAAGTTGCCCCCGAACATCCGGATGCCACCAGCGTGCAGCTCTGCCGTCTCGTCCATGAGGTCGAGCAGCTCGCGATCGTGGCTCACCACGAGCAGCGTGCCCGTCCAGCCGCGCACGGCCGCGTACAGCAGCTCGCGAGCACGCCGGTCGAGGTTGTTCGTCGGCTCGTCCAGCAGAGTGATGCCGGATGCCCCGAGCCGAAGCCGAGCGAGCCCGGCGAGCACCACCTCCCCACCGGACAACGACCGCACCTCGCGATCGAGGGAGCCGGCATCCGTGAACCCCAGCGCGGAGAGCACGGCGACCGCCCGCTCCTCGACGTCCCAGTCGTCGCCCACGGTGTCGAAGTTCTCCTGCGCGGTGTCGCCCGCGAGGATGCGCGCGAGCGCGGCGCGGGTCGCCCGGATGCCCAGCACATCGGCGAGCGTCTGATCGCCGTCGAGAGCGAGGTCCTGTCTCAGGTACCCGACGGGTTCCGAGGTCGTGACGGTGCCCGAGCTCGGGGCGAGCTCGCCCGCGATCAGGCGGAGGAGGGTGGACTTGCCGGCGCCGTTCGCGCCCGTGAGGCCGGTGCGCCCGCGGCCGAACGAGGCCGTGATGTCGTGGAGCGCGACCGACCCGTCGGGCCAGGTGAGCGCGAGGTCGTTGAGCTGTACTGCATGCATGAAGATCGATCTCCGGTCAGGGTTATGCGCTGACGGAGACCCCGCGACGGGGATCTGCTAGGTCAGCGCGTGGGCGCGGAACCGGTGACGATCTTCACAGTCTCAGCATACGAAGGTCGCCGGGCGTGCGCCACCTTGAGCCGCTCACACTCAACTTTCAGCACAGCGGCTTGACAGAGTTATCCACAGGGACCAAACTTGACATAACGCGACTCAAGGTCGCACACAGACCACTGAAACAAAAGGAGCAAGAGCACATGGCTCGAGCAGTAGGAATCGACCTCGGAACCACGAACTCCGTGGTCGCCGTTCTCGAGGGTGGAGAACCCACCGTCATCGCCAACGCTGAAGGTTTCCGCACGACCCCGTCGGTCGTGGCCTTCACCAAGGACGGGGAGGTGCTCGTCGGTGAGACCGCCAAGCGCCAGGCCGTTACCAACGTCGACCGCACCATCGCGTCAGTCAAGCGCCACATGGGCACCAACTGGACGACCGAGATCGACGGCAAGAAGTACACGCCGCAGGAGATCTCCGCGCGCATCCTCGCCAAGCTCAAGCGCGACGCCGAGCAGTACCTGGGCGAGCCCGTCACCGACGCCGTCATCACGGTTCCCGCGTACTTCAACGACGCCGAGCGCCAGGCCACCAAGGAGGCCGGCGAGATCTCGGGCCTCAACGTGCTGCGCATCATCAACGAGCCCACCGCCGCCGCACTCGCGTACGGCCTCGACAAGGGCAAGGAGGATGAGCTCATCCTTGTCTTCGACCTCGGTGGTGGAACGTTCGACGTCTCACTGCTCGAGGTGGGCAAGGACGACGACTTCTCGACGATCCAGGTCAAGGCGACCGCGGGCGACAACCGCCTCGGTGGAGATGACTGGGACCAGCGGGTCGTCGACTACCTCATCGGCAAGTTCAAGGACACCACGGGCGTCGACGTCTCCAACGACAAGATCGCCAAGCAGCGCCTGAAGGAGGCGGCGGAGCAGGCCAAGAAGGAGCTCTCGTCGCAGACCTCCACGACCATCCAGCTGCCCTACCTCTCCCTCACGGAGAACGGCCCCGCCAACCTCGATGAGACGCTCACGCGCGCCAAGTTCGAGGAGCTCACGGCAGACCTGCTCGAGCGCACCAAGAAGCCGTTCAACGACGTGATCAAGGAGGCCGGCGTCAAGCTCGACGATGTCTCGCACGTGGTGCTCGTCGGTGGCTCGACCCGCATGCCGGCGGTCGTGGACCTCGTCAAGAAGCTCACGGGCGGCAAGGAGCCCAACAAGGGCGTCAACCCTGACGAGGTGGTCGCCGTCGGCGCCGCCCTGCAGGCCGGCGTTCTCAAGGGCGAGCGCAAGGACGTGCTGCTCATCGACGTCACCCCCCTGAGCCTCGGTATCGAGACCAAGGGCGGCATCATGACCAAGCTCATCGAGCGCAACACCGCGATTCCGACCAAGCGCAGCGAGACCTTCACGACGGCTGACGACAACCAGCCGTCCGTGGCGATCCAGGTGTTCCAGGGCGAGCGCGAGTTCACCAGGGACAACAAGAACCTCGGAACGTTCGAGCTCACGGGCATCGCCCCCGCGCCCCGCGGCATCCCGCAGGTCGAGGTGACTTTCGACATCGACGCCAACGGCATCGTGCACGTGTCTGCCAAGGACAAGGGCACCGGCAAGGAGCAGTCGATGAAG
>CAIXMB010000099.1 GCA_903920435.1 uncultured Actinomycetes bacterium
CCGATGCCCGCCGACTCGTTCGGGTCGGCACGGCAACCGAGCCGTGGTTGGCGCCCACGGCCGGGCTGGGCGTGCAGGCCATCGATGCGATCCGATCCGGGCTGGGCTCACCCACCACCGCCCTCAGCCCCGACGTGCTCGCGGGCGCCGTCACGCAGCTCGCGGCCGAGGCACCCAGCCTCGACGTCGACGCACTCGCCCGTCGTGCACGGCAGGCTCGCGACGAACTCGACCACGCCTCGGTCGCGCTGCATGAGGAGGAGTTGCGGGCACAGCGCTTCCTGCGGCTCACGCCGCTGCCCACCGGCATGACGAGGGTCTCGGGGCTCCTCGATCCAGAGTCCGCTGCGATCGTGGTGGGCGCGGTCGATGCCGTCACCTCGCCGCGGCGAGGCGGGCCGAGGTTCGTCGCCGACGACGACCCCATGGTCGTCCCCGACGACCGCACCATCGACCAGGTCATGGTCGACGCTCTCGTTGACATCGTGTCAGTCGCTACGCGGGCCCCCTCTGGCAAGCTCTTCGGCAAGCAGAACCCGGCAGTTCGAGTACTGGTCACGCGCGACGATCTGATGCGCGGCGAGGGACCGGCGTTCCTGGAGGGGCAGTCCTCGGCAGTCTCAGTAGCGACCGCGGAGCGCCACGTCTGCACGAGCGGCCTGGTGCCGCTCTCGTTCAGCGACGAGGGCGCGGGTCTGGATCTGGGGCGCCAGGAGCGGTTCCACCTCCCGCGGCAGCGCACGGTGCTCGCGGCCCGCGACGGGGGCTGCCTCGTCGGTACGTGCGACCGACCGCCCGCGTGGTGCGAGGTGCACCACATCGTCCCGTGGTCGGAGGGCGGAGGCACCAGCGTCGACGACGGGGTGCTGCTGTGCCGGCACCATCACATGCTGTTCCACAACAACGGGTGGCGAGTGGTCCGCGACGAGCACGGCTACGCGGCAGTGCCGCCACCCTCGGTCGACCCCGAGCGCACTCCTGTGCGCCTCAGATCGAAGAGTGCTGCGCTGCGACGGCTGCTGCGCGCCACTGGTTAGTCACTGGTTGGCGGCTGGCTCGCGAGTGGCTAGCGCCCGGTACCGCCGTGCACCACGGCCTCGGTCTCGCCGTCGAGGCCGAACGCCGTGTGCACGACGCGCACGGCGTCGTTGACGGTATCGGCGCGCGTGACCACCGAGATGCGGATCTCGCTGGTGGAGATCATCTCGATGTTGATGCCGGCCTCGAACAGGGCGGTGAACAGCTTGGCCGACACACCCGCGTTCGTGCGCATACCGGCGCCGACCACGGCGAGCTTCGCGATCTGGTCGTCGTGCTGGAGCGACTCGAACCCGATGTCGTCCTTCTCGGCGTTCAGAGCCGCCATGGCGCGCTGGGCGTCCTGCTTCGGAAGGGTGAACGAGATGTCGGTGAGGCCCGTCGCCGCGGACGACACGTTCTGCACGATCATGTCGATGTTCACATTCGTGCGCGCCACGAGCGTGAAGATCTGCGCGGCCTTGCCGGGCATGTCGGGCACACCCACGACGGTGATCTTCGCCTCGCTGAGGTCTGCGGCTACGCCGGTGACGATCGGCTCTTCCACGGTTTCTCCTTCGCTGGGGTTCACGACGAGCGTGCCCTCGTTGTTGTTGAACGACGACCGCACGTGGATCGTGACGCCATGACGACGGGCGTACTCCACTGCCCGGATGTACAGCACCTTCGCGCCCGTGGCCGCGAGCTCGAGCATCTCCTCGCTCGTGATGCGGTCGAGCTTGCGTGCGGAGGGGACCACGCGGGGGTCGGCCGTGAAGACACCGTCGACGTCGGTGTAGATCTCGCACACGTCGGCGCCGAGCGCCGCAGCGAGGGCAACGGCGGTGGTGTCGGACCCGCCGCGGCCGAGGGTGGTGATGTCACCCGTTCCGCGGTTGAAGCCCTGGAATCCGGCGACGATCGCAACGGCGCCGTCATCGAGCGCCTCGCGCACGCGCTTGGGCGAGACCTCGACGATGCGGGCCGACCCGTGCTGGGCATCCGTGACCATGCCGGCCTGGCTGCCGGTGTAGCTGCGGGCCTCGATACCGAGGCTGCGGATGGCCATGGCGAGGAGGGCCATCGAGATGCGCTCACCCGCAGTGAGGAGCATGTCGAGCTCGCGGCCGGAGGGAAGCGGAACCACCTGCTCGGCGAGGTCGAGGAGCTCATCGGTGGTGTCGCCCATCGCGGAGACGACCACGACGACCTCGTTGCCCGCCTTGCGGGTCTCGACGATGCGCTTCGCCACGCGTTTGATGCTCTCGGCATCGGCGACCGACGAGCCCCCGAACTTCTGGACGATGAGGCTCACGTGGTTCTCCCGGGCGGTGGCTGGCCTGTTTCGGCCCAAGGAGTAACTTTAGCGGCTAACGTCGGGCCTAATTCTCGACCACCCTGCGGCCCTCGAAGGCGCGGCCGAGGGTGACCTCGTCGGCGTACTCGAGGTCGCCGCCCACGGGCAGTCCGGAGGCGAGTCGCGTCACACGCAGGTTCGGGTAGTTGAGCAGGCGCGTGAGGTAGGTGGCGGTGGCCTCGCCCTCGAGGTTCGGGTCGGTGGCGATGATGACCTCGGTGACCGTGCCGTCGGAGAGCCGGCCGACGAGCTGCTTCATGCGCAAGTCATCGGGACCGATGCCGTCGATGGGGCTGATCGCCCCGCCGAGTACGTGGTACAGGCCCTTGAACTCGCGCGTGCGCTCGATCGCGACGACATCCTTCGCCTCCTCGACGACGCAGATCGTGGCGTGGGAGCGGCGAGGGTCGCGGCAGATCGAGCAGGTGTCTGACTCGGTGACGTTGCCGCAGATCGAGCAGAAGCGCACCTTGTCGCGCACGTCGCGCAGCACCTCGGAGAGGCGGGTGACGTCGAAGCTCTCCGTCTGCAGGATGTGGAAGGCGATGCGCTGCGCCGACTTCGGCCCGATACCCGGCAGGCGGCCGAGCTCGTCGATCAGTTCTTGGACGATTCCGTCGTACATTCTGTGCCCGTCCGACTACTCGTCGCGCGGCAGGGGGACGACCCGCGGAGCGATGGTCTGCTCCTCGATGAAGTTCGCGCCGAGGAGTTCGCGCACCACCGACTCACCGTAGCGGGAGCTGTCGGCGGGGCTCGTCCCGGGCCGGCCGGATGCTGGGGCTGTCCGCGCGGTGGGAGCTGCCGGGGCGGCCGCCGTGGGGGTCGCGGCAGACGGTGGTGCCTCGGGTGCGGAGGCCGGGGCCGCCGCAGGAGCAGCCTCGGGCGTGAGGTTGGCGGGCTTCGTCATGCGGGAGACGGCGGGCTCGTCTGCGGGCTGCGCGCTCTCGGGGATCGCGGCGACGGCCCAGCCATGGCTCTCAGTGGGCGGGAAGTCGTCGGGCGGAGGCACTTCGTCGATGGGCGGGAGGTCGGCGACGACCGGGCGCGGTGCCGCCGTGGCGTCGACGCGCGCGATGAGGGCGGGTTCGAGCCCCAACACCTCGACGAACGCCTTCTTGAGCAGGTCGCCCACGCCCTGGCCCGGGGATGCGGGCTTCTTGAGCTCCTCGACGTCCTTCTGGCTGGGGAACGACAGGACGAGCACCTTGCCGTCCCTCAGTTCGAGCGGCTGCGCCGTGTAGACGACGAGCCACGCGTTGAGCTTGGCGTTCTTCACCGATTCGAGGATCTCGGGCCACGCGTCCTTCACCTGCTGGAAGGTGACCGGGCCGACGGGGCGCTCGCGAGGGGTGGGGTCAGCGGGAGGCGCGGAGGTGGTTACTGCAGTGCTCGCGGCATCGCTCACGGGCGCGGCATCGCTCACGGGCCCGGCATCGCTCACGAGCGCGGCTTCGCTCACGGGCGCGGGGCCGGTTGCTGCAGCACTCGTGCGCCCGGCCGAGGTGTCCGGGCTGGCCGGCGCAGCGGCGGTGGGGCTAGGGGTCGCGGGGGTTGGAGCCGCGGCGGCTGGCGCGGAGGTTGCGGTCGCGGAGCGTGCTGGCGTGGCCGGCGCAGAGCGTGGGGGCGAGGCAGCGCCCGCGGATGCAGCACCCTGGGAGGCGGCACTCTCCACACCGATGCGGCGCTCGAGGCGCTCAACGCGGGCGAGCGCACCACGCTCGGTGTCGTCGCTCGCGGGGACGAGGATGCGCGCGACCATCAGCTCGAGGTGCAGGCGCGGCGACGTCGCCCCGGTCATCTCGGTGAGCGCCGCATTGACGACGTCGGCGGACCGCGACAGCTCGGCCGTCCCGAAGGTCGACGCCTGCTTCGCCATGCGGTCGAGCTGGTCTTGCGGAACACCGCGCAGCACGGATGCCGCGTTCCCCGACGTTGCCGCGACGATGATGAGGTCGCGCAACCGCTCGAGCAGATCCTCCACGAAGCGACGCGGATCCTGCCCGGTCTGGATCACCCGGTCGACGGAACCGAAGGCCGCAGCAGCATCGCGCGCACCCAGCGCCTCGACGACCTCGTCGAGCAGCGCACCGTGCGTGTAGCCGAGCAGCGCGACGGCGCGTTCGTACTCGATGGTCGTCGATTCCGAACCGGCGATGAGCTGGTCGAGGAGCGAGAGCGTGTCGCGCACCGACCCGCCACCGGCGAGCACGACGAGCGGCAGCACGCCGGCTTCCACCTCGACACCCTCCGACGTGCACAGCTGCTGCACGTAGTCGAGCATCTGCGCGGGCGGCACAAGACGGAAGGGGTAGTGGTGCGTGCGCGACCGGATCGTGCCGATGACCTTCTCGGGCTCCGTGGTCGCGAAGATGAACTTCACGTGCTCCGGCGGCTCCTCGACGATCTTCAGCAGCGCGTTGAAGCCCTGCGGCGTCACCATGTGCGCCTCATCGAGGATGAAGATCTTGAACCGGTCGCGCGCGGGCGCGAACACGGCGCGCTCACGGAGGTCGCGGGCGTCGTCCACACCGTTGTGCGAGGCGGCGTCGATCTCGACGACGTCGAGGGAGCCGCCCCCGTCGCGCGAGAGCTCGATGCAGGACGGGCACACGCCGCACGGGGTATCCGTAGGGCCTTCTGCGCAGTTGAGGCAGCGCGCGAGGATGCGGGCCGACGTGGTCTTGCCGCACCCGCGAGGTCCACTGAAGAGGTAGGCGTGGTTGACGCGGTCGGTGCGCAGGGCCGTGCGCAGCGGATCGGTCACCTGTGACTGGCCGATGAGCTCGGCAAATGTCTCCGGCCGATAACGGCGATACAGGGCAGCGACCACGTGTCCAGAGTAGTCGCCAGCACCGACGGCGCGCCCCGGACGGGGGTGTACCCCGAATGTCCCCAGAACGGGGCAAACGCTTGTACCCCGCTCGACGCTGAGCGTAACCTGCTGCTGTTCTCGATTCGACGGCTGATTCGGGGGCAGAATTCGACCTGGGGGGGCCGGGTCCCGAACAGGGGGCTCTTCCGATGCAATCACTTCTTCCTGCCGTTGCAGGCTCACCCGTCAGCACCCGGATCAAGGCGATCCTCGCCGGCGGACTGGTGCTCGGCCTCGGCGCGGCAATGACGCTCGCCGCATGGACCGACCAGGAGTTCGCCACCGGCACGTTCACCGCCGGTCATTTCAACCTCGTCGGCAGCACCGACGGCACGACCTTCACCGAGCACGCGACTGACGACCCCGGGGTTCCGGCGGCGCTGTCGTTCTCGACCGGCTTCGACAACCTGAGCAAGAGCTCGACCGTCGCTGCCGCCTACGTGCTGCACCTGGACGCTGCGACCACCGTCGCGGGCACGGGCATCGTGAGCGCGGCGGCCGGCAGCGGAGCGGCACTCACCCACCTCACCTACGGCGTGATCCAGGTGGCCGCGGTCGGCGACTGCACGCCCGGTGCCGCCGGCACCGAGCGCGTGCCCTCCGGCACGGCGTTCGGCTCGACGACGGGTGCGAGCTCGTTCGCGCTCGGGGCGGGCGACGGCACCCTCCCGGGTACCTCCGTCGTGCTGTGCATCCAGGTCACGTCCGACTCCGGACTCGTCCAGGGCACCGCGGCGACCGCCACGTGGCAGTTCACGGCGACCTCGAACTCGTAGCACCATGGGCCGCCACCTGGTGGCGAGGCGGCGGCGCACCTTCACGAAGGTGCGGGCCGCGCTCGCCGGAGCACTCGTACTCGGTGTGGGAGCGACGATGACGCTCGCATCGTGGACGGATACCGAGTTCGCGACGGGCTCATTCGCGACGAGCCGCTTCGACACCCAGTCGAGCATCGACAACTCGGCGTGGGCGGACAACACGTCGGCGCCCGGTGCGACGATCACCTTCGCGGGCACCGGCATGTCGCCCGACACGCACCGCTACGGCTATGTGCTCATCCGCGGCAAGGCCAACTCGGGCGCGGGGACGCTCACCTTCGCGGCACCGACGGTGACCAACGGCGCCACCGACGCGTCGCCCTTCCTCGGGCCGGCGCTGCAGTACAAGGCCGTCGCGATCAGTGCCGCCGGATGCTCCTCCTCGACATTCTCGACCGGCACACCGACGTACATCGTCGGCAGTGCGGGCGCGTATGCGACGCTCGCCGCGGCGGGATCGACGGGCGTCGCACTCCCCGCCGCCACCGCCTCCCCCGGTGCGCCGGCCGGCTACTGCTTCGACGTGTACCTGCCCGCGGGCGCTGACACCCAGTTGCAGGGCAAGTCGGTCACCGTGATCTGGACCGTGACGGCGACATCGGTGCCGTGATGACTGCCGACACGACGATGAGGCGGCCCGCGCAGCGGGTCGGCAGCGCGCTGCTCTCCCTCGCCGCGATCGGCGGGCTGGTGTGCATCGTCTTCGTGGTGCTCGCCGTCGTGTTCCACATCACGCTCATCATGTTCAAGACGGGCTCGATGAGCCCGACCATCCCCACGGGCTCGCTCGCGGTGGTGCAGGAGGTCGCGGGGTCCGACATCCGGGTGGGCGACGTCGTCACCGTCGACCGGCAGGGCGCGCTGCCGATCACGCACCGCGTGACCTCGGTCACCGCGCTCGAGCCGGGCACCGTGTCGCTCACCCTGCGCGGCGACGCCAACCCCACCGAGGATCCGGCACCGTATGTCGTGAGCACGGCGCGCAGGGTGCTGTTCTCGGTGCCCGGTCTCGCCTACGCGGTCGCGGCGATGTCCAACCCCATCGCCCTCGGCGGCATCACCATGGGGGCCGCCGGCATCGTGACGTGGGCGGTCTGGCCGCGGGAGGAGCGCGGGAGAGGCCGGCGCAGGGCGCGCACGCACTCCCCGTCGGGCCCCCGGCACGCGGCGACCGCACTCACGATCATCGCGGCGGCGGTCCTCGTCACGGTGCCCGCCCCGGCCGCCCACGCGGCGGTGACCGAGGAGACGATCGTGGGCTCCGCCATCACCCTCGTCTCGGTCGGCGACAGGGACGCGATGGCCGACCTGCAGCCGGGAGCCGCCGTGTCGTGGCAGATCGGCGTCTCGGCGCACCCCGCTCAGCCGGGCACGATCGAGCTCGCGCTCGCTGCCTCCGGTGGGCTCGCCTCCGACCCGCGCGGGCTGTGGCTCGCGGTCTCCACCTGCCCGCAGCGCTGGGTGGGCACGTCGTGCGCCTCGGGGGGCACCTCGGTGATGGGGCTCGCCGCGGCATCCGGGTCGGTGCGCGGTTCGGTGCCACTCGCGAGCATGTCGACGGATGACGAGCTGTGGGTTCTCGTCGAGGCGATGGTGCCGAACGCGCCGACCATGCGCGCGGGCACCGCCACCCTGTCGATCATCGCGTCGGGGTCGGGCAGCACGGTGGTCGCGGGCGCGGCGCCGAGCGCGGTCGCGTACACGGGCAGCGACCTGTGGGGTCCGTTGCGGGCGGCCCTCGGCGCGATCGCCG
>CAIXMB010000100.1 GCA_903920435.1 uncultured Actinomycetes bacterium
CCTGCAGGCGGCGCTGGAGCACGGTGATGCCCGGGTGGTCGGCCTTCGTGCTGATGAGCACGGCCGTGGAGTCGAGGATCACCGGGCCGAAGATCTCGAGGCCCTGCGCGCGCAGGGTCGAGCCGGTGGAGACCACGTCGGCAACCGCATCCGCGACACCGAGCTTGACCGCGGATTCGACGGCGCCGTCGAGCGACACGATCTGCACCTGCACGCCGTTGCGGGCGAGGAAGTCGCCCACGAGTGCCGGGTAGCTCGTCGCGACTCGCCTGCCGGCGAGGGCGGCCAGGTCGGCGAAGGCGCCGGGCGGTCCCGCGAAGCGGAACGTCGACTCGCCGAAGTCGAGGCTCGCGATCTCGGCGGCCGCGCTGCGCGAGTCGAGCAGCAGGTCGCGGCCGGTGATGCCGACATCCAGCGCTCCGGAGCCGACATAGGTCGCGATGTCGCGCGGGCGCAGGTAGAAGAACTCGACGTCGTTGCGATCGTCGCGCACACTCAGTGCGCGCGGGTCGCGGCGCCCGGTGTAGCCGGCCTCGAGGAGCATCTCGGAGGCGGTCTCACTCAGCGATCCCTTGTTGGGGACTGCGATTCTCAGCATGGGTTTCCTCTGGTCGAAGTCTGATGGGGGCGACAGTTACAGATGTCGCCAGACATCCGAAGGGGTGAGACCCTTCGCGACCATGAGAACCTGCAGGTGGTAGATGAGCTGCGAGATCTCCTCGGCGGTCTCGGTGTCGGACTGGTACTCCGCCGCCATCCAGACCTCTGCCGCCTCTTCGACGATCTTCTTGCCGATCGCGTGCACCCCGGCGTCCAGCTGGGCGACGGTGCCGGAGCCCTCAGGGCGCGCCACGGCCTTCTCGCTGAGTTCAGCGAAGAGGTCGTCGAAGGTTTTCACAGGGTCAAGCGTATCGGTCGCTGAGGCTCTCGAAGCGCCCTTCGAGAGCCTCAGGGAACGCGGGCTAGTTCGTGCCGAGCAGGTCGATCACAAAGGTGAGCGTGCGGCCGGAGAGCCGGTGCCCGCCACCGGCGGGGCCGTAGGCGAGGTGCGGCGGGCAGATGAGCTGGCGTCGGCCGCCCACCTTCATGCCGGGGATGCCCTCCTGCCAGCCCTTGATGAGGCCGGAGAGCGGGAACTGGATCGACTGGCCGCGGCTCCAGCTGGAGTCGAACTCCTCGCCGGTCTCGAAATCGAGGCCCAGGTAGTGCACGTCGACGGTGGCGCCGGGCTTGGCCTCGGCGCCGGTGCCCTCCTCGATGTCGATGATGACGAGGTCGGTGGGCTCGGGGCCCTCGTAGAACTCGACGTCGGGCTTGGTCTTGGGTGAATCTGTCATGCTGCTATCCAACCAGACAGGAGCGCCACGGATGCCCGACACCGACCACCTCGCCGAAGCAGTAGCCCTCGCCGCCGCGGCCCGCGAGCACGGCAACCACCCCTTCGGCGCGCTCCTGGTCACCGCGGGCGGACGAACCGTGCGGGCGGAGAACACCGTGCTCACGACGGGAGACCCGACCGGCCACGCCGAGACGAACCTCGTGCGGCTCGCCGCTGCCGAGCTCACGGCGCAGGAGCTCGCGACCGGCACGCTCTACACGAGCACCGAGCCGTGCGCGATGTGCTGCGGCGCGATCTTCTGGGCGGGAATCGGCACCGTCGTCTACGCGCTCTCGGGCGAGGGACTCATCGACCTCCTGCCCGCCGGTTCCGGCGAGTTCACCCTCGACCTGCCGTCGCGCGAGGTGTTCGCGCGCGGCGGCCACACCGTCGAGGTGCGCGGGCCCATCGAGATCGCCGGTGCCGTCGAGGTGCACGACGGATTCTGGACCTAGTGCGCGTGCGCCTCTGCGGCCGCCCGTAGCGCTGCGATCTGGGCGCTCGGGTCGCCTTTGAACACCGCGGAACCCGCGACGAACGTGTCGGCGCCGGCCTCCGCGGCGATGCCGATCGTGTTCTCGTCGACCCCGCCGTCGACCTGGAGCCAGACATCGCGGTCGCCGCGGGCAGCACGGAGCGCCACGAGTTTGGGCATGACCGACTCGATGAAGCTCTGGCCTCCGAAACCGGGCTCCACGGTCATGACGAGCACCTGGTCGAACTCCGGCAGAAGGTCGAGGAGGGGCTCCACGGCGGTGCCGGGCTTGAGGGCGATGCCGGCGCGGGCGCCGATCTCGCGCAGCCGGCGGGCGAGGGCCACGGCATCCGTCGCGGCTTCTGCGTGGAAGGTGACCGAGAACGCGCCCAGTTCCGCGTAGCCGGGCGCCCAGCGGTCGGGGTCGTCGATCATGAGGTGCACGTCGAGCGGGATCGTCGAGACATCCTGGATGCGGCCCACCATCTGCGGGCCGAACGTGAGGTTCGGCACGAAGTGGTTGTCCATGACGTCGACGTGCACGAGATCGGCGGTCGAGATGCGGGCGATGTCGCGCTCAAGGTTCACGAAGTCGGCGGCGAGGATGCTCGGGTTGATGCGCATGACACTGACCATACTCAGGCGGGCTTGGCCAGTAGCTGGATGAACATCGCGTCGGTGCCGTGGCGGTGCGGCCACAGCTGCACGTGGCTCGCCTCGGGGAGGTCGAGCGGCTCGCGCACGATCGACTGCAGCACCGCGGGAGTGTCGAGCCGCTCGACGCCCTCCGTCTTGCGCAGCACGGAGGCCACGATCGACTTCGTCTCGGCCGCGTGCGGGGAGCACGTGACGTAGGCGAGCACGCCGCCGGGCTTGAGCGCGGCGATGGCCGAGGCGAGGAGTTTCGCCTGGAGGTTGCCGAGACCGGCGACATCGCTCGGCTGCTTGCGCCAGCGCGCCTCGGGTCGGCGGCGCAGGGCGCCGAGACCCGTGCACGGGGCGTCGAGGAGGATGCGGTCGAAGGCACCCGGGTAGAGACCGCCGACCGTGGTGCCGTCGAGCTCCCACACCTCGGGCGGGGTCGGGAACACCGCGAGGGCCTTGCGCACGAGTTCGGCGCGAGCCGGAACGAGTTCATTCGCGGTGAGGACGGCGCCGCCGACCTGCGCCTCCGCGGCAAGGAGCGCGGCCTTACCGCCCGGCCCGGCACACAGGTCGAGCCATTGCTCCCCCTGCTCGATCGGCCGCACCCTGCTGAGCGCGAGGGCGGCGAGCTGCGAACCCTCGTCCTGCACGCGAGCACGACCATCCTTCACCGCGGGCAGCCTGAGCGGGTCGCCGCCGTCGAGGATCGCGCCGACGGGCGAGAATTCTGCTGCGTGCGCGTCGAGCTCGTCGACCGACGACTCGCCGGGTAGCGCGGCGAGCGACACCCTCGGTGCCACGTTGTCGGCAGCGAGCAGGGCTTCGAGCTCGGCCTCGCGACCCTCCGCCGTGAGTACCTGGCGGAAGGCCCGCGTCACCCACAGCGGGTGGGAGTACTCGAGGGCGAGCCGCTCCTCGCCCGTCGCCGCCTCGGCGAGCACGCGCGAACGCCACTCGTCCGCGTCCGTGCGCGTGATGGTCCTGAGCACCCCGTTGACGAACCCCACGGCGGAATTCGACCCGACCGTCTTCGCGAGTTCGACCGACTCGTCAACGGCGGCGTGCTGGGCCACGCGCATCGACAGCAGCTGGTGGCACGCGAGCCGAAGCACATCGAGGATCGGCGGGTCGATCTTCTCGACGGGGCGGCCGGCGGCGATCGCGATGACACGGTCGTAGTAGCCCTGCATGCGCAGCGTGCCGTAGGTGAGCTCGGTCGCGAGGCCGGCGTCGGCCTCAGAGAGCTTCGCGCGCCCGAGCCGCACGGGCAGCAGCAGGTTCGCGTACGCGTCGGAATCGCGCACGGCCATGACCACGTCGAGGGCGATGCGCCGTGCCGGCTGAGCGCTCATGCCTGCACCCGCCCGCGCCACCAGGACGCGGCATCCATCGCCTTGCGACCCGCCGGATGCACGATGACGAGCTCGATCGGCTCGGTGCCGGTGCCCACCATGACCGCCTTGCCCACGAGGGCGAACTCGCCGGCGCCGAGCCGCGGAACGTCGCGCGCCGGCGCCGCCTCGACGACCTTGAGGCGCGCTCCGTCGACCTCGGTGAACGCGCCGGGCTCCGGCGTGACGCCGCGAATGAGGTCGTACACCTGCTGCGCGGGCCGCGACCAGTCGATGAGCCCGTCCTGCAGCGCGAGCTTCGGCGCGAGCGTCACGTCTCCGACCTGCGGTTCGGCGCGCGCCGTGCCGTCCGCGAGGGCGTCGACGACGCGCAGCAGCAGCTCGGCACCGCTCGACGAGAGCGACTCGAGGAGGCGCCCGGCGGTCTGGTGGGCGCCGATGGGCTCGGTCATCCGGCCGAAGACGTCGCCCGCGTCGAGCTCGGGCACGAGCTGGAACACGGACGCGCCAGTGATGTCGTCGCCGGCGATGATCGCGCGCTGCACGGGGGCAGCGCCCCGCCAGCGCGGGAGGAGGGAGAAGTGCAGGTTGATCCAGCCGAGACGGGGCGCGGAGAGCAGCGGCTCGCGGACGAGGCCGCCGTACGCCACGATCACACCGAGATCGGGTGCGAGCGACTGCACCGTCTCCGTCGCCTCGCCCGCGAGCCGGTTGGCGCGGATGACCGGGATGCCGCGGCTCTCCGCCTCGACGGCGACCGGGGTGGGCGTGAGCACGCCGCGCCTGCCCTGGGGAGAGTCCTCGCGAGTGATCACCGCCGCGATCTCGTGCCGGGAGTCGGCGAGGGCGGTGAGGCTGGGAACGGCTGCGGCGGGGCTGCCGGCGAAGACGAGACGGAGGGAGGACATCCCGTCCATTCTCTCAGGCCAGCTCAGGCCTCGAGGAACGGCTCGACGTCGTCGAAGCGCACGCGCATGTTGGGGCCGGTCGGGCCGCGGCCGGTCGGGCTGCGACGACGGGAGGTGGCGGCGCGGATGAGCTCGGCTCGGAGCGCCGCAGCCACCGCGGCCCCGTGGTTGTAGTCGAAGCGCAGGATGGTGCGGACGGTGGGCGGGGCGAGGTCGACGGGGCCGAGCACGTCGACCGGGTCGACACCCGAAGCGGCGACCGCCCGCGAAACCGACTCAACGCTCCCGGTGATCGTGGCGACGCGCACCGCCGGCGGGAAGCGCAGCCGCCGCCGGTCGGCGAGCTCCGACCGCGCGTAGTCCGCCTGGCGCCACGTGACGAGGGCCGTCGCCAGTGCACCGCCCACCCCGACGAGCACGGTGGTCGCTCCCCCGGCACCGAGGGCGGCGGCGTTCGACCACCAGCGCAGGCAATCCTCCCCGACGCGCAGGCTCTCGCGCGCGAGCATCCGTTCGCCGTCGAGAAGGAGCACCGCGCGGTAGCCGCCCGCTGCGATGGGCTCGGCGCCGCGCGTCGCGATGACGAGCGCGGGCTCGCTACCGACGGCGAGCACCTGCCGTTCTCCGTCGGCGATGATCACGCGAACGCCCGGGAACGCCCTGCCCAGGTCTTCCGCGGTGCGGGTGGCGCCGTTGCCCACGAGGCGCAGCTTCTCCCCCTCGCAGTTCGAGCACTTCCAGTTCACGGCAAGGGCGCCGCACCAGGCGCAGGCGGGCACGGAGCGCGCCGACTTCTGCAGCAGGGGCCCCTCGCACCGCAGGCACCGCGCGGTCTGGCCGCAGTCGGCGCACGCGAGTCGCGGTGCGTAGCCGGGGCGCGCCACCTGAACGAGCACGGGACCGTGCTCGAGCGCCGACCGCGCGACCTTCCACGCGGCAGACGGGATGCGCGCCTGCGCGGCGAGCCGGTCGGTGCTCGACTGCTGGGCCGTCGGAACCACCTTCGGCAGCACGAGCGGCACGGGCGAGACCGACCGTAGCCAGCCGAGCTCGACGAGCCGCTCCACCTCGGTGCTGCGGGAGTTGCCGAAGAACGCCAGCGCGCACTCCTGGAGCTCCTGCCGCAGAAGAGCGGCGTCGCGGGTGTGGACGTACGGACTCAGGGGCTCGCTGTGCAGCGGGTCACCGTCGTCCCACACCGCGATGAGACCGAGGTTGGCGGCGGGCGCGTAGACCACTGAGCGGTTGCCGACGATCGCGAGCGGCCGGCCCGACAGGCAGCGCAGCAATCCCCGGTAGCGATCGGGGTTGGACTGCTTGGCGTCGAGCCGCACGATGCTCTCGTCGGGCAGCACGTGGCGCAGGGCTGCCTCGAGCTGCTCCTGGTCGCGGTAGTCGGGCACCGCGAGGATCGCCGAGCGGCCAGCAGCGAGCACGGATGCCGCGGCCCCCGCCATGGCGACGGCCCACGCGCCGACCCACACCCCGCCGCCCACCTCGCGCACGCCGGGGACGGCGTCGACGGCCAGCCGTTCACCCAATGCGAGGGCGGACTCGATGACCCGCTGCCCGTACGACTCGATCGGTGCTGCGGTGATGACGGGTGGCGGCGCCGCATCCTCGGCCGCGAGGAAGGCCTTCTCCACCCGCACCTGGCGCGGGGGCACGGCGAGTCGCACGATGTCGCTCGCCGAGCCCGCGGCGCGGTCGGCGGCCTTGCGCGCCAGCGCCCAGACCTCCGGCGCCAGCACCCGGATCGGTGAGACCACGGACTCGAGCTCGCTCAGGACACCCGAGTACTCCCCGTGCTCGACGACCTCGACGAGGTAGCCGTCGGCGACACGGCCGGCTGAGCGCAGCGGCACTTTGACGCGAACGCCGGGCACCGCCGCCTCAGCGAGCTCGGGCGGGATGAGGTAGTCGAAGAGCCTGTCGAGTTGCGGCAAGGGCGAATCGACGAGGACGCGGGCGACGGACGCCGCGACCAACCCAGGCGCCGCGGGCAAGGCGCTACACGCCGACAGCCGCGCGGAGCGCCTCCACGCGGTCGGTGCGCTCCCACGTGAAGTCGGGCAGCTCGCGGCCGAAGTGGCCGTAGGCCGATGTCGCCGAGTAGATCGGGCGCAGCAGGTCGAGGTCGCGGATGATCGCGGCGGGGCGCAGGTCGAACACCTCGCGAATGGCGTCGATGATGCGCGACTCGTCGACGTGGGCGGTGCCGAAGGTCTCGACGTAGAGGCCGACGGGTGCCGCCTTGCCGATGGCGTAGGCGACCTGCACCTCGAGCCGGTCGGCGAAGCCGGCTGCGACGGCGTTCTTCGCAACCCAGCGCATCGCGTACGCGGCCGAGCGGTCG
>CAIXMB010000101.1 GCA_903920435.1 uncultured Actinomycetes bacterium
CGGCGATCTTCTTCGACATGATCGAGGAGGCGATCAGTGGGATCGCCTCGACGGTGCCGGTGATGTCGCGCAGCGCGTAGAGCTTGCCATCGGCGGGCGCCAGCCCCGAGCCGGCGGCGCACACGACGGCACCGACATCGCGGAGCTGCTGCATGAACTCGTCGTTCGAGAGGTTGGCGCGCCAGCCGGGGATGCTCTCGAGCTTGTCGAGGGTTCCGCCGGTGTGGCCGAGGCCGCGGCCCGACAGCTGCGGAACGGCGACGCCGAAGGATGCCACGAGCGGCGCGAGCGGCAGCGTGATCTTGTCGCCCACCCCACCGGTCGAGTGCTTGTCGGTCGTGGGCTTGTCGAGCCCCTCGAAGTTCAGCGTCTCACCGGACGCGATCATGGCCAGCGTGAGGTCGCGGATCTCCTCGCGCTCCATGCCGTTGAGGAAGATCGCCATGGTCATGGCCGACATCTGCTCGTCGGCGACGTACCCGCGCGTGTAGGCGTCGATGAGCCAGTTGATCTGGGCCGTCGAGAGTGCGCCCTTGTCGCGCTTGGTGCGGATCAGGTCGACGACGTCGAAGGCCTCAACCACGGTAGGCCTCGAGGGTGCGCGGGCCGAACGCGTCGGGGATCACCTCGTCGATGGTCTTGATGCCCGACACGGTCTCGAGCAGCATGCCCTCGGCCGAGTGCTCGAACAGCAGCTGGCGGCAGCGGCCGCACGGCATGAGCGCGTTGCCGTGCCCGTCGACGCAGGTGAACGCCACGAGCTTGCCGCCGCCGGTCATGTGGAGGGAGGAGACGAGCGCGCACTCGGCGCACAGCGTCAGCCCGTACGAGGCGTTCTCGACGTTGGCGCCGGAGAGGATCCGGCCGTCGTCGACGATCGCGGCGACCCCCACGGGGAAGTTGGAGTACGGCACGTAGGCGTGCTGGAGGGCGTCCTTGGCGACGTCGCGGAGGGCATCCCAATCGATGTCAGTGGAGGTCATGACTTGATATACGGCTTTCCGGAGGCGGCGGGGCCGCGCACCTGTCCTACCAGTCCCGCGACGGCGAAGATCGTCACGAGGTACGGGAGCATGAGCATGAACTCGCTGGGCACCGGCGACCCGATGATGCTCAGCACGTTCTGCAGGTTCGACGCGAAGCCGAAGAGGAGCGCTGCCAGGGTCGCGCGGATCGGATCCCACCGGCCGAAGATGACCGCTGCGAGCGCGATGAAGCCCGCACCCGCTGTCATCTCCTTGTTGAAGGCACCGACCGAGCCGAGCGTGAAGTACGCCCCACCGAAGCCGGCGATGGCCCCCGCGAGCGACACGTTCCAGAACCGCGTTCGGTTGACGTTGATGCCCACGGTGTCCGCCGCCTGCGGGTGCTCGCCGACGGAGCGCAGACGCAGGCCCCACCGGGTCTTGAACAGCGCGAACCACACCGCCGCCACGGCGATGTACATGATGTAGACGATGATCGTCTGGCGGAAGAGCACGGGCCCGAGGATCGGGATCTCGCTCAGCCCCGGGATGGGGATGCGCTGGAACCGCGGCGGGCTGTTGAGCAGCGCGGCGTTGGGCGCGAGCACCTTCGAGAAGAGGAAGCTCGTGAGCCCCACGACGAGCACGTTGAGCACGACGCCGACGATGACCTGGTCGACGATGTACTTGATCGAGAAGGCCGCGAGCACGAACGACACGAGCACGCCCGCGACCGTCGCCGCGAGCAGCCCCGCGAACGGGTTCTGGGTGAGCGAGGCGACCACTGCCGACGCGAATGCGCCCGCGAGCAGCTGGCCTTCGATGGCGACGTTGACGACCCCGACCCGCTCCGAGATCACACCGCCGAGGGCTCCGAAGATGAGCGGGATGCTTAGCCCGACGGTTCCCACGAGGAGCCCCGGGATCGGGATCGCGGCACCGGCGGCCGCCCAGGTGAGGAAGGCCGCGAGGAACAGCAGGGCGAATACGGCCATGAGCCACAGCGGCGTCTTGCGGGCCCGATAGGCCAGCACCGCCGAGGCGGCCGCGATGAGGAAGAGCAGCACGATCACCGTGGTCGTCACGATGGTGACGTTCGCGAGGATCGGGGGCAGCTGGATGACATCGGTGTCGGTGGAGAGGCGGAAGGTCGCGATCTCCTTGCCCGCCTCGCGCCGCGCACCCACCACGAAGATGAGCACGGAGATGATCGCGAAGATGCCGAGCGCGATGGGCGGCTTCCAGTTGCGCACCGCCGCCTTCTCGAGCACGATCGGCGCCGCCGAGGGAATCGCATGGGTGTCGACGGTGCTCACTTGGTGGCCTCGGCCTTCCGTGCTGCGGTGACGGGGGTGCGCGGAGTCTTCACGACGCCGGGGATGGGCAACCGGAAGATCGCCCGCACGAGCGGGGGCGCCGCGATGAAGAGCACGATGAGCGACTGAACGACGAGCACGATGTCGATGGGGATGCCCTGCGCCGCCTGCATCGAATAGCCGCCGGCCTTGAGCGCGCCGAACAGGATGCCCGCGAAGAACACGCCGATCGGCCGCGAGCGGCCGAGCAGTGCCACGGTGATCGCATCGAATCCGATGCCCGCGTCGATGCCGCTCGAGAAGCCGGTCGTCACGGTGCCGAGCACCTGGTTGACGCCCGCGAGGCCGACGAGGGCGCCCGAGATGAGCATCGCGTAGACGTAGATCTTCTTGACGTTGATGCCGGCGACCCGTGCCGCGTGGGGGTTCTCACCGACCGCGCGGAACTGGAAGCCCATGCTCGAGCGGTTGATCAGGTACCAGACGTACGCCGTCGCGACGATGACGAGCACGAAGCCCCAGTGCAGGTTGTACTGCGAGCCGAACAGGTCGGGGAACACGGCGGTGGGCAGCATGGGCGCCGACTTCGGGTTCGTCGAGCCGGGCGCCTGCAGGAGGCCCTGGGTGCGCAGCATGTAGCCGATCAGGTAGAACCCGATGTAGTTGAGCATGATCGTCACGATCACCTCGTGCGCGCCCGTCGTGGCCTTGAGCAGGCCGACGATGCCGCCCCAGATCGCGCCCGCCACCATGCCCGCCACGACCGCGGCGATCAGGTGGATCGGGAACGGCAGGTCCCACGCGAAGCCGACATAGCCCGCCGCACCGGCGGCGACGAGCATCTGCCCACGACCACCGATGTTGAACAGGCCGACGCGGAAGGCGACGGCAACGCCGAGGCCGGCCGCGATGAGCGGGGTCGCGAACGTGAGCGTCTCGGTGAGCGGCCGGATGCCCGCCGCGAACCCGGGCCGCTTGAAGTTGTAGATCGAGCCCTGGAACAGTGCGGAGTACGCACCGGACGCCGCATCCCAGATGGCCTTGAAGGTGTCGCCCGGCCGGGAGAAGAAGTAGCCGGATGCCGCCTGCACGTCCTTGTCCGTGAACGCGATGAGGATCGCACCCACGAGCAGCGCGAGGATCACGGCGAGCACCGAGATCATGGCGCTGCCGCCGAGGATGTCGCGCAGCACTTGCTGGGCGCGGGAGGGCTCGGCGACGGCGACCGTCGCGGGCTGGCCGGGTTCGGGTGCCTCGGGCACCTGGCCCTTGGCCGGGATCTGCTGGTCGCTCATGCCACCGACTCCTTCGTTGCAGCGGATGCAGTTGCGATCGACGCGGGAACCTCGCCCGCCATCATGAGGCCGAGCACCTCGCGCGGGGTGTCGCCGGGCACGATGCCGACGATCCCGCCGCGGTACATGACGGCGATGCGGTCGGCGAGGGCGACCACCTCGTCGAGCTCGGTCGAGACGACGATGACGGGCACGCCCGCATCCCTCGTCTCGACGATGCGCGTGTGCACGAACTCGATCGAGCCGACGTCGAGGCCGCGGGTGGGCTGGGCGGCGACGAAGAGGCGCAGCTCTCGGCTGAGCTCGCGGGCGAGCACGACCTTCTGCTGGTTGCCTCCGGAGAGGCGGCCCGCGTGGGTCTCGATGGACTGCGTGCGGATGTCGAACTCGGTGACCTTCTCGCGCGCGAACTCCGCGAGGTCGTTCAATCGCAGCGATCCGAGGCGCACGAAGGGCTCTCCGTCGCTGCGGTCGAGCATGAGGTTCTCGGCGA
>CAIXMB010000102.1 GCA_903920435.1 uncultured Actinomycetes bacterium
GCGCGCGCCTGGTACTTGCCCTGGTGGGTGAGCAGGACGCGGTGGTTGACGTCGCCCGTGGCATACAGCCAGTCGAAGCCCTTCACGCGCAGGGTCTCGTCGACGTCAAGCCAGTCGCCGGGCGTGAGGCCGACCGAGTCGATGCCGATGTCGGTGGTGCGCGGAACGCGGCCCGTCGCCACGAGCACCTCGGCGGCGACGATGACCTCGTCGCCCACGGTGATGGCGACGCCGTCCTCCGACCGCTCCACCTTCGAGGGCGAGGCCTTCCTGATGTCGACGCCCAGGCCGCGCAGGCCCTTCGTGACCGCCTCCGAGGCGATGTCCTCCTGACCCTGCAGCAGCCCGCTGCGGGCGAGGATCGTGACCGTCGTGCCGAACGAGGCGTACGCGGTGGCCATCTCGACCGCGACGACTCCACCGCCGATGATCGCGAGGCTCGCGGGCGCGATCTGCGCGCTCGTCGCGTCGCGGGGCGTCCACGGATTCACGTCCGCCAGCCCGGGGATGTCGGGCAGGAGCGGGTCTGAGCCGGTGCTCACGACCACCGCGTGCTTCGCGGTCAGCACCGTCGTGCTGCCGTCCTCGGCGGTCACCGTCACCTCCTTGGTGCCCGTGAGCCTGCCGTGACCGCGCACGAGGTCGATGCCGGCTCCGTGCACCCACTCGACCTGGCTCGAGTCGTCCCAGTCGTGCGTGAAGCCGTTGCGCCTGCGGAACACCGCCGCGACGTCGAGCTCGCCCGTCACGGCCTCCCGGGCCCCGCCCACGCGCTGCGCGGCGCGCAGCGCCAGGCCGCTGCGGATGAGCGCCTTCGAGGGCATGCACGCCCAGTACGAGCACTCGCCGCCGACGAGCTCGCTCTCGATCAGCACGGCGGTGAGGCCGCCCTGGACCGCGCGATCGGCGACGTTCTCGGCGACAGCGCCGGCCCCGATGATCACGACGTCGTACTGCTGGGCTACCGGCATGATTCCCCTACTTTCCGATGAACACTACTTTCCGATGAACACTGCGGGCTGGCGCGTGACGAAGGCCTGCATCCCGATGGCGGCGTCCTCGCTGCGGGCGAGCCGCACGAGGTTCGGCTGCAGGGCCGCCTCGGCCGCGGCATCCCCGTCCCGTACCGCGAGGCGCGCGTTCGCGAGGGCCGCCTGCACCGCGAGCGGAGCCTGCGCGGCGATGCGCTGCGCGAGTTCGAGCCCGCGCGCGTACTGCTCGCCGTGCGGCACGACCTCCTGCACGAGGCCGATGCGGTAGGCCTCCTCGACGGGGAACGAGTCACCCGTGAGGATCCAGCGCATGGCGTTGCCCCACCCGGCCGCGCGGGGGAAGCGGATGGTAGCGCCGCCGAACGGCAGGATGCCGCGCGCGACCTCGATCTGGCCGAACACCGTCGAATCCGCCGCCACGACGATGTCGCTCGCGAGCATGAGCTCGATGCCGAGCGTCAGGCACGTGCCCTGCACGGCCATCACGACCGGCTTGCCGATCGACTCACCGCTGACCTGCCACGGGTTGATGCCGCCCTCGGGCACCATGTCGAGCCCGTCCGGCCCGATGCGCGGGGCGACGTCGGCGAGGTCGAGACCGCCCGTGAAGTGGTCGCCGTGCGCGAAGACGAAGCCGACGCGCAACTCGGGGTCGCGCTCGAGTTCGCCGTACGCGAGCGAGAGCTCCTGCAGCAGCCGGAGGTCCGCGGCGTTGCGCTTCTCGGGGCGGTTGAAGCCGATGAGCAGCACGTGCCCGTCGCGCTCGACGGTGACCCTCGGGGTCTCGGTCATGTCAGGGCTCCTATCAGCCGCAGGATCGTGGGCATGTCCTCGACGGCCTCGTCGGGGGAGGCGGGCGCGAACTCGGTGATGCCCGCGCCCGCGAGCGGGAAGCGGGCGACGAGCGCCCTGATCGTCTCGACCAGGGTGCTCGCGCGCACGCCGAACGGCTGGGGGTCGCCCACGCCGGCGATGTCCGCCGGGTCGAGCACGTCGAGGTCGATGTGCACGTAGACGGTCGACGCGCCCGTGGCCTCGACGGCCGCGATGACGGTGTCGGGGCCGACCTCGTCGGCAGCGATCATCCGGATGCCGCGTTCCGCGATGTAGGCGTCTTCTCCGGGGTCCACCGAGCGCACGCCGGCGAGCACGACCCGCTCGCTCGCGAACGGCTCCGCGGGCACGAGCGCGGCGGGACCGTCGCCCAGCAGGGTGCGCAGGATCATGCCCGTGAAGGCGTGCGAGGGGCTCGACTCGGGCGTGTTGAGGTCGGGATGCGCGTCGAACCACACGATGGCGGCCTCGTCGTCGCGCACGCGCGGGATGGCGCCGAGCTCGACGCTGCAGTCGCCGCCGATCGTGATCGCCGGTCCGTCGATGAGGGCGAGTTCGGCGATCAGCCGATCGCGCACCATCGCGATCGAGCTCAGGCGGTTCACCCCGCTGCCCTCGGCGTCACCGGCCTCGAGCGGCACCGCCACCGAGCGCGTGGACGCTGCGGGTAGGTCGCCGCGGATCGCGTCCGCGCCGTCGACGAGGCGCATCGCCCGCGAGGAGGCTGAACCCTGCCATTGGGGGACGACGACGAAGGTGACTGCCATCCTGCAAGTATCCCGCGTTCTCCGGTCAGCGCACGGCTGCGGCGAGCTTCTCGCGCATCCCCTCGGCCGTCGCCTTCGCGCCGTAGGCGGGCATGTCGCGCTGGAAGCGCCAGCTGTCGGCGAGCGAGCCGGCATCGACGGCGTCGAAGCCGAACTGGTCCAGAAGGGCGGCGACCGTGGCCTTCGCCTCGGGGTCGTCTCCCGCGATCGGCAGGCCGCGGCGCGCCGGGTCGCCGGCGGGGTGCGCATCCGCGGTGATGTCGGCGGCCTGGATCCCGTTGAAGGCCTTGACGACGCGGCTCGAGGCCAGGTGCGCCTGCAGCAGCCCGGATGAGGTCTGAGCGCCCTCGTCGATCGCCGCGAAGCGTCCGTCGCGCTCGAAATAGTAGTTGTTGGTGTCGATGACCACCTTGCCCGCGAGGGGTTCGACGGGCACCTCGAGGTAGGCCTTGAACGGGATGGTCACCACGGCGATGTCCGCGGCCGCAGCGGCCTCGACGGCAGTGGCGGCGCGGGCGCGCGGCCCGAGCTCCGCGATGAGGGCGGTGAGGGTCTCCGGGCCGCGGGAGTTGCTGAGCACGACGTCGTAGCCGCTCTCGATCGCCTTGCGGGCGAGCTGGCTGCCGATGTGGCCTGAGCCGATGAATCCGATAGTTGTCATGCTCGGGCCAACCGTCACCGGCGGCCCGAGCATTCCCGGATTGCTACTGCGTGATGGCCTGGGGGGTGCCGCCGGCCTTGAGCGCGGCGAGGCGTGCGTCGACCTCGGCCTGCTCGCTCAGGTCGTCGAGGCTCTCGAACTGCGCGTCGAGGCTCGAGGCGGCGAGCTCCTGCTGGCCCGCGACCTTCGCCTCCTCGCGGCGGATCTTGTCCTCGAAGCGGCCGAGCTCGCTCGTGGGGTCCATGAGGTCGATCGACTTGATCGCGTCGAGCACCTGGCCCTGCGCCTCCGCCGTCTTCGAGCGGGCGACGAGCTCGTCACGCTTGGAGGTGAGCTGCGACAGCTTGGCGTGCATGCCGTCGAGGCCCTTCTTGAGAGCGTCGACGGTCACGGTCTGCGAGGCGATGGTGGGCTCCGCCTGCTTCGCCTCGTTCTCAGCCGAGACCTGCTTGCCGATCGCGATCTTCGCGAGGTTGTCGAACTTGTCGGCGTCTGAGGCGTTGCCCGCGGCGCGCAGCTCGTCGGCCTTGGAGCTCGCCGCGAGGGCCTTGCGACCCCAGTCTGCTGCGGCCTCGACATCCTCGGCGTGGTCCTGCTCCATGAGGCGCAGGTTGCCGATGGTCTGCGCCACCGCGCTCTCGGCCTCCGCGATGCTGTTGGTGAAGTCGCGCACCAGCTGGTCGAGCATGAGCTGGGGGTCTTCAGCCTGGTCGATGAGCGAGTTGATGTTCGCCTTGAGGAGCTGCGTGATACGTCCGAGGATTGTCTGCTTAGCCATGGCTAGAATCTACCGCCGCGGCTGCTGCGGCCACCACTGCTTCGACCCGAACTGCTGCGACCGGATGACCGCGAACTACCGCCGAACGAGCCCGACCGCGAACTGCGGCTGGAGTACGAGCTGCGGGAACCGCCGCCGCCACCCCCGCTGAACCACCCGCCGCCGCTGCGACCGCTGGAGCCCGACCCGCCGCCGAGCAACCAATCGCCCAGGATGCCCCCGAGGTCGGCGCCGTCGGAGCCGTAGGAGTCCGACGGCACGGCGTTGTAGCCAGCCACGTCGGAGCGCGCGTACTCCAGCGCGCTCTCGGCGAGGGCGATGGCCTGCTTGGCCTCCCCGAGCGCCGCTACCGGATCGCCCGCCGCGAGGCCGGTCGCTTCGGCGAGGTGCCGTTCCGCCTCGCTCACGCGCGTGCGCGCCGTACTGCCCACGCCGCCGCGCCGCGTCGTGATGTACTCGTTCGCGGACTGCACCTGCGCCCGCGCCCCACTGAGCGCCGCGTCGAGCTGGGTGCGCGCCCGCGCGGCCTGCTCCTGGGCGTCGCGCACGCCGGTGAAGACGCGCTCGAGCCCGGCATTCGCCTGAGTGAGCAGCGCGAGAGCGGCGACCGGGTCCGTCCTCGGGGCGGCGAGCGCCTCGGTGGCGGACGCGATCGCCGGGGTCAGACCCGTGTCGGGCGCGAGCGCCTTGGCCGCCGCGATGTCCTGCTCGGTGTCGAGCACGACGGCGTCGAGCTTGGCGGAAGCGTCGGCGAGATTGGTCGCAAGCGCGTCGATGGCATCGA
>CAIXMB010000103.1 GCA_903920435.1 uncultured Actinomycetes bacterium
GTACGAGCGGGCCGGGCGGTCGTGGTTGTAGGCGGGGCGCTCGGTACGGGGAGCGCGGTCGTCGCGGTTGTACGCCGGGCGCTCGGTGCGCGGCGCACGGTCGGTACGGTCGCCGTAGGCCGGGCGGGCCGGACGCTCGTTGTTCGAGCCGCCGGTGCCGTAGCTGCGGGCCGGGCGGTCGCCGTACGACGGGCGCTCGACGGCCGGGCGGTCGCCGTAGGAGGGGCGCTCCGGGCGGCGGTCGCCGTACGACGGGCGCTCGGTTCGGTTGGCCGCGGGCTTGGAGTCGCGGGGGCTCCAGTCGGGGCGGCGGTCGTTGGTGGTGGGGCGGTCGCCCGTGCGCGCGGCACGGTCATCCGTGGTCCAGCGCTTCTTGGGAGCAGCGGTCGCGGCGTCGGCGCGGAAGCCGCGGTGACCCTCGCGCTGCGCACCCTTGGGGGCGCCTGCGGACTTGTAGGGCTTCTTGCCGCCCGTGCTCTTACCGGCACTGGAGGGCTTGCTGAAGTTAGGCATAGTTCTTTCCGGGGTCTCTGTTCGAATAAATGAACACAGAGCGCATGAAGGTAAAAGCCTGAAACACTTCTACTGGAACCCGGGCAGTCTTTGACCGAGGCCGTCACATACATTCGTGTGATGAGCTGTTAATAAGCTCCAACGGCCTGCAAGACTTACAAAACCCCTTGTGGATTAACACCCACTGTCTTGAGCCGACTTGCCAACGTTACTCCATCACAGGTCAAAGCACTAGGTTTGGCCGGATGACACGGCGCACGACCCCGATGGCGCTGGCCGCGCTGGCCGGCGCCGCCCTCCTCGCGCTCGCGGCGTGCGGCCCCACGGGCAGCGACTCCACGACCGTGGAACCGACGGCACCCGCCGTCGTGCAGAGCTACTCCGACATCCCCGTCATCCGCGACCTGCCCTACGAGTCTCTCGACGGCGAGACGCTCGACCTCGACGCGTGCTTCCCGGCCGACGACGAGCTCGCCGACCCGGATGCTCCCCCGCGCGCGGCGATCGTGGTCATCCACGGCGGCAGCTGGATGCACGGCGACAAGGCCGACCTCGGCTGGCGGGACGTGTGCCAGTGGCTCGCCTCCGAGGGGTTCGTCGCGGTGTCGATCAACTACCGGCTCGTTCCCGCGGCTACCTTCCCCGCCCAACTCGACGACGCGCAGGCCGCCGTGCGGTGGCTCCGCGACCCCGCACAGGTGGAGCGCTACAACCTCGACCCCGACCGCATCGGCGCATTCGGGGGTTCGGCGGGCGGAAACATCGCCGCGCTCCTCGGCACGGTCGGCTCGGGGCCGTGGACCGACGACGCACGGGTCGCAGCGGTGGTCGACCTGAGCGGGCCCGTCGACCTTCGCGAGCCGATCCCCACCACCGACAGCTACAACCAGGACTTCGGCCAGGTGGTGCTCGACTACCTCGCCTGCACCTCGTACGTCGAGTGCCCGGGGGCGGCGAATGCCTCGCCGGTGTTCCTGGTCGACGAGACCGATCCGCCGGTCTTCGTCGGTCACTCGATCGACGAGTTCATCCCGCTGTCGCAATCGGAGGAGTTCGTGACCGCCCTGCGCGAGAAGGGCATCGACACCACGTTCGTGACGCTCGAGGGCACGCGGCACTCGATAGCGATGCTCGACGACGACATGCGGATTCGCATCGCCGAGTTCTTCCACGCCAAGCTGGGCTGATGATCGCCATCGAGTCCCCGCGCAACCCGGGCGTCGCCGAGCTGCTCCGGGGCGGCGAGGCGTTCGCCGAGTCGCTCTACCCCGCCGAGGAGAACTTCATCCTCCCGCTCGAGGCGCTCGAGAAGCCCGGCGTCACCGTCTTCGTGGCGCGCGTCGACGGCGCCGCGGTCGGGATGGCGGCGCTCGTGATCGCCGAATCCGGTGCCGAGCTGAAACGGATGTTCGTCGACCCGGCCGCCCGTGGCCAGGGTCTCGCGGGCCAACTGCTCGACGCCCTCGAGGAGCATGCCCGGGATGCCGGCGTCACGGTCATCCGTCTCGAAACGGGCGACCGTTCCGATGCGGCACTCGCCCTCTACGAGAAGCGCGGGTACGTGCACATCCCGAGGTTCGGCGAGTACGTGGACTCGGCATCGAGCATCTGCATGCAGCTCACGCTGTAGCAGCCGCGCGGGTCACCGCCCGGTCGCGCACGACCCGCACGACGATGATGACCACGGTGACGGCGAGTAGCGCCGCCCCGATCGCCACCGCCACGAGGCCCACGCCGCCGAAGTCGGCGAACGGGGTGCCGTCGAGCACTGAGACGTCCTGGCCGAAGGCCGAGCCATCCGGCGAGCGCAGCAGCGCAACACCCGCGGCGACCGCGACGAAGCCGAGGAGCGTCGTGACGATGGCGATCGCCACCTGCCACACCGGCAGCGGCGCGAGGCCGTGCTCCCCGCGGCGCTCGCGGGAGCCCTCGACGAGGTAGTACAGCGACGGCAGCACGACGAGCGTGAGCAGGGTCGACGACACGAGCCCGCCGATGACGATGATGGCGAGCGGCTGCGAGATGAAGCCGCCGTTGCCGGTGAGTCCGATACCGAGCGGCAGGAGCGCGAAGATCGTCGCCGTCGCGGTCATGAGGATCGGGCGGAGGCGCCGAGACGCTCCGTTGACGATGGCGTCGCGCACGGTCATCCCGCGCTCTCGATACTGGTTGACGAGGTCGACGAGCACGATCGCGTTCGTCACCACAATGCCGATGAGCATCAGCACGCCGATGAGCGAGGCGACGCCCAGCGGAATGCCCGAGATCACCTGCAGCGCGATCGCGCCGGTCGCGGCGAACGGAACCGACACGAGCAGCAGCAGGGGCTGGCGCAGGCTCTTGAAGGTCGCCACCATCACGACGTAGACGATGAGGATCGCGACGAGCAGCGCGAGCCCCAGCTGGCTGAACGCGTCGCTCTGCTGGGCGGTCACACCGCCGAGGGTCGCGGATGCCCCGGCCGGGAGGTTCGCGTCGTCGACAGCGTTCTGCACCTCGAGGGAGGCCGTGCCCACGTTGTCGCTCGACGGCGTCACGCTCACGGTCGCGGAGCGCACGCCCTTGATCGTCGTGATGCTCGCCGGGCCGTTCTGCTGCTCGACCGTGGCGATGTTCGAGAGCGGCTGCAGGCCCGTGGCGGTCGGGATCTGGAAGTCCTTGAGCTCCTGGATCGTCGTCGGCGCGCTGTCGTTGAGGATGTAGATCGAGAGTGTCTTCTCGTCGATGACGACGGATCCGACCGCGCTCGGGTTCATCGCCGCCGTGACGATGCCGCCCACGGCGATCTCGCTCAGGCCGGCCGCTGCCGCCTTGTCCCTGTCGACGTTGATCGCGATGAACGGAAGGTCCGACGCGAGGTTGCTCGTCGCCTCGGCGACCACGTCGAGCTTCTTGACCGCCGCGAGCACCTTGTCAGAGGCGTCCTGCAGCTCCTTCTCGCTCGTGGCCGTGATGTTGACCGCGATGTTCGACGACGAGAAACCGCCGCCCGCCGCCTGGAGGGTCACCTCGCCCGCGTCGGGGATCTTCGCGACGGCCGCGCGGACCGCGGCCTGCAGCTTCACCTGGTCGACGTCGGGGTCGGTGGTGAGCGAGAACGTCGAGGCGCCAGAGCCGGTGAAGGCGGCGCGCAGCGAGCTGCCGCTCGAGCCGATCGAGAGCTGAACGGTTTCGACGCCGTCGACGGCGCGCAGCGCGTCCTCGACCTTGGTGGCCGCGGCGTCGCGCGCGTCGAGCGACGCGCCGAGCGGGAGCTTCTGCGACACCGTGAGGGTGTTCTGGCCGCTGTCGCCGATGAAGTTCGTCTTCATGAACGGCACGAGGGCGACCGTGCCGCCGAGCAGCAGGATGGCGACGAGGATCGTCGCGACCGGTCGCTTGAGCGTCCAGTTGATGATGGGCAGGTAGCCCCGCTGCAGCCGCGAGGGCTTCTCCTCGACCACTCCCTGGGGTTCGTGCTTGTGGACTGCCTTGCTGCCCAGGAACCAGTAGGCGAGCACCGGCACGATGGTCAGCGACACGAACAGGGATGCCGCGAGCGCGATGGTGACGGTGAGCGCGAACGGCCGGAACAGCTCGCCGGTGATGTCGCCCACGAGCGCGATGGGCAGGAACACCGCCACGGTCGTCGCGGTGGACGCCGTCACGGCGCCCGCCACCTCCTTGACGGCGGTGAGGATGGCGGGGAGCTTCTCCTCCCCGAGCGACAGGTGCCGCTTGATGTTCTCGATGACGACGATGGAGTCGTCGACCACCCGGCCGATCGCGATGGTGAGCGCGCCGAGCGTGATGATGTTGAGCGTGTAGCCCGCCGCCTGCATGCCGATGAACGTGATGAGCACCGACGCCGGGATCGAGATGGCCGTCACGAGCGTCGACCGCACCGAGAGCAGGAACAGCAGGATCACGATCACCGCGAAGGCCAGGCCGAGCAGGCCCTCGGTCGCGAGCGAGTTGATCGACTCCTCGATGAACGGCGCCTGGTCGAACGCGAGCGTGAACTTCGTGTTGTTGCCGAGCGCCTTCTCCAGGTCGGGGATGAGCGCCCGTACCGCCTGCGAGACGGCCACGGTGTTGCCCGCGGGGGTCTTCGTGATGGCGATGGTGAGTGCGGGCTCGCCGTTCACCCGGGAGATGCCGGTGACCGGGTCATCGACGATCGCGACGGTCGCCACGTCGGCGATGGTCGCCGCGGTGGAGCCGCCGAGGAGGGGCAGCGCCGCGATCTCGTCGGAGGAGGTCAGGCGAGTACCCGCCTGCACCGTGAGGGTCTGGTCGTTCTCGGTGATCTGGCCGGCGGGCAGCAGCACGCCGTTGTCGTCGAGGGCGTCGCGGATGGACTGGTTGCTCAGCCCGTCGGCGAAGAGCTTCGCGGGGTCGGGGGTGATGACCACGCGCTGGGCGGTCGTGCCGAGCAGGCTCACGTCGCTCACGTCGTCGAGCTTCTTGAGGTCGACGATCGTCGAGTTCTCGAGCTTGGCCGACAGGTCGTTCGGCGACAGGTCGCTCGAAACGGCGATCTGGATGACCGGCAGGTCGGAGAAGTTGAACGTCAGCACCTGGGTGTCTGCGCTGTCGGGCAGGCCCTGGATGCGGTTGATCGCGAGCTGCACCTTCTGCTCGGCGGTCGCGATGTTGGTGCCGTAGTCGAACGACGCGGTGACACTCGAGATGTTCGCGCTGGAGGTGGCCGTGGTCGAGTCGAGCCCCGCGACGCTCTGGATCGCCGCCTCGATGGGCGTCGAGACATCCTTGTCGACCACCGCGGGCGAGGCGCCGGGGTAGCTCGTGATGATGAAGATCTGCGGCAGGCTCAGCGAGGGAATGAGCTCCTGCTTGAGCGTGGTCAGCGAGATGCCGCCGAAGACGCCGATGACGATGGTCACGAGCGCGATGAGCGCGCGGTTTCGCAGGCTGAATACCGAGAAAAGATGCACGGTTCAGTATCACCGGCGCTTCCGCGTGCGACGTACTCCGAGTGGATTAGTTACACGACTGAGGCCGAGAGGTCCGCACTCGACTCGGGCATCGGGTGGCGGCCCACCGCCGCCCACGCCCGCGCGAGAGCGTCGACGCCGCGGTCGGTCTCCTCCGCCGAGTAGGAGAAGGGGATGCGCAGGAACCGCTCGAATGCCCCATCCACCCCGAAACGCGGTCCGGCGGCGATGATGAGACCCTCATTGCGCGCCGCGATCGCGAGCTGCGAACTGACCGGACGCCCGAGGTTCACCCACGCCGTGAGCCCGCCCCGCACGTGCGGCACGTGCCACTCCGGAAGCCGCGCGCCCAGCAGCCGCTCGAGCCGATCGCGACCCTGCCGCAAGTACGCCCGCCGCGCGTCGAGGATGGCGTCGTAGTCGCGGAGCAGGTTGAGCACGATGAGCTGCTCCATCAGAGGCGTGCCCAGGTCACCCGACGACCGGGCCCGGATGAGCCGCTGGATCACCGTGCGGTCGGCACGGATCCACCCGATGCGCACCCCGCCCCAGACGCTCTTGCCCACCGAGCCGATGAGGATGGCGCTTCCGTGCACCGCGAACGGAAGGGTCTGCGCGCGGCCGTCGAGGCCCAACTCGCCCATCGTCTCGTCGGCCACGAGGGTCGTACCGGCCCGAGCGGCGAGCGAGAGCACGCGCTCGCGCAACTCCTCCGGCATCGTGGCGCCCGTGGGGTTGTGGTTGTCGGGCATGAGGTAGCCGAGCGACGGGCTCGTGCGCTGGATCACCTGCTCGAGCGCGATCTCGTCCCAGCCCTCCTCCGCGGTAACGCTCACGGGCGCGATGCGCGCGCCCGCCGCCTTGAGTGCGTCGAGGGCGTGCGGGTACGTCGGGTTCTCGATGAGGGCGCGGTCGCCGCGCGCCATGATCGTGCGGGCGATGAGGGCGATCGCGTGCTGTGCGCCGATCGTCACCATGATCTGGTCGGGAGTCGTGGGCAGGCCGCGGGCCGTGTACCGGTCCGCGAGCGCTTCACGCAGTGCCGGGATGCCCACCGGGTCGAAACCGGAGTCGCCCAGGTACGCGGGCAGTTGCTCGGCGGCCTGCTGCGCGGCCGCGACCACCCCCGGGATCGCGGGCATGGTCGCCTTGCTGAAGTCGAGGTATCCGGGCGTCGCTTCGAGCCCGGCGGGAGCCCTGAAGGGCAACTGGGCGATGCTGCCCGAGCCGCGCACGCTCGAGATGTAGCCGGAATCGCGGAGCTCTGCGTAGGCGGCGGTCACCGTGGTGCGGCTCACCTCGAGCTGGGAGGCGAGCTCGCGCTCGGCGGGCAGGCGCGTCGCCGACGCGATCCGTCCGTCGAGGATCAGGAGCCGAATCCGGTCCGCGAGCGCCGCGTAGGCAACGCCACTGTCGCGCCAACCGACGAGAAGGGTGGCCAATTGGCGTGCAGACAGCGAGCTCATCCGGCCACTGTAGCGGAATTGGCATCTTGTTCCCAGTCCAATTTGGCAATTGGATTGCTGCATGACCCCCGCCCTGACCATGTCCCGTCGCATCGCCCAGCTCCTCGTGGGCCTCTTCCTCTACGGAATCGCGATCGCCATGATGATCCGCGCCGCCCTCGGCATCGCGCCGTGGGACGTGCTGAGCCAGGGCATCGTGCTGCACACCGGCCTCAACTACGCGGTGGTCACCAACGTGGTGGGCGCGCTCGTGCTGCTGCTGTGGATCCCGATCCGGCAGAAGCCCGGTATCGGCACCGTCGCGAACGTGCTCCTCATCGGCCCGAGCATCCAGGTGGGCCTGTGGCTGCTGCCGGATGCCACCGAGCTCGTGCCGCGCATCCTGCTCCTGGTCGGCGGGCTCGTGGTGCTCGCGATCGCGACCGGCCTGTACATCGGCGCGCGGTTCGGGCCGGGACCGCGCGACGGCCTCATGACGGGCATCCACCGCCGCACCGGATGGCCGATCTGGGTGGTGCGTACGTCGATCGAGGTGACCGTGCTCGCGATCGGCTGGCTGCTCGGCGGCAACGTCGGACTCGGCACCCTCGCCTTCGCCCTGCTCATCGGCCCCATGGTGAACGTGACGATCCCCTGGCTGCGGGTTCCCGAGCCGGTGCAGGCAGAGCCCGCGGAGACCGAGAAGGTGCCCGCATGATCGCCGTGGTCGCGGTGGTCGCGCTCGTGGCGATCGCGGCGACGATCCGCGCGGTGGCGACGGATGGGTACCGCAGGGTACCCACCCGCGCCCGCTGAGCGCCTAGAGGTTCCGCTCCGCGTACAGCCGCAGGGCGTCGCGCACGAAGCTGGCGCCCTCGACACCGCCGTAGTTCGCTGCGAAGCGCTCGTCGGCGACGTACATGTCGCCGAGTCCCGTGAGATAGGCCCGCGACACCGGAGGCACCCCGCGAATGCCGCGGAGCCAGTCCGCGTGCCGGTTCGCGAGTGCCTGCGCCTCGTCACCGGCGGGGTCGAGCCCCGCGGTGGCGGCCGCCTGCCAGTCGGCCGCGAGCTGCTTCTGCCGCTGCATCCATGCCGCCTGCTCGGCCTTCGACATCGATGACCACCAGCGATTGCTCTCGCGGTAGGACTGCTCGCCCCAGCGTTCTTCGACCTCCTCCTTGTAGTGGGTGTGGTCGAATCCGTTCAACATCTCTTCTGCCATCAGTTGTTCACCTCCCTTCAGCTTCCTGATCGTGGTCTCGACCGAGGCGATCTGCCTGTCGAGCCGCTCCTTCTCCTGCTCGAGCCAACGCAGGTGGCCGACCAGCGCCTCGGCGTCGTCGCGCTGGCCGTCGAGCACCTCCGCGATGGCGGGGATGCCCAGGCCCAGGTCGCGCAGCATCAGCACACGCTGCAGACGGGCGAGCGCCAGCCCGTCGTAGTAGCGGTAGCCGTTGCTGCCGATCCTGCTCGGCTCGAGCAGGCCGACCTCGCCGTAGTGGCGCAGGGTGCGTGACGTGGTGCCCGCGAGCCGCGCAATCTCCTGTATCGACCAGTCCATGTCGTCAACGCTAGAGGTTGACGTAGCGTCAAGGTCAAGCGACGAGGGCCTTGCTCCGTCCGACGTCCGCGCGGAGCTTTCGGGCCCGAGCGGAGGTTCTGGCGGGCGCACGGAGTCGAAACCTCGTCATGGGCATCCCCTCTCGACGACGGATCGGTCAGAACTCGGCCACAAACACGCGATATAGCTTGACTCATGCACGAACGCGATATAACGTGTCTCTCGACACACGCGATATAACGCGAGAAGGGAGGCCACCGTGGCCCAGGAGAAATGGCTCGTCGACGGCGAGAAGATCATCGACGTCGATGGCGTCCGCAAGCTCAAGGTCGGCCTCGTCGCCGGTCAGGTGAACATCGTCGGTCACGACGAGGCGCACGTCCACATCGAGGTGCACTCGGTGAAGGGCAAAGACCTGCTCGTCAACCTCGATGGCGACACCCTCGAGATCGACCACGCCCAGTGGAGCTGGGACAACTTCATCGACGTCTTCAAGTCGTTCCGCGGCAGCGCCCGCGTCGACGTGAGCATCAAGGTGCCGCGCGACATCGCCCTCAAGTTCGGCGTCGTCTCGGCGAGCGGCCTCATCAGCGGCCTGACCGAGGATGCCTCGATCAGCACCGTGAGCGGCGACCTCGTGATCGACGGCCTCTACGGCGACGTGCAGCTCAACTCCGTGAGCGGGGAGATCTCGGTGCGCAACCACTACGGCAAGATCAGCGCCCACAGCATCAGCGGCGACATCACCGCGGCCGGCGAGATCATGAAGTTCACCGGCGACACCGTCTCGGGCGATGTCTTCCTCGACATCGCAGGCACGCCCGACGAGGTGCGCGCCAACACCGTCTCGGGCAGCATCACGACCCGCCTCGAGAGCGGCGTGGCCGCCCAGTACAAGATCAACACCGTGAGCGGCCGCATCCAGCTCGACGACTCCGAGATCACGGGAGTGCGGGGCGCATACACGGGCAAGTACGGCGCGCTCGACAAGCAGTGGCTCGAGTTCAAGGCCAACACGGTGTCGGGCAGCGTGTCGGTACTGCACCAGGTGAGCGCATGACGCCACCCGTCTTCGCGCACGGCCACCTGCGCCTCTACCTGCTGAGCCTGCTCGCGGAGTCGGCGCAGGGCATGCACGGCTACGAGCTCATGCAGGCGCTCGGCGACCGCTTCGGCGGCACCTACGTGCCGAGTGCGGGCACCATCTACCCGCGCCTCGCGAAGCTCGAGGAGGAGGGGCTCGTCACCAAGGTCGCCGACGGTCGCAAGACCGTCTACGCGATCACCGACGCCGGGCGCACCGAACTCGCGAGCCGCGAGGGCGAGCTCGACGACATCGAGAACGACGTGACCGACTCGGTGCGCCGGCTCGCCGACGAGGTGCGCTCGAGTGTCAACGACGCCATGCGCACCCTCAAGGCCGAGCTCGCCGCAGCAGCCAGGGAGGCCCGCACCGAGGCGCGCGATGCGGGCCGCACCGTGCGCGCGGACTCGGCGAACCAGGGCAGCCGCAACCAGCTGCAGCGCGCGGAGGCCGCCATCAACGACTTCCGCTCCGAGATGCGCTCAGAGCTACGGATGACCGTGGCGAAGGGTGGCGCACTGACCGACGAGACCGTGGCCGCACTCACTGCGGGGCTCGAGGCCCTCAAGCGGAGCGTGCTGGGCAAGTAGGCCGGTCGAGTAGGCCGCCCGCGACCGTATCGAGACCCGAGGTTTCGATACGCGCGCTAAAGCGCGCTACTCAACCCGCGAACTGCACCGGGATGTAGAGGTCCTGCACCCGGTCGCCGAGCGCGGTGTGGTCGTTGCGGGTGAAGATGCCGCACGCCTGGGTGGAGCAGTCGAACCCGTCGCCCTTCGGGTCGCCCACCTCGAGGTAGGCGGTGAAGGTACCCGCGGCGACATCGTCGTAGCTGCGAGCGCCGAAGAGCTTCCACGCCCAGTCGTCATTGATCCAGTTGCTGGCGGCGTACTGCACGGTGCCGGCCTCGACGGTCTCCTGCGCCTGCTCCGGAACGCCGCCGATGCACGGGCCGGGCTTGATCGTCGGGTCATCCGGGATCACGCAGATCGCCACGTAGATGCCCCGCGAACCGTCGTAGCCGGAGCCGGTCACGACGATGCGTTCGCCGGGCGTGAGCGCGCGGGTGTCTACGGCGCCGCCGGACTCGGGCGCGGCGACCGCGAGCTCGCGAGTGCGGCCGTCGTCGCCCGTGGCGGTGACCGCCGTCGGGAACGAGATGGTCGTGTCGTCCTGGTGGGAGATCCCCTCGCTCTGGTGCGTGACGATCGGCACGACGAGGATGGCGACGGGCACGAGCAGCACGACGATGACCGCGCCGACGATCCACGGCCAGCGACGACGGCGACGGGTTTCGGGCATGGGGGAATTCTACGTTCGGCAACGGAGTTGATTTGTTGAACGTCAGGAGTAGGCTCGCCCCTCGTGACAAATGAAGCCCGGTCGCCTAAGCGCTGGATCATCGGTGAGCCGCTAGCGTCCGAGAAACTCGAGGGGCAACTCCTCCCGAAGCACCTCGCGCTCCCCATCTTCGCGAGCGACCCGCTCTCGTCGGTGGCCTACGCGCCGCAGGAACTGCTCATGATCCTGCTGCTCGGTGGGCTCGCGTTCCTCTCCTTCGCCCCGTGGGTCGCCGCGGCCGTCGTCGTGCTCCTCATCGTCGTCGTGCTGTCGTACCGCCAGCTCATCAAGGCCTACCCGAGCGGCGGCGGCGACTATGAGGTCGCCTCCAAGAACCTCGGCGAGAAGGCCGGCCTCGTCGTGGCCTCGGCGCTCCTCGTCGACTACGTGCTCACGGTCGCCGTCTCGGTCGCCTCGGGCGTCGACAACATCATCTCGGCCGTTCCGGAGCTCAATCCGTACCGCGTCGAGATCGCCGTCTTCTTCGTGATCGTGCTGGCGGCAGTCAACCTGCGCGGCGTGCGCGAGTCGGGCAAGGCCTTCGCCGTTCCCACCTACCTCTTCCTCGGGTCGATCGCCGTGATGATCGTGGTGGCTCTTGTCCGCACGTTCTCGGGCGATGCGCCCGTGGCCGAGAGCGCGAACATCATCGTGCAGTCGGAGGACATCTCGAAGGCCGCCTTCATCCTGCTGCTCCTGCGCGCGTTCGCGAGCGGATGCGCCGCACTCACCGGCGTCGAGGCCATCTCCAACGGCGTGCCGGCGTTCCGCCGCCCGAAGATCAAGAACGCCCAGCGGACCCTGATGGCCATGGGCGGCACTGCCATCGTGCTCTTCTCGGGTCTCGTCGCGATCGCCCTCATCGCCGGCGTCCACTACGTCGACTGCACGGATGAGGCACTCAAGATCCTCGACACGTGCGCGGCGGACGGCACCCCGCAGCGCAGCCTCATCGCCCAGATGGCGTCATCCACGTTCGGCAACAACACCATCCCCTTCTTCTTGATCCAGGTGGTCACGGCGGCCGTGCTCCTCCTCGCGGCGAACACCGCATTCAACGGATTCCCCCTGCTCGGGTCGGTGCTCGCGACCGACCACTACGCGCCCAAGTCGCTCGCCACCCGCGGCGACCGCCTCATCTTCAGCAACGGCGTCATCACGCTCTCGATCGCGGCGATCATCCTCCTCGTCGTCTTCCAGGCCGACGTCACGACGCTCATCCAGCTCTACATCATCGGCGTGTTCGTCTCGTTCACGCTGGGCCAGATCGGCATGGTGCGCCACTGGACGCGCATGCTCCGCAACGGCTGCGATGACCGCGGCGCGGTCTGGCGCGGCCTCGTCATCAACGCCGTCGGCGCGTTCATGACCGCGAGCGTCCTCCTCATCGTCACAGTCACGAAGTTCACGCACGGCGCCTGGATCGTGTTCATCGTCATGCCCATCCTGTTCACCCTCATGCTCGGCGTGAACCGCTACTACCGCGATGTCGACAAGGAGATCGAGGCCGACCCGACCACGCGCTTCGGAGCGAAGGGCGACCACGCGATCGTGCTGGTCGGCCGCATGCAGAAGCCCGTGCTCAAGGCCCTCGACTATGCAATCGCGGCCCGCCACGACTCGATCGAGGCCGTGCACGTCTCGATCGACGACGACGCCACCGAGCGGCTCGAGCAGGACTGGATCGATCAGAACATCAAGGTTCCGCTCAACGTCCTCGAGTCGCCGTACCGCGACATCAGCGCACCGCTCGCGAAGTACATCAAGCATCGCCGGGAGGAGCACGGCTCCGAGGTCGTGACCGTCTACACCCCGCAGTACATCGTCGGCCACTGGTGGGAGTCGCTCCTGCACAACCACAAGGCCCGCCGCATCCGTCAGAAGCTCGCCCTGGTGCACGGTGTCGTCATCGCGCTCGTGCCGTGGCTGCTCGACTCGTCGACGCTCATCTACGGCCGACGGTCGCGACCGCTGCCCGGCGACGCGCGGCGCGGTGAGCCGCGGCGTCCGGTCGCGCGCCGGCCCATGCCGCCCGCCAAGGGCACCACGATGGTGAGGGCGAAGCCCACGCCGAAGAAGCCCTCCGACTCGTGAGCCTCGGCCGGGATCTCGCGGCCGTCGTCGTGGGCGGCCTCGTCGGCACGGGCCTGCGCATCGCCATCGATGCGGCGCTCCCGCACTCCGACAGCACCTTCCCGCTCTCGACCCTCATCATCAACTGCGTGGGAGCGTTCGTGCTCGGCGCGCTCGTCGCCCGGCTGTGGCGCACGGCGCCCTCGTGGCTCAAGGCCGGCCTCGGTGTCGGTGTGCTCGGGTCGTTCACCACCTTCTCCGCCTTCGCGGTATCACTGGTCTCGCTCACCGAGGCGGGCGAGGGGATGACCGCGCTCGGCTACCTCGCACTGACGCTCGTCCTCGGGCTCGGGGCCGCCTGGCTCGGGCTCGCACTCGGCTCCCGGACTCCCGTCGCTCCGGAGTTCGAGGAGTGATCGCCGTCATCGTCGCGCTCGTCGCGGGCTCCCTCGGCGCCGTGCTCAGGTTCCTCATCGCCCGCGCGCTGGCCTCGCGCGCCGTGTGTGCGGTTCTCGTGGTGAACGTGGTGGGGTCCGCGATCGGTGGCGCCGTGCTCGCGCTCGCGGAGCGCGGGAGCGTGAGCGCCGACATCCGGCTCATCCTGCTCAGCGGGTTCTGCGGCGGGTTCACGACGTTCAGCACGTTCGGCGTGGAGACCCTCCAGCTCGTGCTGGGCGGCAAGGCGAAAGTGGCCCTGGTCAGCGTGCTCGCGAACCTCGTGCTCGGTATCGGCGCGGCCTCGGCGATATATCTCCTCTTCCGGTAGCGGAGTCGCGGTGCACTCCCGCTAGGGTCGAAATGTGGCTACTGGGGGGCGAGCGCAACTGCAGCGCGCAGCGATCGACAGCGGGTTCGGCTACCAGCGGGAGCTGCGCGGCCCCGGATTGCCCGGGGTGCTGTTCCGCGCCGGTTCGAAGGTCGTCGCGTCCGACGTCATCGACGCCCGGGCGAGCGCAGCGCCGTTCATCGCGGGCGGCCTGACCGCTCTCTACGGCGAGGACAGCTCGCTGCCGAGCATGGCGGTGACGTCGTTCGTCGCCATCCCCCTCGAACGCACGGTTCCCAACATCCTCCTGTTCGGCAAGGGGATCGGCGCCCTCCGTCGCGCGGGTGTCGCGGTGGGCAACCGGCAGAAGCTGTCGCTCGAGGGCGACTTCGACAGGAGCTTCACCCTCTACTGCCCCGCGGGCTACGAGCGGGATGCCCTGGAGATCTTCACCCCCGACCTCATGCAACTGCTCATGGACACCACGAAGGGCTGCGACGTCGAACTCGCGGACGACTGGATGTTCGTCTACAGCGGCCCGGGCCGGTACTCGAAGGCCGACGCGCTGCCCGGGCTCGTCGCCGTCACCGAGCGGGCGCGCGACAAGGTGCACCGCCAGACCTCCCGGTACCGCGACGAGCGCTCAGACCGGGTCGCCTCCGCCGGCACGATCTCCCCCTCCGAGCACGCCGCCCGCGTCGGCCGCGTGGCCGAGGGCGGTTCGCGCCTCACCACGCGCACGGGTCCGGTGCGAATCGCCGTGACCGTCCTCTCCACCGCGCTGCTCGTCATCGCGGGCGCGCGCTTCCTGTTCCCCGACCTCATCCCCTGGCTGCCCTGAAAGGACACATCGCATGACCACCTCCGCCGAACTGACCACCCGTTTCGAGGCGCCCGACGGCTTCAAGAAGTACATCGGCTTCCTCGGCGGGAAGCTCGCGAAGAAGTCCCACGGGCTCTACGCGAGCGCCGACCAGCGCGGCGCCGCGGAGTCGTACATCCTCGACACGCGTGAGCACGACGGCACGTACTACTACCTGCGCGCCATCGGCACGCGCGGCCACCTCGACGAGGCGACGCTCGCGCGCCTCACCCAGGCCGTGAAGCTCGTTCCGCTCGGCACCGTGCGCTACGAGGGGATGATGGCCGCGGTCATCCCCGACGCCGTCAGCTCCAACGACGAGGCGCGCGACATCCACGACCTCAGCCCGCTCGACGAGGGAATCATCGTGTACCCGGTCACCGAGCTGACGAAGAAGGGGCGCTCGAGCTGGGCGCTCTGGGCGGTCAAGGACGGCGAATACTACGTGTACCCGCTCGAGGACAAGAAGCTCTAACCGGAGGGGTAACGTCGAAAGCATGCGCTTCGGATTCCACTTCCTCGATTTCACCCAGCCCGGCGAGCCCGAGAGCCTGCCGGGCCTCATCCGCCAGTCGGCGCAGGTCGCCGAGCAGTCGGGCGCGAGCTGGTTCTCGGTCATGGACCACTACTTCCAGATGGAGCACTTCCAAACCGCGCACGACCCCATGCTCGAGGGCTACACGACGCTCGGCTTCCTCGCCGGCGTCACCGAGCGCATGAAGCTCGGCACCATCGTGACCGGTGTCACCTACCGGCATCCGGCCCTGCTCGCGAAGATCGTCACCACCCTCGACGTGCTCTCGGGCGGCCGCGCCTTCCTGGGCCTCGGCGCCGCGTGGTACGAGCGGGAGCACCTCGCCCTGGGCGTGCCGTACCCGCCCATCTCCGAGCGCTTCGAGCGCCTCGAGGAGGCGCTGCAGATCGCCCTCCAGATGTGGAGCGACGACGAGGGCCCCTACGACGGCAAGCACTACCAGCTCGCCGAGACGATCAGCCAGCCGCGCACCATCCAGCGCCCGCACCCGCCGATCGTGATCGGCGGCTCGGGCGAGCGCAAGACGCTGCGGATGGTCGCCCAGTACGCCGACGCCACGAACCTCATCGTGCCCGACCCCGAGACGGCCGCGCACAAGCTCGCCGTGCTGCGTGAGCACTGCGACGCGCTCGGCCGGGACTACGACGCGATCGAGAAGACCGTGCAGGGCAGCCGCATGGATCCGGTCGCCGACCCCGACGCGTTCCTTGCCCTCGCCGAGGGCTTCGCCGCGCAGGGCGTCGAGCACATGCAGTTCGGGCTCCCGCACCCCGACCCGGTCGGGTACGTCGAGAAGTTCGCCGAGACCGTCGCCCCGCGGTTGATGCAGATCGAGGTCCGCAAGGCGGGTTGAATAGCGCCCTCCAGGGCGCGTATCGAAACCGGGTTTCGATACGGCCGCGGGCGGCCTACTCAACCAGCCTCGACGCGCTAGCGCTTCGGCCAGCTCCAGGGCGGGCCGTCGAGCGCGCCCTGGCCCACCACGCGCGTCTCCCCGACCGCCTTCTCCAGCTCGATGCGGCTCGCGCCGTGGCCGTCGAGCGCGGCGATGAGGCGCGGCGCGTGCGAGACCACGATGACCTGCGACTCGGCGGCGGCATCCGCGATGAGGTCGGCCAGCGGGTCGATGAGGTCGGGGTGCAGGCTCGTCTCGGGCTCGTTGAGCACGAGCAGTGCGGGCGGGCGCGGGCTCAGCAGCGCGGCGATCCACAGCAGGTAGCGCAGCGTGCCGTCCGAGAGCTCCGCGGCGGAGAGCGGGCGCAGCAGGCCGGGCTGCCGCAACTCGAGCGCGAACAGGCCGTCGTGGTCGGCGATGCCGATGCTGCTGCCCGGGAAGGCGCGGTCTACGGCGGCGTCGAGCGCTCCCGTGGGGCCGAGCTCGCGCACGGTCTGCAGCGCCGCGGCGAGGTCGGCGCCGTCCGCGCCGAGCACGGGGGTGCGCGTGCCGACTTGGGCCGCGCGGGCGGGAGCCGCGGCATCCGTGCGCAAGGAGTCGTAGAAGCGCCACGACCTCAGCTGCTCGCGCACCGCGAGCAGCTCGGGCGCCGCGCGCGGATCGGCCAACTCGCTCAGCATGCTGTCGTACGGCCGCAGGCTGTGGTCGTGGCGGGCCCACTCGCCGTCAGCGCCCCTGATGCGCACGGATGGCCCGTGCCGCTCGGTCAGCAGCGTGGAGGGCCGCAGCACCGACCCGCTCCACACGCTCTCGAGCTTGATCTCGGGGTCGCGACCGAACATCGTCGGGCCCGGAACCGGCAGGCCGAGGTCCATCGCGTAGCTGAACTCGTCGCTCGCGAAGCCGAGCTTGAGCGCGACCGGGCCAGTGCGACGCCTGCCCTGAGTCGGCATCCCGTCCGGCGTGCCGTTCTCCGGCCCGGCCCACAGCGTGCTGGGCAGCCCGCCCTCGCGCGCGAGCGCGGCGATGGCGCCGTTGCGCGACGCCTCGGCCAGCAGGCGCAGCGAGCGGTAGACGCTCGACTTGCCCGTTCCGTTCGCGCCCGTGACGACGGTCAGGTTGGTGAGGGGCACGACGACGCTGCGGAGGGAGCGGTAGCCCTCGATCGCGAGCGTCGTGAGCATCAGGCGTCCGTGGTGGCCGGCTCCGGAGCATCCGTGCGGAACTTCACGCCGCGCGCCATGAGGATGACGCCGAAGACGCCGCACCCGACGATCACGATGTCGGCGACGTTGCCGATGAAGAGGTTGCCGTAGCCGATGAAGTCGACGACGTGGCCCTGCCCGAGGCTCGGTGCACGGAACATCCGGTCACCGAAGTGGGTGGCGGCGCCGCCCAGCAGCAGGCCGAGCAGGATCGCCCAGGCGCGCGACGTCACGCGCCAGGCGAAGATCGCGATGAGCACGACCACGACGGCGGCGACGATGGTGAAGATCCAGGTGAAGCCGGTGCCGATCGAGAACGCCGCACCGGGGTTGTAGATGAGCTGGAAGCGCAGCAGGTCGCCGATGATGGGCACGGGCTTGCCGACGGTGAGGGCCGACTCCGCCCAGAACTTGGTGCCCTGATCGATCAGGATCACGAGCAGGGCGAGCCCGATGGTCACCGCGTACAGGCGGTGGGCGGGGCGGGGGGCTGCGTCGGTCATGCCCCTAGTATCTCAACCCTTCTCGCCGCCCTCCGACGTGGACATGATGCGCTTCTGGAAGATGAAGAAGATGATCGCCACGGGGATCGACATGAGGACCGCCGCCGCGAGCTGCAACGGGTATTGGTTGCCGCTGCCCAGCTGGCCGGAGGTGAGCGAGGCGACACCGGTGGTGAGCGTGTTGAGGCTGGGACTCTGCCGCGACACGATGAAGTGCGAGAACTCGTTCCAGCTGCCCTGGAAACTCAGGATGAAGAGGGTGATGAGCGCCGGCACCGCCATGGGGAGCACGATCGAGCGGTAGGTGCGGAAGATACCGGCCCCGTCGATGCGTGCCGCCTCCTCCACGCTCACCGGGATCGACTCGAAGAACTGCTTCATGATGAAGATGCCCGCCGCGTCGATGATGAGCGGCACGATCATGCCGGCGTAGCTGTCGTACAGGCCGAACTGCTTGAGGATGAGGAAGCGCGGGATGAGCAGGACGACGCCCGGCACCGCCATGACCCCGATCAGCGACGCGAACACCACCGACTGCCCGCGGAACTTGAGCCGCGACAGCGCGTAGCCCGCCAAGGAGTCGAAGAACACCCTGCACAGCGTGACGACGACGGTGATGAACGCCGAGTTGGCGGTCCACTGCAGCAGCGGCACGGTCGTGAAGAGGCGCTCGTAGGCGGCGAAGCTCCACGTCTCGGGCAGCAGGTTCAGCGGGTTCTGCGTCGCATCCGCATCGGTCTTGAAGCTCGACGCGACCGAGATCAGGAACGGGTAGATGTAGATGAAGGCCAGCAGGATGAGGATCGCGTACGTCACGAGCAGGGTGATGCGGGCTCCCGCGGTGCGGGTGCGGCGGCGCGGGCGGGGAGCGCGTGCCTGCTCGGTGGCGACTGCTGCCGCCGCTTCGGTCGTGGTCATCGCTGTGCTCCTGCCGCGGCATCCCGCTTCAATCGTTCGAGGGCGCGCTTCTGCCGGCGAACGCCGGAGGCGCCGAGGTCGCGGTCGCGCAGGACCCAGCGCTGCAGCAGCGTGAGCGCGACGATGATCGCGAACAGGATGAAGGAGATCGCCGCCCCCTGGCCCCACTTGAGGTTCGCGAACGAGGTCTCGTAGGCAAGGTAGGCGGGCGTGAGGGTGGTCTTGCCCGGGTCGCCGCCGCCGGTGAGGTAGATCTGGTCGAAGACCTGCCACGTGCCGATGAGGCCGAGGGTCAGCACGGTGAAGAGCGTCGGCTTGATCATGGGCAGCGTCACGGAGAAGAACTGTCGGAACGGGCCAGCGCCGTCGACCGACGCCGCCTCCTCGATCTCGCCGCTCACGTTCTGCAGGGCGGCGAGGAACAGCAGCATGAAGGTTCCGGAGGTCGTGAAGACCGCGAGGATGATGAGCACGCACATGGCCACGGACGGGCCGGACAGCCACGCGGCCCAGTCGAGGCCGAGCGGTCCGTCACCCGGCACCGCGCCGGTGAGCGGCGCGAGGATGCCGCGCGGGTCGTTGAACCAGTTCGGACCGTTGACGCCGAACCAGCCGATGACCTGGTTCACTGCCCCCGACGAGGTGAACAGGAAGATGAAGATCGTCGTGATCGCGATGGAGCTCGTGACCGACGGGAAGTAGAAGGCGGTGCGGAAGAAGCCGCGGCCCTTGAGCATCCGGCGGTTGACCTGCACCGCGAGGAACAGCGCGAGCGCGGTCTGCAGCGGCACGACGGCGATCACGTAGTAGAGGTTGTTGCGGATGGCCGTGCCGAAGTCGCGCTGCGCGAGACCGGTATCGACGAGTACCTTGGCGTAGTTGCCGCCCCCGATGAAGTCGGAGTTGCCGAGCGGCGACCCCAGCCCGTTCCAATTGCTCAGGCTCACGTAGAGCGCGAGCACGATCGGCAGTACGAGGAAGACGCCGATGATGAGGATGGCGGGGCTCACGAACAGCCACCCGTAGCGGCCTTCGGCTCCGCGGATTCCCTTGCTCATCGGCGTCTTCCCCTCTCGTACTAGTTGCCGTTGGCCTCGTCGAGCGCGGCCTGCAGCTCCTCCTGCAGCGATGCCAGGATCGCCTTGGGGTCACCGCCGACCAGGCTCGCGAGCTGCGCGTTGAAGTCGCTGATCACGGCAGCCGATCCCGCGAAGTTCACGGGGCTCACGGCGTAGTCGTTCCCGGCGACGAACGAGGCGTTCTCCGGGTGCTGCTCGGCGTAGGTGGCCGCGGCCGACTCCGTCGAGGGCAGCACGCCGAACGCGTCACCGAAGGCGAGCTGCTGCTCGTCTGCGGTCAGGTACTCCACGAGCGACTTCGCCGAGTCGGCGGTGTCGGAGTTCGCGGGGATGCCCCAGCAGTTCGTGAACGTGAACGTCGACTTTCCGCCCGGACCGGCCGGGAGCTCGTACGACGCGTAGTTGGTGTCGGGGAAGTCGCCCTGGATGCCCTTGATCCACGGGCCCTCGATCACCATCGCCGCCTTGCCGGCACCGAGGGCTTCGCCGCCCCATCCGGCGTCGACCTCGGCCGGCCACTTCAGGACGCCCTCGTCGTGCAGCTTCTGCACGTACTGGAGGCCCGCGAGGTTCTCGGCGCTGTCGGCGGTGACGGTGTCACCGTCGACGAGCCGGCCGCCCGCCTGGTTCATGAACACTCCGAGGCGCGCGTACTCGAGGCCGAACGACAGGCCCACGGTGTCGGCGGTCGTCAGCTTCGTGGCGGCTGCCTCGAGGCTGTCCCAATCGGTCGGGATGTCGGCATCCGTGAGGCCGGCTGCGGCCCACATGTCGGTGTTGATGATGAGGCCGAGCGTCGAGAAGTCCTTCGGCGCGCACGTGAAGGTGCCGTCGTAGGTGAACGTGTCGCTCAGTGCCGGGTAGAAGTCGCCAGCGTTGGGCAGGTCGGCCGCGTACGGCTCGAGGTAGCCGTTGCTCGCGTACGTCGCGAACTGGTCCCAGCTCATGTAGAAGAGGTCGGGGGCGTCGCCGCCGGCGAACCCCTGGCTCAGCTGCTGCGTGAGGTCGCTCGCGACCACGACCTCGACCTTGGCGTTGTTGTCGGCGGCCCACGCGTCGGCCGCGGCCTGCACGGCCTGCGTCTCGGCGTCACCACTGGTTCCGATGAGGATGCTCAGCTCCTTCGTCTCACCGGACGAGTCACCGCCTCCGCTTGCACACGCTCCCAGACCGGCGACGACGCCGGCGGCGAGCAGGGCTGCGCCCCATTTCCTGTACTTCATTGGTTTTCCTCTCGATTGTGATTGCCGGAGGTCGTGCTCCCGGCGTCTTCCTCGGTGCCTATTTCCTCGGCGGGCGCCAGGTGACTCGACCGGCGAACGACAAGCTTCGGGGTGATGAGACGGTGCGTCTGCGCAGCACCCTCACCGTGCGGGAGGACGCGGCGACCGGTCGCTCCCATGAGTAGTTCGAGGGTCGCCGCGGCGACCTGGTCGAGCTGCTGCTCGACGCTCGAGAGACCGACCGCTTGGGCGACGGGCGTGTTGTCGAACCCGATGACGGGGAACTTCTTCTGCCCGGCCTCGTTGACGGCCATCATCGCGCCGAGCGCGAGGGAGTCGCTCACGCAGACGAGGGCGTCGAGGCCGTGCTCGCGGGCGAACAGCTCCTCGACGATGCGGCGCGCGAACGGCACGCTCTCCTCGGTGCGGGTGGTCAGCGCGTCGAGCTGGGCGTCGTCGAGGCCGAACTCCTCGGTCATGGCAGCGGCCCAGCCCTTGCGGCGCTCGTCTCCGGTGCCCGAGCCCTCGGGCCAGCCGAGGTAGCCGATGTTGCGCAGGCCGCGTCCGATGAGGTGCCGGGTTGCGTCGTACGAGCCCGCGTAGCCGTCAACGTCGACCCACAGCCGGTCGGGGCTGTCGAGATCCTCGCCCCAGGGCCGGCCGAACGCGACGAACGGCACGCGCTCACGGATGAGCCACTCGATGCGCGGGTCCTCGTAGCGGGTGGCGGTCACGACGAAGGCGTCGACATCGGCGCCGTCGCGGAGGTTGCGGTACTGCTCGATCTCGTCGACCGGATCGGTGGCCGTGAAGAGCATGATGCGCATGCCGCGCTGGGCTGCCTGCTCGGTGAGGGCATGCAGGTACCGGTCGAGGATCGAGCCGGAGATGCCGTTGAGCAGCGGATCGAGACGGATGCCGATGGTCGACGATTGGCGCGTGCGCAGTCGACGGGCACTCGCGTGCGGTCGGTAGCCGAGCTGGAGGATCGCGGATTCGACGCGCTCCCGGGTGCCCGACTTCACGATCTCGGGCGAGTTGAGCACGTTCGAGACGGTCTGGCGCGAGACGCCCGCGACGCGGGCGACGTCTTCGACAGTGGGCAGTTGTGCCACGCTCGCGCCTCCCTTGGCTCTCGTTGAACGATCTAACCCGGAAAGTTTGATCGTTCAAATCCTGAGTGTTACGTTACCTGTCTAAGCGCGATTGTCAACCGGATCGCGCCGACGGAATCAACGAGGAGTCGACAGCATGCCCCAGGACCAGCCACGGCAGCCCCTCCTCCACGACGAGACCGTCGTGCTGCGGGCGCCCACGCAGGCCTGGTCGGCCGCCGACGGAACCATCGGCGCGCAGCCCATCCACGGCCTCTACTTCTCCGATGTGCGCTTCGTCTCCGCGCAGTCGATCACCGTCGCGGGTGCCCCCGTCGAGCACATCGCGACCGTGCCGCGCGGCGCCGACACGGTCACGTTCGTCTCCATCGTGCGCGCGCTCGACGACCCGACGCCCGACCCCGGAGTGCGTGCGGAGCACACCCGCACGGCCTCCACCACGGGCATCCGGGAGCGCTTCGAGATCATCTCCCGCCTCGCCACGCCCCTCGAGGTGTTCGTGCGCGTCGGCTACCTCGCCGACGTCACGAGCATGGACACCGTCAAGTCCGGCGCGCGACCCGTGGGTGGGCCGATCATCAGCGTCGACGGCGAGCGCGCGACGTGGGCGGGCGACGACGTCTCTGTCGTGCTGCGCGCGCCCGGGGCATCCGTGAAGTCCGGCGAGCTGACCTGGACGGTCTCGGTGCCGGCGCACGGCAGCGCCGCCGTCGAGTGGGCATACGAGGCGACGGATGCCCTCGCCGTCGTGCAGGGTGCGACCGAGGCCGCGCCGTGGTCGACCCCCGCGGTGACGTCCGGCGACGACCGCCTCACCCGTTGGGCGGGCCGCGCGCTGGCGGACCTCGACGCCCTGCGCCTGGTCACGACGCGCGAGCCCGAGCTGCAGTTCCTCGCCGCGGGCGCGCCCTGGTTCTTCACGCTGTTCGGCCGCGACTCGCTGTGGGCGGCGCGCTTCATGCTTCCGCTCGGCACGCAGCTCGCCGGCGACACCCTCCGCGTCCTCGCCGGGCTGCAGGGCACCTCCGACGTGCCCGCCACCGCCGAGGAGCCCGGCAAGATCATGCACGAGCTGCGCCGCGGTGAGCTCGTGATGCCGGGCGAGGGCATCCACCTGCCCCCGCTGTACTACGGCACGGTGGATGCGACGGCACTCTGGATCTGCCTGCTGCACGACGCGTGGACCTGGGGCCTCCCGGACGACGAGGTGCGCGCGCTGATCCCGCACCTCGAGCGCGCGCTCGAGTGGATGCGCGACTTCGGCGACGCCGACGGCGACGGCCTGCTCGAGTACTCCGACAAGAGCGGCCGTGGTCTGTCGAACCAGGGCTGGAAGGACTCGGGCGACTCCGTGCAGTGGCGCGACGGCTCGCTCGCCGACGGGCCGATCGCCCTCGTCGAAGTGCAGGCGTACGCCTACGAGGCGGCCACGCACGGCGCCGACCTGCTCGACGCGTTCGGCGGATCGGGTGCCCCCTGGCGTGCGTGGGCCGCGCGCCTGCGCGACAAGTTCCACGAGTCGTTCTGGATCGAGGACGGCGACGGTGCGTACCTCGCCATCGCCCTCGACGCCGCCAAGAAGCCCGTCGACACGGTCACGAGCAACCTCGGGCACGTGCTCGGCACGGGCATCCTCGACGAGCGGCAGGCGGGCATGATCGCCCGCAGGCTCGTCGACCCCACCCTCAACTCCGGCTACGGCCTGCGCACGATGTCGACCGACTCGGCGGGCTACTGGCCGCTCAGCTACCACGGCGGCAGCGTGTGGACCCACGACACGGCCATCGCCATCGCGGGGCTTGCGCGCGACGGCTTCCGGGACGAGGCCGACGAGCTGGTGCGGGGGCTGCTGGCCGCGGCATCCGGCTTCGATTACCGGATGCCCGAGCTGCACTCCGGCGACGCGGCCTCTGCCGTGCCCGCCCCCGTGCCCTACCCCGCGGCGTGCCGCCCCCAGGCGTGGTCGGCCGCGGCGGCGGTCTCCGTGCTGTCGAGCGTGCTCGGACTGCGACCGGATGCCCGCGCCGGCGAACTCGGCATCTCGCCGAGCGCCGTCGTGGGTGCCCTCACCGTCGACGGCCTCGTGTTCGGGGGCGAGCGCGGTCAGGTCGTGGTCGGAGCGACGGGAGAGGTGCTGGGCGGTTCGCTGCCCTTCGTCGTGGGCTGAACTCGTAGGCTGGCGGCGTGAGCGACGAACCGATCGCGGGCTGGTATCCCGACCCGAGGAACTCGGCAGCGCAATGGCGCTGGTGGGACGGCCGGCAATGGACCGACGACACCGCTCCCCGCGGCGACGCCCCGCCCGCGCGCCCGAAGGACTGGGGGTGGGACGCCCCGGTCGAGCGCCCGGCGCCCGGGAAGGGCAAGCCGCCCAAGCAGCCGAAGGCCGCGCGCGCCACTCGCGAGCCGAAGGTGGCCGTCGAGCGGGCGGCCAGCGCCAACACCGGGGCGATCTGGGTTCTCGCGTTCGCGCCCTGGCTCTACCTGCTCACCGTCGGCGGGGTCTTCGTCGGCGCCACCGCCTTGCTCGGTAGCGACCCCACGATGCTGCCCCTTCTCGGTGCTGGCGCGGCGGTCGTGGGCCTCATCGTGCTCGTCATCATCGCCGAGCTCGACGGGCGTGCTCTCCGAGCGCGAGAGCTGTCGGCGCCGAGCTCGCTGCTCGTGGTCATCCTCGCGGGAGTGCTCTACTTCGCGGTGCGGGCGCGGAAGGTCGCAGCCGATGGCGCCCGGTCACGCGGGCCGGCCGTCACCTTCGTGATCGTGATCGTGCTGACGTTGCTCGCGGGCGGCGCGGTGGCGCTCTTCTTCGCCTCGCTCGTCGCGGTGTTCGCCCCCGGGAGCCCCGCGGTCGGCTGATCGACTACCGGCTCGACGACAGCTTGCTGAGCGTCGCGATCACCTGGCGCGCGATGAGGCGCCCGGCCCGGTTGGCGCCGATCGTCGACGCCTGAGGTCCATACCCCGCGAAGAATATACGCGGGTCCTTCCACGATGCGCCCTGGGCGACGACGACGCCGCCCTCCTTCTCCCGCAGCTTCAGGGGCGCGAGATGGCGCAGTTCCGGTCGGAAGCCGGTGGACCAGATGATCGCATCCGCCTGCTGGAATGCACCGTCGGCCCAGCGCACCCCGTCGGGCTCGATCGAGGCGAACATGGGGCGGGGGGTGAGCACGCCGCGCTCGATGCCTGCCTGGATGCGTCGGGTGCGGGGAACGCCCGTGCCGCTCACGATGCTCGGCAGCGCGGCGCCGGCGCGAGCCGCCGCGTCCTGCGCCTGGACCGCCTCCTGCCGCGCCTCCAGGTTGAGCTCGCCGTCCTCGAGGAAGTCGATGGGCCGGCGGCTCACCCACGTGGTCTGCGAGGCGACCGACTCGAGTTCGAGCAAGAAGCCGATGGCAGACGTTCCGCCGCCGACGACCACGACGCTCTTACCGGTGAAGTCCGCGGCATCCGCATATTCAGCGGTGTGGACGTGA
>CAIXMB010000104.1 GCA_903920435.1 uncultured Actinomycetes bacterium
CAACGCTCACGCCGCCCACGGATGCCTTCACGGTCACGGGCGCGCCGCTCACCCGCTCGAGTTCCACCTCGAACCGGACGGTTCCCCGATCGGCCGCGTCGACGCTCACGATCGGGCGCACGCTCGCGAGCCGTGCCGTGCTCCACGACTCGAGCACCACGTCGCGCCAGATGCCGCTCGGCGCGAGGTCGGGCCCCCAGTCCCACCCGAAGTCGCACTGCATCTTGCGCAGGAACGGGCTCACGTCGTTGAACGCCACGGGGCGCACGCCGTACCTGTCCCGCAGCTCGGCACCGACGCGGCGCGGGGCACTGAAGTGCACCTCGAGGGTGTTGCCCTCGGGCAGCAGCCCTTCGACGGGAATCCGGTAGGTCCTGTGCATGTTGGCGGTCGAGGCGATCTGGTGACCGTTGACGACGATGCGGGCGATCGTGTCGAGGCCGTGGAACACGAGGTCGGTGCGGTCGACGCCGACCGCGGGCGCGGCGAAGGTCGTGGAGTAGCTCCAGTCGCTGTCGCCCACCCAGTGCAGCTTCTTCTCGTTGTCGCCGTCGAACGGATCGGGGATGAGGCCGGTGGCGAGCAGGTCGGTGAAGATGCCACCCGGCACCGTTGCCGGGAAGTGCGCGAACTCGCCCGGGGTGTCCGACGCCAGCGCGCCGCTCCAGCCGTCGTTCAAAACGTTTCGCAACATTGAGCAGAAGTCCTTTCGGTGCCGCAATTTCGGCATTTTGCATGATTGGCTTGACTTGTGGGGCGCCAGCGACGATGCTCATTCCAGCCAAGTGATAAAGCGCTTTGGCAGCGCGGGTCACACGGTAGCACCCCCTCACGCACCACAGCAACGACGCTCGAGCGCAGGCTCGGCCGAGAAAGGTTTCGATGATGAAACTCACCAGCAAGGCACTGGCGGCGGTCACCGTCGTCGGTCTTCTGTCCCTCGCGGCATGCGCCCCCAGCGCGCCGACGGCGGAGGACATCGACAATCAGAAAGTCACGATCACCGTCGGCAATCAGCCTCCCGCGACCCAGGAGGCAGAGCTCGCCTACTTCAACGAGAAGCTCGACGCCTTCCGCGATGCTCACCCGAACTGGACGATCAAGACCTCAGAGGCAACCTGGGACCCGCAGACGTTCGCGGCGCAGCTTGCCGGTGGCAACCTTCCCACCGTCATCGGTGTGGCGTTCACCGAGATGAGCGGCCTCATCCAGCGCGGCCAAGTCGCGGACATCACCACCGCTCTCGAGACGGCCGGTCTCGCGGGCTCGCTCAACGCCTCCACGCTCGCCATCGCGCAGGACGCCAAGGGGCAGGTCTACGGAATCCCGACCGACGCCTACTCGCTGGGGCTCGCCTACAACCGCGCGATCTTCGAGGAGGCCGGCCTCGACGCCGACAACCCGCCCACCACGTGGGACGAGGTGCGCGACGCCGCGAAGACGATCGCGGAGAAGACCGGTAAGACCGGGTTCTCGCAGCTCACGAAGGACAACCAGGGCGGCTGGATCCTCGCCGCCGAGACCTACAGCCGCGGCGGCACCATGGAGAACGCGGACGGCACGGAGGTCACCTTCGACGCCGACGCCACCAAGGACGCGTTGCAGTACCTGCACGACCTGCGCTGGGAGGACAACTCCATGGGGTCGAACTTCCTGCTCGGCGCGGCCGATCTCGCGCAGCAGTTCGCCGCGGGCCAGGTGGGCATGTTCGTCATCCAGTCGCTCGCGTACCAGCCGGTGGTCGAGGTGTTCGGAATGCCGTCTGAGGACTTCGGCTTCACCACCCTGCCAACGGTGTCGGGCGACGAGACGGTGACGCTCGCAGGCGGCAACGTCGAGATCGTCAACGCGAAGGCGACCGAGGCCGAGAAGGTCGCGGCGGTCGAGTGGATCGACTACTACAAGCTCGCCAAGTACCGCACGGAGGACGCCGCCCTGGAGGACGCCAACCTCAAGGTCGAGCAGAACACCGCGGTCGCCATCCCGGGCCTGTCGCCCGTGAGCGACGAGCAGTACGCGACCTACCTCGGGTGGATCGCCTCGGTGAACAACGTGCCGACGTCGAACTTCCAGCCGTACCTCGACCGCGCGCCGAAGCAGACCGTGCTCTCGGAGCCCGTCGCCAATGCGCAGGAGCTCTACGCGGCACTCGACCCGGTCGTGCAGGCTGTACTCACCGACGAGAATGCCGATATCGACTCGCTCGTCGCCGAGGCCGCCAAGGCAGTGCAGGGCAAGCTCGGCCGATAGTCAGACCTGTGGGGGCCGGCGATCCCGGCCCCCGCAGCAGCCCCGGAGAACCATGACAGCAGCAGCATCCGCCTCGCGCCTCACGCGCTGGCGCCGCAGGGGCGGGCTCAGCACCCTCGCCCTGGCCGTGCCCACCCTCGTGGTCTTCGGCTACTTCTCGTGGAAGCCCCTGCTGCAGGGCATGGTGATGAGCTTCCAGAAGTGGAACTTCGTCTCCGACCCCACGTGGGTCGGCTTCTCCAACTTCGAGTACGTGCTCGCCGACCCGCTGCTCGGCACCGCGGTACTCAACACCCTCTGGTTCACGCTCCTCGCGATCCTGTTCGGATTCCCGCTGCCCATCCTCCTCGCGGTCGCCGTCTCCACCCTGCGCGGGCCGTCGCGGCGGCTCGCGTCGTTCCTCGCCTACCTGCCCGTGATCGTCCCGCCGGTCGTCGCCATCCTGCTGTGGAAGGTGTTCTACGACTCCAGCGAGAGTGGGCTCTTCAACCGCATCCTCGCACTCGTGGGCATCGGAGCCCAGCCGTGGCTCAACTCCGCGGCCTCCGCGATGCCCTCGATCGTGCTCGAGGCGACGTGGGCGGGCGCGGGCACCGCCACTCTGATCTACCTCGCCGCCATCACGGGAGTGCGCCCCGAGCTCTACGAGGCAGCGGAACTCGACGGCGCGGGCATTGTGTCCCGGGCGTGGCATGTCACGCTCCCCGCCCTGCGCACCGTCATCGTGATCATGCTGCTGCTGCAACTGATCGGCGCGACGCAGGTGTTCGCCGAGCCCTTCCTCTTCACGGGCGGAGGGCCGCAGAACGCGACGGTGACCGTGCTCGTGCTGCTCTACCGGTACGCGTTCACGGCGGGGGACTACGGCGCCGCGACGGCGCTGGGCGTGCTGCTCGCGCTGTTCCTCGCCGCGCTCTCGGCCGTCTACCTGCTCGTCACGCGCCGCTGGAGCGACTCGTGAGCGACGACTTCCGCACCCTCGTCTCGCGGCACGATCTCGGCCGCCCGGCGACGCGCATCGCGGTGCGGCTCGTGCACGTGCTGGTGTTCGTCGGCGTCGCCGTCGCGGGCCTGGGCCCGCTCGTGTGGCTCGCGTTCGCCTCGCTCAACACGACGCAGGAGGTGCTCCGCGATCCGTTCGCGGTGTGGCTGCACGCGGACGAGTGGACGAACTACGCCGCCGCCTTCACCACCGTCGACATGGGCAAGTACCTGCTCAACACCGTGTTCGTCGCCGTGGGCTCGTGCCTCGCGAATCTCCTCGTCGCGTGCTCGGCGGCGTACGTCATCGCCATCCTCAAGCCGCGCTGGGCGGGAGTGCTGAGCGGCGCCATCCTCGCGACGCTCTTCGTGCCGGGGGTCGTGTCGCTCGTGCCGCTGTACCTCACTATCCTCGACGTGCCGCCCTTCGGCCTCAACTGCAGAACACCTACTGGGCGGTGTGGCTGCCCGCCGCCGCGAATGCGTTCAGCATCCTGATCATGGTGGGCTTCTTCCGCGCGATGCCCCGCGAGCTCATCGAAGCCGCCCGGATCGACGGGGTCGGCAATCTCCGGATGCTCTGGTACATCGTGCTCCCGCTGTCGCGCCCGATCCTCGGCGTCGTGGCACTCCTCTCGATCATCGCCGCGTGGAAGGACTACCTCTGGCCCTCGCTCGTGCTCGCCAACTCCGAGGTGCAGCCGATCTCGGTGGCGCTCCCGCTGGTGGGCAAGACGACAGACCTCTCGATCTTCCTCGCGGCCCTGTTCATCGCGACGATCATCCCGGTGCTCCTGTTCGTGGTGTTCCAGAAGCAGATCCTCTCCGGCGTCGGCGCGACCTCGGGCCTGAAGGACTGAGCGAGTCGAGCCTGTCGAGACCTCCCCGGCGCCCCACTGCGTCGCCCTCTCGTGTCTAGTGAGTCAAGCCTCGACGAGTTGCCCACTTCTGCCGGTTCGATCGTCCCAACACTGTTCGAAGTGGGCAACTCGACGCGCGCGCTCACCCCGCACGCCGCGGTTCTCGCCCATTCCGCCAACTCAGGACATTGGGCCGAAGCCCTAACAAACGTCCTGAGTTGGCGGAACGATTGAGGCGACGGTGTCGTCGCTGACGCGAAGTCCCCGGCAGAGGAATCGCGGCGGGACGACCTCAGCCCAGCAGCGCCTCGACGACGAGCGAGCGCGGAGTGGGCGCCCCGCCCAGGGTCGAGCGCCCGGGCACGAGCGCACCCGGCACGAGCGTGGTCGAGACCTCGTCGCCCGCGAGCTTGGCGGCCACGAGTTCCACGGCGGCAGAGCCGACGACCTCGAACCGCAGGTCGATGGTCGTGAGCAGCGTCTCCGTGACGCCCGCCTGGCCGGCCTTGTTGTCGACGCCGATGATGGCGATGTCCTCGGGCACCCGGATGCCCGCCGCGAGCAGTTGAGCGTGCAGTCCCACGGCGATCTCGTCGTTCCCCGCGAAGATCGCGTCGCAGTCGACACCGTCGGCGATGATCGCCTTCGCGGCGGTGAAGCCCCACTCGCGTGTGAAGTCGCCGTGGCGCACGGGCTCGACGAGCGAGAGCCCGCGCGACTCGAGGCCCGCGCGCAGGCCGTGGGCGCGATCGCGCACGGAGGCCCTGCTCGCCTCGGCGGTGACATGCGCGACGCGGGTGCGGCCGATACTCGCGAAATGCTCCGCAGCGAGACCGCCGGCGTACGCGTCATCCGGGAGGGTGCACAGGTCGTCCGCCTCGTCCGACCGTGAGAAGGCGTAGACGACCGGTCCGGAGAAGTCGTGCGAGACCGAGGCGCTCACGAAGTCGCTGCCCTCGCCGATCACCACGACCCCGTCGACGTGGCGGGACTGAAGGCGGCGCACATGCTCGCGGCGCTGCTTGCCGTCGTGCTGCGCGTCGTAGAGGGTGCTCGCGAGGTCGACGTCGGTGAGGGCGCGGTTGACGCCCACGAGCACGGGCATGCAGAAGGCGCCGACGGCGTTCTCGGCGAGGATGCCGATCGTGTTGCTGCGCCCGGATGCCACCGAGCGCGCCAGCGCGTTCGGCCGGTAGTCGAGCCGCCGGGCCGTCTCGAGAACCCGTTCACGGGTCTGCTCGGCGACGCGGCCAGACCCGTTCATGACCTGGGACGCCGTCGCGATCGACACACTCGCGGCGCGCGCGAGATCGATGAGTCGAACCGACTTGGTAGTCACGCGGTAGAGCTTACCTGCGAAACCGCTTTAGCGACCGATTGCCGCGATGACCGCGCCGGTCGCCCGCACGAGGTCGGCGGGCGCGAGCTCGATGTCGAAGCCCCGGCGGCCGCCCGACACGTACACCGTGTCGTAGAGCTCGGCCGTCTCGTCGAGCACGGTCTCGTGCTGCAGCTTCTGGCCGATGGGGGAGATGCCGCCGACGACGTAGCCCGTGCGGCGCTCCGCGAGCTTCGGGTCCGCCATCTCGGCCTTCTTGCCACCGACCGCCGCAGCGAGCGACTTGAGGTCCAGCTTTCCGGAGACCGGCACGATCGCCACGACGAGGCGGCCGTCGACATCCGTCATCAGGGTCTTGAAGACCTGACCGGGGTCGAGGCCCAGCACCTCCGCGGCCTCGAGGCCGAAGTTGGTGTTCGCCGGATCGTGCGCATACTCGTGCGGCGTGAAGGCGATGCCCGCCGCGGCGAGCGCGACCGTGGCCGGGCTAGTGGGCACGGAACAACTGCATCGACGCGCCGGCGACGACGAGCTCGCTGCCGGGGCCGTGCTCCTCCATCGACTCCGTCGCGTCTTCGACCGCGGAGTCCCACAGCAGGGTGTACGACGTCACGCCCTCGTGCTCCGGCAGGGTGACGGTCACGTCGTCCTCGAGGCCGTGCACGATGAGCAGGATCCGGTTGAACTCCTCGAACTCGGGGGTCGAGGCGGCGAGGTACTGCAGGGTGCGCTCCTCGGGGGAGTCCCAGTCCTTCGGCTCCATCGAGAGGCCCTGCTTGTTGTACCAGTCCATCTGGGTGGCGCTGGGCACGGTCTCGCCCCACTTGCCGTAGCGCACGGGTCGCAGCGCCGGGTTCTCGCGCCGCAACTGGATGAGCTGGCGGGTCACCTCGAGCAGGTCATCCTGCCAGTCGTCGTGCTCCCACGGCAGCCAGGTGAGCTCGCCGTCCTGGTTGTAGGCGTTGTTGTTCCCGCGCTGCGTGCGGCCGAACTCGTCGCCGGCGGTGAGCATGGGGATGCCGGCGCTCAGCAGCAGCGTGCCGAGCAGGTTGCGCATCGCCTTGCAGCGGGCCTCGAGGATCGACTCGTCGTCGGTCGGGCCCTCGGCGCCGTAGTTGAACGAGTGGTTGTTGTCGGTGCCGTCCCGGTTCTTCTCGCCGTTGCCGAGGTTGTGCTTCTCGTTGTAGGCGGTGAGGTCGGCCATCGTGAAGCCGTCGTGGGCGGTGATGAAATTCACGGATGCCATCGGCCCGCGCTCCTGCGAGAACACGTGTGCAGACCCCGCGAGCCTCCGGGCCAGAGACCCGATGCCGTTCGGGGCGGAGCCGGTCGCACGCGCGGCCCCGATGTCGGTGAGCCAGAAGTCGCGCATCCGGTCGCGGTAGCCGTCGTTCCACTCCGACCAGCCGCGGTTCTGAGCGCCGCCCGGGAACTGGCCGACCTGCCAGCCGCCCATGCCCACATCCCACGGCTCGGCGATGATCTTGGTGTCGCTCAGTTGCGGGTCGTCGCGGATCGCGAGCAGCAGGGGGTGCTCGGGCTGGAACTCGTTGTTCTCGTCGCGGCCGAGCGTGGCGGCGAGGTCGAAGCGGAATCCGTCGATGCGCACGTCGTTGGCCCAGTACCGCAGGGAGTCGAGGATGAGGCGCTGGGCGGCGGGGGTGGCGGTGTTCACCGAGTTGCCGCAGCCCGTGACATCCACGTACGCGCCGTCGGGGGTCTGGCGGTAGTAGTTCTTGTTGTCGAGCCCGCGCAGCGAGGTGGTCGGGCCGCCGAGGCCCTCCTCGGCGGTGTGGTTGTAGACGACGTCGAGCACGACCTCGAGGCCCGCCTCGTGCAGCAGCTTGACCATGCCCTTGAACTCGCGCAGCACGGCGCCGGTTCCGCCGAACTGGGCCTCCTTGCTGGCGTAGGCGGCGTGCGGGGTGAAGAAGTTGAGGGTGTTGTAGCCCCAGTAGTTGACGAGCCCCTGCTTGATGAGCCGCTGTTCGCTCACGAACTGGTGCACCGGCAGCAGTTCGACCGTCGTCACGCCGAGGTCTTTGAGGTAGGCGATCGTCGACTCGTGGGCGAGGCCGGCGTAGGTGCCGCGCAGTTCTTCGGGCACGTCGGGGTTGAGCTTCGAGATGCCCTTCGCGTGCGCCTCGTAGAGAACCGTGTGATCCATGCCGATGCGCGGCTTCACCGAGTTGCCCCAGTCGAAGGTGTCGGGCTCCTGCACGTACCCGCGCCAGTCGCCGCTCGACGTGCGGGCGAGCCCGCGAGCGTAGGGGTCGATGAGGTGCAGCGACGGGTCGAACGCGTGGCCCGGTGTCGTGGGGCCGCTCGCGCGGATCGAGTAGCGCGCGCCCGGCACCAGCAACTTCGAGCTCGCCGACCAGACGTCGCCGTCGCCCTTGGCCATCGGGATGGTCTTCGCGACCCACGACGGATCCTTCGCGTCGAACAGGCAGAGCTCCATGGCGGTGGCCGATGCCGACCACACCCGCAGCTCGCCGCCCTTGTCGCCGAGGCGAACTCCGAGGTCGGCAAGGTGATCAGGCATGGGGTCAAGAGTAAAGGGCGCGTGAGTCATGCTTGTTACATGGCCATCTACCTGGACCACGCCGCGACGACCCCGCTGCGCCCCGACGTGCTCGACGCCTACGTCGCCGCGCTCGCCGTCGTGGGCAATCCGTCGTCGATCCACTCCCAGGGCCAAGACGCGAAACGGATGCTCGAAGAGGCCCGTGAGCGCGTCGCCGTGTCGGTGGGTGCCGACCCGGTGGAGGTGACGTTCACGTCGGGCGGCACCGAGGCGATCAACCTCGCC